>NZ_JAXBLY010000020.1:0-107931 GCF_033963925.1 Rossellomorea sp. YZS02 | reverse complement strand
GTTGATTGGAGCGGAAGGTGCTCGACTCCTGCGGGAAACGCTGGACAGGTGAGACCCCGCAGGCGTAGCCGAGGAGGCTCACCGCCAGCCCCGCGGAAAGCGAGCACCTGTAGCGGAAATCAACCGCCACTCGCTACTTCAAAAGCAACAATGTATACAAAAACAGCTTTTGTAAAAGAGGTCCGTCCCTCTAATTGGTTTATATGTTTAAAACTTTAAACATATAATATAAAAATACAGCCCCCTCTGTCAATCAGAAAGGGCTGTGAAGTGTTTTATTTTACCCAACCAAGAAGCATCTCACGGATCAGCTTACTTGCCGTATTCGCTGTCTGCTCGGATGGATCATAAATTGGCGCTACTTCTACAAGGTCTGCACCAACGACATTGACGTCAGAGTGAGCGATCGCATGGATCGATGCCAATAATTCCTTCGAAGTGATTCCGCCGCAGTCCACGGTTCCAGTTCCAGGAGCGTGGGCAGGGTCCAATACGTCGATGTCGATCGTTACATAGACAGGACGTCCTGCAAGCTGAGGAAGGATTTCCTTCAACGGCTCAAGCACTTCAAATTTAGAGATGTGCATGCCGTTTTCCTTTGCCCATTGGAATTCTTCCTTCATCCCTGAACGGATTCCGAATGAATAGACGTTCTTCGGTCCGATATGCTCAGCGATCTTGCGGATCGGAGTTGAGTGGGATAATGGCTCCCCTTCATACTCTTCACGAAGATCCGTGTGAGCGTCCATATGGATAATCGCAAGGTCCGGGTATTTCTTCGCGATGGCTTTCATGACCGGCCATGAAACAAGGTGCTCGCCACCCATTCCGAATGGGATTTTCCCGTCGCCAAGAAGGCCGTCGATATAGTCTTCTATCATATCGATGCTTCGCTGCGGGTTACCAAAAGGAAGCGGAATGTCACCTGCGTCATAATATTTCACTTCTTCAAGCTCACGGTCTAAGTACGCACTGTACTCTTCCAATCCGATCGACACCTCGCGGATACGGGCAGGACCGAAACGGGAACCCGGACGGTAACTCACCGTCCAATCCATCGGCATCCCATAAAGGACTACCTGGCTATCCTCATAAGAAGGATGACTCTTAATAAACACATTACCTGAATAAGCCTCATCAAAACGCATATTCTTCAACCTCTCTATTTAGAGGGACGGACCTTGGTTCAGGCCCGTCCCTCCTTGATATTATAGGATTTCACCTTGAAATTTGAGGTCCGTCCCTCAAACTTATTTTGTCAGGTCTTTAACGAATTTCGGCAGGGCGAAGGCTGCGTTGTGCAGTTCCGGTGTGTAGTATTTGGTTTCGATGTCGTGGAAACGCTCTGCAGGTACTTCGATTGGGTCGTGCTTTTTGGAGCCGATGGTGAAAGCCCATAGGCCACTTGGGTATGTTGGGATATTCGCTGTGTACAGGCGTGTGATTGGGAAGATTTCCTTCACGTCGCTTTGTACCTGGCGGATAAGATCTGCCTTGAACCATGGGTTATCACATTGAGCGACGAAGATTCCGTCTTCTTTCAATGCTTTCGAGATTCCTGCGTAGAAACCTTTTGTGAATAGGTTCACTGCTGGTCCGACTGGCTCAGTGGAATCCACCATGATTACGTCATATTCGTTTTCACTTTTCGCGATATGCATGAAGCCATCGTCCACTTGTACGTCCACGCGCTCGTTTTCTAATTCTCCCGCAATCTCCGGAAGATATTTCTTCGAATACTCGATCACTTTTCCATCGATTTCAACAAGAACCGCTTTTTTCACGCTCGGGTGCTTTAACACTTCACGGATGACGCCGCCGTCTCCGCCACCTACAACCAATACTGTCTCTGGGTTCGGGTGCGTGAATAATGGAACATGTGCGACCATTTCATGATAAACGAACTCATCCTTCTGGCTCGTCATGACCATCCCGTCAAGGAACAGCATATTGCCCCACTCTTCTGTTTCAGCCATTTCTAGATATTGAAAATCCGTTTGCTCTGTATGTAAAGTCTTCTTGATTTTCATTGTGATTCCGAAGTTTTCTGTTTGTTTCTCTGTGTACCAAAGTCCACTCATTGTTTCAACTTCCCTTCTTGTTTTTCAATTTTTATCGATTTTCTCGCTGCTGCCGTACCAAGCTGAAAAAAATCGTATACCACTAGTTTGAGTTTTCACACGTTCACCTAGAGGACAAAGTTAAGCGAAAGCCTGACATAACGGGCTTTACTCCTATTTATAAAAACATCCGCAAAGGACGTCATTTTTATCCTTCCCTATCATGATAAATACAAACATGAGAAAAAGTATAGTGGAATCTAGCAAAATTTCAAGTGAAATTTTTTCTAAACCTTTGAGGTTTAAAATCTCGTAAATCTTTTCATACTAATACTACACGTTAATCAGTATAAACCAATGCACTGATATAAAAAAATCCAAGGTCCGTCCCTCAAGAAATGCGGGCCTTTGCAGGGAAAGCAGGGAGAGGTATGGAACTGATGGCTCGAATGGAGAAGACAAAAAAATATGCGAGATTTGCAGTGGTGGGGGCCCTCGCGGCTATGGTCCTCTTTATGCTCGGGATCATGGGGGTTTTGATCTACGCCAAGGTCCAGGGTCCCCCGCCTCTCGCCGTCCCTCAATCTACTTTGATCTACAGTGAGGACGGTTCTGTCATAGGAGAATCAAATACAGGGGAGAAGCGCTATTGGGTCGGGCTGAAAGAAATTTCTCCGGCCCTCATTGAAGCGACCATTTCAATCGAAGACAAAAGCTTCTACGAGCATTACGGATTTGATATAAAACGGATGGCAGGAGCGGCACTCGCCGACGTCAAAGCCATGTCGAAGGTACAGGGAGCAAGTACCATTTCACAGCAATACGCTCGCAATCTATTTCTTTCCCACGATAAAACGTGGAAACGAAAGATCTCAGAAGCCCTCTATACAATAAGAATCGAGATGAACTACTCCAAGAAGGACATTCTAGAAGGCTATTTAAATACCATCTATTACGGACACGGTGCATATGGGGTCCAGGCAGCCAGTCAGTACTATTTCGGAAAGGACGCCAATCAATTATCCGTATCCGAAGCGGCCATGCTTGCCGGGATACCGAAAGCACCATCTTACTATTCACCCGTTACTCATATGGACAATGCCAAGAAGCGTCAGGAGCTTATCCTTCAGTCCATGACCGAGGACGGGTTCATATCTAAGGAGCAGCAAGCCGTTTCCAAAGCAGCCCAGATCCGCATCACAGGCGAACATGCCCATGAAAAGGTAGAAACCGCCCCCTATTTTCAAGATGTGGTGAAAAGTATCTTGCGTTCGGACTTGGGAATTGAAGAACGTACCATCGAGATGGGCGGCTTGAAAGTCTATACGACACTCAACCCCAATCATCAAAAGGTTGCTGAAAAAGTCGTGAAGGAACAGATTTCCGAAGAATCCGATATCCAGCTTGGATTCGTCTCCATGAATCCGAAAAATGGGTATGTGACGGCTCTCGTCGGGGGACGGAATTATGAAGAAAGTCCGTTCAACCGTGCCGTACAGGCCATCCGCCAGCCGGGATCGACCATCAAGCCGCTTCTCTACTATTCTGCCTTAAAGCAGGGGTTTACGCCTTCTACCACGATGAAGAGCGAATTGACGTCCTTCACGTTCGATAATGGAAAAAAGTATGCCCCTCATAATTACAACAATAAATATGCAAATGGTGATATCACCCTTGCCCAGGCAATCGCACTGTCTGATAACGTCTACGCTGTGAAGACCCACCTCTTCATCGGCCAGGACACCTTGCCCGAAACGGCAAAAGAAAAGTTCGGCTTAACGACCAGGGTGAAGAAATACCCTTCATCGGCTCTCGGGACATCCGGGGCAAGAGTCATCGATATGGTCAACGCCTACAGCATCTTTGCCAACGGCGGCTACAAAGTGAAGCCCGTCTTCATTACGAAAGTGGAAGACTGGTCCGGGAACGTCATTTACGAACATGAATCGAAAAAAGAGCAAGTACTCGATCCGGACCTCACCTATGTCATGACCCATATGCTGACAGGGATATTCGATCCGAAGCTCAATGATTACTCGACGGTGACAGGGATCCAAATCAGAAAAGACGCGACCCGTCCCTACGCAGGTAAATCCGGCACGACCAACACGGACAACTGGATGATCGGCTACTCCCCTCAACTGACCGCGGGAGTGTGGACCGGATACGACAGAGAAAAAGAAATCTCACTCGTCGACGATAAATACTATGCCAAGAAAATCTGGGTCCACTTCATGGAAGAAGCTTTAAAGGATGAACCGGTCAAAAACTTCAAACCGACAAAAGGCGTCGTCGGTGTAGCAGTGAATCCGCATAACGGACTGCTCGCCACTGAAGATTGCCCGGTGCAGCGCTTCACCTACTTCGTGAAAGGAACCGAGCCGACGGAATACTGCCATGAACATTTAGGGGAAAAAGAAGCTCCGAAAGAACAGGCACCGGAGAAAAAGAAAAAGTCTTGGTACAATAAAGTAAAGGATTGGATTTTTTAACAGAAAAGCGGAGGCGGCTTGGTCAGGCCCGACAAGCATAAGACAAGAACGTCGGAAAGGCGCTCTTTGCCTTTTTGGCGTTCTTGTCTTATGACCTCGAGGGACTAGCCGCCGGAGCTGGACATCTCCAAAAGCGGAGGTAGTCTTTCTAGAAAAATGAGTGTTCACCATTTGGCACAAGTTTCCCGTGAACTGACACAAGTCAAACCGAAACCGGCTCAACGAAATCCCATTTTACCGAACCAACCCCTAATCACACACTATATAGCTATAAAACCAAAACGAAAAACCCCGGGTTTGTGCGAACCCGGGGTCTTTCATGTCCTAGTTTATGTGCAAACTGTGATTTAAGTGTACTTTTTTTCTTCCATAAGGGCAAGATGTGAACGACATATTCAAATAAATGTCACAGTTTGTTCACAAAAGGATGATTTTATATTTTTAACGCTTCCTTAAGCTCATCCTTTGAGCGTTCCCACATGCCTGCATCATGCTTCGTTAAAAAGTCCTTGAGAATGCCTTTGGATTTGTCGTCCAGATGGTCAAGGACGATCTTCCGTTTGATGGACTTATCCATATTATTCACGTGCTCCGGCATGGACTTGTAGCCTCTGCGCTTTTCGCGGTTCACGACGAGCTCACAAGCTGTCACTCCTGCATAGTACGGGCCGTCTTCCATCCGGTCGATGGTCACCCAGATCAGCCAGTACGGCTTACCGCCTGCGGAGTCCTCGCGGTTATTGGTGAATTTGATTCCTTTTTCGATCGGGCTTCTTGCGTGCATGGCACCGATCTCGATCGTTGCTTCCCCTTCTTCTACATCAATCATGACAGGGGAGACATTATCAAGGCTCAATGAACCTACCCCGTAACCACCGTGGCCGTCTGTCGGATCACTTTTGATGATGTTGAAACCAATGTTCTTTTTCTTTTCCATGAAACTTCACTCCTCTAGCTAAAGATTGAAAAGATCGTCGTGAATATCGCACTGAATGCCTGGTTGGTCGCAGTCATACCACCTTGTAATAGCGGCCAGATCGTAAATTCGTCAAGCGGCGTGATCACAATGATCAAAAAGAGTAGAACGCCGTATTGCTCATACTGGGACAGTTTTGCCCTGACATGATTCGGGGACAGATCCTCTATGATCCGGTACCCATCCAGTGGAGGGAACGGCAGTAAATTAAACACGAATAATAATACGTTCAAGTAAACGATCATCTGCAAGAGATCAATGATGAACGGTGGAACACCGACACCACCCGTCACCCCTACAAAAAAGTAAAAGATCCCGAAGGCAATGAACGCGAGCAGGAAGTTACTCAGTGGACCTGCAACGGATACGAGCACTCCTGCCAGGCGCGGGTTTTTGAAACGGGATCTCATGACCGGAACCGGTCGTGCCCAACCAAAGCCTGCAATTAATATTAAAAGGGTCCCAAACGGGTCCAGATGTTGAATCGGATTTAATGTGAGTCTTCCTTGATCCTTCGCTGTCGTATCCCCGAATTTGTATGCCACAAAGGCGTGGGCGAATTCATGAACCGTAAAGGCCATGACGAGGGCGATCACGACGAACGGGAGCTCCTCCAATCGGAAGACGGAAATCGACTCAAAAAGTGAGCTAATGGTATCCAAAGTATGTATACTCCTTTAAAAAATGATTTACTTCCTTATTCCATAGTATACAGAAAAATTCCTGCATTCATGACATTATCATATCAAACTTGCTCTCTCATTCCCTACCCATTACATTTAAAGAGTACGAGCCTACCACAGATTGTACCAAATCCCAAAGCAAGGAGCGAATCATAATGCCTTATATCACCGTCAAAATGCTCGAAGGCCGTTCAGAAGAACAAAAACGGGCCCTCGTCGAAAAAGTGACAACAGCCGTAAGCGAAACAACGGGAGCACCTGAAGAGAAAATTGTCGTGTTCATCGAAGAAATGACAAAAGGTCACTATGCCGTCGGCGGTAAGAGACTGAGCGATCAATAATTCATCTAAGTCTGCCTGCTCTCAAGGCAGGCTTTCTCTTTATCCCTCCAAATGGATCTATTCAGAAAAAATGGGCAACATTCACATCTGAAGAATACGATATACCATACACATATGGAAAGGATTTGAGTGATATGGACTTCAATATCGGCGATGTCGTCTTCCAACTGTTCATGATGGCTCTCCTTTTAGCCATTGTCGTGTTCTTTTTTATGGTGGCAAAAGGATGGCGGAATAGACGGATCCAGCAGCAGAAACAAGATAAGCAAATTGAAGAAAAGCTTGATCGGATCATTGAAAAAATGGATCAGACACCTAAATAGTGTGAAAAGGGGATCGCCTCAAAACGGGCGATCCCCTTATCTCATATAAGAACGTTCTCTACTGAACGATTTTTTTCGTTTTTAGTCCTTCGATGTAGGCGAAGGCTTCGTCGATTTCTTCTTCTGTGTATTTCTGCTTGCTCTTGAGTGTGAATACTTTCTCCACGACTTCTTCTTTTGGAAGGTTGTCAAAATATAAGACGGTTGAAACCAGTTCAAGGAAGCGTGCTGATTGTATGTTCATATCCGTGAGGCAATCCTTTAAGTGGGGCATTTCCTTTTCATAAATCTGCAGGAAGTCTTCCCCTTCTTTCGTGACCGTGTAGCGGTATTGGTAATATCCCCCCTTTTTCTCCTTTACTTCCGAAATGAACCCCATATTACAGAGTTCCTCCACCCGAAGCGTCAATTCTTCCGAATACGGGCCATAAAAATGAAATTGAAATTTTTCCTGAAACGGGAATTCAAGCTTCTTGGCGATAAATATCATCTTCTGAAGCTTCTTCCTTCCCACCACTTCGCCAGAGGCTAAGAAGGCACTCATCAGTTTTGCATGGTCTTTCAACAATGTACTTCATCTCCTACTCCTAGTATCGCATATGTCAGATCCTCATTGGCTGTAGTGTCATTTATGTCAGTTCTAGAATCTTCCTTATTTGTCTCTTAATATTCTTCTTCGTCGATTCGTCATATAGTAAATCCACTGGATAGTATAATTTGTGGTCGGTCCGGCGCTTTCCGGAGATGGAATCCACGATGTCCGACTGCCTGGACAATTCACGAAGCTCCTCATTCTTCATTAACAAATGAATCGGGAGCCGTTCCTCTTCCTCGCCCGGCCTGTAGAAATCGTAAGGAAGGTCTGAAGATGAGTCCACCACCAGGTAGTAATCGGGATCAATCCCCGCCTTTTTAAAGAGGGCTTCAAGCTCACTGTGCTTCTTGTACTCCTTCGCAGGATCGAACTCGACGTACTTGAAGAGATTCCTGTTCATGAACCTCTCGCACAAGTCCCGTAATATCGGATCTTCTTCTTCCTGCCAAATTTGAAAATAATACATGATGACCGCTTCATCCAGCTTTAAATAGTCCTGAAGCGACACTTCACCCTCAAATAGGGAGTAGAAATGGATCGGGCTTTGCTTGAAGGAGTAAAACTCTTCATGAAGCTCCTTCGCCCTATGTAGAATCTTCGTCAGGATCACTTCTGCACTTCTCGTCACCGGATGGAAGTACACCTGCCAGTACATCTGATAACGGCTCATGATGTAATCTTCCACGGCGTGCATCCCGCTTTGCTTGATGACAACCTGATCTTCACGCGGCCTCATGACTCGAAGGATCCTCTCCATGTCGAAATGACCGTAACTTACCCCTGTAAAATAGGCATCACGTTGCAAATAATCCATGCGGTCGGCGTCGATTTGGCTTGATATCAGACTGACGACCAACTTGTTACTGTACGTCTTCGCAATCACTTCCGCCACATGCTTCGGAAATTCCGGAGCGACCTTGCTTAGAACCGCATTCACCTCGGTATCTCCCAGGATGATGGCTTGTGTGAAGTGCTCATGATCGAGGTGGAACACCTTTTCAAAGGAATGGGAAAAAGGCCCGTGCCCGAGATCGTGCAATAACGCCGCGCATAACGACAATAACCGTTCATCCTGATTCCACTCCGGCCTTCCTGCGAAGACATCGTCCACGATCCGGCGGATGATCTCATATACGCCAAGAGAATGGTTGAAACGGCTGTGCTCAGCCCCGTGAAAGGTCAGATAGGTGGTCCCGAGCTGCCTGATCCGGCGGAGTCGCTGAAACTCTTTTGTCCCGATCAAATCCCAAATCACGCGATCTTTTACATGAACATAGCGGTGAACAGGGTCTTTAAATACTTTTTCTTCATGTAATTTCTGCTTGGCATACTCCATCTTCTACCCTCTTCCTAAACTAGCATATTTCTATTATAGCGACTTACGTCCTGGTCTTCATCTCGAATTTTGTCGAAAAAAATAGGTGTTTGGCTTCTGAATGATCAGTCCCAAGCGTTCCGATTTCTTCAAAAAAAGTTGGACGCTTGACAAAAAACCTCTCCTCAATTAATTCTCTACCCCTTAACTAGTTTCCTTTTCCTTAAGGGCGCAAACCTTTATTTTTTTCAAAAGAAAAGAAAAAACTCCCTCAGGTGGAAGTTTTCTTTATTTCTTTATTTTCTTGATTACTTTTTCCATGAGCTCTTCTTCTGTCAACGCCGCTACAGGACGATTATTCACAAATGCGAATGTTTTCTTGCGCCCTGGACCACAATAGGATTGGCACGCAATGTCGATCGGTGCATCCGGGTCGATTTCTTTTAATTTTGGAATCAAGGTCTTTAAGTTAACGGCCTGACAATCATCGCAAACACGAAATTCGTTTGCCATCTGTCCACAACCCTTTCTATCTATTGAAATGGATTTTATTCATCGTAAACATCGATTTATAGAATACAGTTTTCTGTCATGTATTGCAAGAACACATCATTTCCAGCTCCTCAAAAGCCCACCGATACAACGAAACTAGCAGACAGAAAATAATTTTAGCATATTCGTATAAAAACGGTGAAAATGGTCCATCCTTTTATCAACGAATACTTTAAGAAAACTTTGGGAGTTGAGATGAAATGATGATGAAAACAAGACAGGATGCCTGGACAGAAGAAAATGATCTATTATTGGCCGAAACGGTCCTGCGACATGTCCGTGAAGGCAGTACACAATTAAATGCCTTTGAAGAAGTCGGAGACAAGCTGAACCGCACGTCCGCCGCATGTGGATTCCGCTGGAACGCCGTCGTTCGCCACCAGTACGAGAAAGCTCTTCAACTAGCAAAAAAACAGCGTAAGCAGCGCCATCGCATTCTCGGCAAAGATCAAGGCGGCAAGAAAAAGCTATTATATCAGCCACCTACCCCTTCATTTGAAGATTTAGATGCTATGTCTCTATCAATGTCTGAAGCTGAAGAAGAACTGGAATTCGCCGCCGAGTACGAAAACTACGTACCGGAAACGGAACAGCTGGGGAAAGAAACCGAACAACCGCAGCAGAACTATGAGGTGGAAGCAAGTGAGGAACAAGTCTATGTGGCGCAACAGGCTCCTGCAGCTAATCATGTGGTGAAGCCATCGGCATTAAAAGGGGAAGTCACACTCGAGAAAGTGATCGCCTTCCTGCAGAATCTGGCCCAAACCAACATGAACTCAGACTACGTAAAGATTGAAAATCAACGATTGAGGCAGGAAATTTCCGATATCCGGAAGGAAAACGCCGAGCTCGAGAAGAAAGTCAAAGCCCTTGAAAACAATTCCGTCACGATGCAGGAAGACTACGAAACATTGATGCAGATCATGAATCGTGCCAGAAAGCTCGTCGTGTTCGATGAAGACGAGTCAAAGGCACCCCGTTTTAAAATGGATCGTAACGGTAATTTAGAAAAAGTGGCTGAATAGATGGATTCCCAACCAGTGCGCCTGTGGGCGTGCTGGTTTTTTATTGGGATTAACCAAGAATCTCTTTCTACAAAACTTAAAGTTTGTTCATTTTGGTTAAAAACTGTTATCTAAACCTGGTTTGTGCTGATATAGAGTGGGTATTGGGTTCAAGGAGGGGCGTGTATCCTCACGATTGCGTCATTTCTGAATTTATTGCGTCAAAATCCGGGGTGATTGCGTCATTTCTGAATTTATTGCGTCAAAATCAACCATAATTGCGTCATTATCTACTTTTTTGCGTATTTTACCAATTTTAACCAACAAAAAACCAGACCCCGATCCACACCGAAGTCCAGCTCTCCCATTTATCCCAACACTTTCTCATTCCGATCCACGACCCGCTGATAATACGTTTCGTACATCCCATACTCTTCCCCTTGAAGGGCGCTGCTATAAAACTCACCGCTGAACTCTTTCAACGACTGCAGGAATCGCAGCATGACGTCTTGTATCGATAATTCGACTCCCAGGAGCTCCGATAAAGAGGCCATCACTTCAGGCTCAATGTCAGGGAACGTAAATTTCGTCGTCGCATCCTTCAATCCTATCTCATAAAAACGCTGAATCAGCTTCGCCCGTTCAGAGCCGCTTCCGTCCACGCAGAGGTATACCTGAACGGCTACCCCGTTCCGGATCCTCCGCTGGGAGATCCCGGCAAACTTCTGATCATTGATGCTGAGGTCATAGCTTCCCGGACAGTACGACTGTGTAATTTCCTTCGCTTCGATCTCCACGTCGAAATCCTTGAACATATCCTGAACGAGTAACCACATGGCATCGTAGCCCCGGTTAATGTCTATGCCCTTTTCTGAATCCGGGAACACCAATGATAGGTTCAAAACCCCTTCATCCAATACCACTGCTAATCCACCCGAGTTTCGCACAATATATTGATAGCCCGCTTCTTCCAACACCTCCAGGGCATCCGAAAGAAACGGCAGCTTTGTATCCTGTATACCCAACACGACCGTTTGATGATGGACCCACGAGCGTGCCGTCGGGTCTGACTGGCCTGCTCCGATCACCGTGCATAATGTGTCATCCATGGCGAACGACTGCAAGGCCCCGAACATCGGTCCTAAACTTGATTGATCAATCACTCTCCATCGATCTTGACGAAGCAGTGCATATGCTTTTTCTTTATCCATAACGCTTCTCCTTCACTGACAACATGCGAGCTCATTATACCATATGAATGGAGTTTGCTAAAAAAGGGGGGACAATCAAGGGTTCGTTTTTGGTTTGCCTGTTAAAAAGGGCATTCATTTTGACAGCTGAATGTCCATCATTCTTTACCTGTCAAAAATAGAATGAACTTTAACAGTCAAACAAAAAAGCCGGACCTCCAAAAGGATCCGGCTTTCCATTACATGCTATTTAATTACAGCGCCTGAGCCGCCGTAATCAACGCAAGCTTATACACATCTTCTTCGTTACATCCGCGAGAAAGATCGTTCACAGGAGCGTTCAATCCTTGAAGGATCGGGCCTACTGCTTCGAAATTCCCTAGGCGTTGAGCGATTTTGTATCCGATGTTTCCAGCTTCAAGGCTTGGGAATACGAATACGTTGGCATTACCTTGGATGTCGGCACCAGGTGCTTTTTTCTCTGCAACCGATGGAACGAAGGCAGCGTCGAATTGGAATTCTCCGTCGACCGTCAGTTCCGGTGCTTTTTCTTTTGCGACAGAAACGGCTTCAACAACTTTTTCCGTTTCTGGTGATTTGGCTGAACCTTTTGTAGAGAAGCTCAACATCGCAACGCGTGGGTCGATGTCGAACATTTCGGCCGTCTTTGCGCTTTCGATCGCGATTTCGGCTAAGTCCTGGCTGTCAGGTGAGATGTTGATGGCACAGTCAGCAAATACATATTTCTCGTCTTCGCGTACCATGATGAATACACCTGATGTTTTACGGACGCCTTCTTTTGTTTTAATGATTTGTAACGCCGGGCGAACGGTATCAGCTGTTGAATGAGCTGCTCCGCTTACAAGACCATGAGCCTGTCCCGTGTAGACAAGCATCGTCCCGAAGTAGTTTCCGTCCAGGAGGATTTTCTTTGCGTCTTCTTCAGACGCTTTTCCTTTACGGCGTTCTACGAATGCTTTCACAAGCTCGTCCATTCCAGGGAATGATGCCGGATCGACAACATCACATCCGTCAAGCTTCACACCAAGCTGATCCGCTTTTGTATTTACTTCATCCACGTTTCCGACTACGATCGGTGTCAAGATGCCGTCGCTTGCCAAACGGGATGCTGCTGTCAGAATACGTTCGTCTGTCCCCTCAGGGAATACGATCTTTAACTCTTTGCCTTTTACTTTATCTGTTAATGTGGTAAATAAGTTGCTCAATAGAGGAACCTCCTTGATTTATACATATCCAATCTTAGAATACTCTTCTCATATAGGAATTCAAGGAAAAGGAGAAATGATATCGGTTACACACGAAAAGTCTTTGTTTTCTAATAATTCCTTTTCTCTTTTACCCGTTCCTTCACCATCCTAAGCATGCTACCTAGGATAGTCTGTTCCAGAATTCCCCGGTCTATCCACGATTTGTGCCATTTTAGCGACATTGGGTTTTGTAATCTTACTCTAAGGTCAAACTATGATATAGTAAAGTTGGAAATAGTACTTTAAGGAGTGATTACGTTGGCAGAACCGGCACAAACATTAGATGGTTGGTATTCCCTGCATGATTTTCGCGCGATGGACTGGACTTCATGGAAGATGCTTCCGAGTGAAGAAAGAGACTCTGCGATTGCAGAATTCCACGGATTTTTAGATCGATTGAACAGTACGCAGGATGCAAAGGAAGGAAGTCATGCCCTCTACACGATCGTCGGGCAGAAAGCGGACTTCATGACAATGATCCTTCGTCCGACAATGGAAGAATTAAATGAGTTGGAAAATGAATTCAACAAGCTGAAAATCGCTGAATTCACGATCCCGACATTCTCATATGTTTCTGTTGTGGAACTGGGTAACTACATGCCTTCAGAGGGCGACCCTTACGAGAATCCGTACGTACAGGAACGCATCTATCCGATCCTGCCGAAAGCGAACCATATCTGCTTCTATCCGATGGACAAGCGTCGCCAGGGCAATGATAACTGGTATATGCTTCCGATGGAAGAGCGTCGTGACATGATGAGAAGTCACGGGATGATCGGTCGCCAATATGCAGGAAAAGTGAAACAGATCATTACAGGTTCTGTTGGCTTTGATGATTACGAATGGGGCGTCACCCTGTTCGCCGATGATGTGCTTCAATTCAAAAAGCTCGTATACGAAATGCGTTTTGATGAAGTAAGCGCCCGCTACGGTGAATTCGGTACCTTCTACGTAGGAAACCTGTTAAAAGAAGAAAACATTGCGAAATTCCTTCATGTGAACTAACCATACGAAAAACGACAAGTCCCTTTGGCTTGTCGTTTTTTTATTAGATAGGAGCTGGTTGATTTCCGCTCCATGTGCTCGCTTTCCGCGGGGCTGGCGGTGAGCCTCCTCGGGAATCTTGGGCCTGGAGCGGAAAGGAATGGTCCAATCATTAAACAACCACTCATCTTAAGAGTACATTCCCCCTGCTTCTCCAAAAACACAAGAATATATTATTCCCCCCCTACATAAACATCAAATAGTGAGACATAGCATCTTCTAAAGTGAGGTGGGAAGATGGGTGTTATTCCTTATAACGAGAAGGAAGTAAAGCTCCTGGCTCGACTGATGAGGGCTGAAGCCGAGGGTGAGGGACAGCAAGGAATGCTGATGGTCGGGAACGTCGGGGTGAATCGCGTTCGGTCCGATTGCCTTGACTTCAAGAAGTTGGCGAATCTTCAGGATATGGTATTTCAAAGTCCAGGTGGATTCGAAGCAACCCAGAAAGGATACTTTTATCAACGGGCGCGGCAAAAGGAAATCGATTTGGCGCGGAAGACCATCAAGGGCAGCAGGTACCACCCTGCTTCGTATTCCCTTTGGTTCTTTAAGCCTGCGGGCAATTGCCCGGCCGAGTGGTATAACCAGTCCAATGCGGGACGATTCAAATCCCACTGTTTCTATCAACCCACTAAAGGTGATTGTCCGAAAGTATATTAATTTCATTCAAAGGAGGTATTCGGTTTGGCGAACCAACAATCAAACCCTTATATGCAAGGGTATAATCAATCTGCCTATAATCCTTATGGTCAGTATTACGGTGGTGGTCAAGGTCAAGGACAGTATTATCCCCAACAGCAAGGTGGTGGCGGGAATTATTCGATCCCTTCACCGACAAATGCTCCAGCACCTTCTCAAAATGTCCCGGGGATGCTTCCGATAGAAGAATCGTACATTGAAAATATTCTTCGGTTGAACAAAGGAAAAGTAGCGACGGTGTACACGACATTCGAGAACAACAAGGAATGGAATGCCAAGGTATTCAAGGGGATCATTGAAGCCGCTGGACGGGATCATCTGATCCTGAGCGATCCACAAACCGGGACACGGTACCTCATTCCGATGATTTACTTAGATTACATTACATTCGATGAAGAAATTGAATATGAGTACCCATATGGTGCAGGTGGTTCGATGCAAGGTTACTCCCAACGTTAAAAAAATACCCTGTGAGGAAGCTGACTTCCTTACAGGGTATTTTCATGTTTATAATGTTTTTGCCGCAAATATGACGAGAAGGATCCAGGCAGCGAGGAAACTTACTCCACCCAGGGGTGTAATCGCCCCGAGCACCTTAATGCCGGAAAGACTCAGTACATATAGACTTCCTGAGAAGAGAATCGTACCGATCAGCATCAGCCATCCTGACCAGGAAAGCAGGGATGTAGGTGTTACATTTCCCATCAACACCCCGACGATGATGATCCCGATCGCATGGAACATTTGATAGAGAACGCCTGTATTCCATGTATCAATGTATTTCTGTGAAATCTTCCCTTCCAATGCGTGAGCACCGAACGCTCCCAGTGCAACGGATAAAAAGGCATTGATGGCACCGATAATGATAAATGTTTTCATGGTGAACCTCCTACGTTTGTTTAAAAGTCAAATAATGAATTGCCATTGGCTCCGTCATCCGTTTCAAGAGGCTCTTCCTTTTGGATGGTGACGGGTTTCTGAACCTGCTGGGGTTCCTGGAAGTAGGTTTGCTGGGGCCCTGAATAGGTCGGTTGGACAGATGACCCATTGTTTTCCTCAAGCAATACTTCGCACAGGGCTTTTATTGAATACACATGTTCACGGATCTGCTGGGACTTTTCTGCAGCCTTCGCCTTTCCGAGTTCATGTTCGATTTTCTTGATTAATGTTTGATGTGGGATATTCACTCTTGTTGACTCCTTCCACAAGGTATCTCATACAGTATGTACGTCTTTATCCTAATTCTTATTGAAGGATTTCGCAAATATCATCTTTGTTTTGCCTTGAATTTCATACAGGGACTTCCCGAAGATTGAAATACCACCAGTGAAGGCATTGCTTTCGTTTTGAACCCGTACCCTTTGCACCCTCTGGGATGAGCCTGTTCCCACGTCGTATAGAAATAGTGACATTGAAAGCAGTTGATCCGTTCTTCTTTTTTCATGCGGCATCCTCCCCCCGAGTGTTTCACGTGAAACATTTCTATTCTATGCACCAGTCGATCTCGTCCATTCCAGCTTCATGGAGGAACGCATTACTTTTCGAAAAAGGTCTGCTTCCGAAGAATCCCCGGTGGGCCGATAAAGGACTCGGGTGTGGTGCAGACACAACACAATGCCTGGATGAATCGATGAGGGACTGCTTCGATTGGGCAGGCTTCCCCCAAAGTATAAACACCATCGGCTTCTCTCGCTCATTCAATACAGAAATGACGTGGTCGGTGAAACGCTCCCACCCTTTCCCTTTATGGGAGTGGGCCTTGCCATCCTGCACGGTCAGGACCGTATTCAACAAAAGGACACCCTGTTCCGCCCATTTCACCAATGAACCATGAGAGGGAACCGCACATCCAAGGTCTTCTTGAAGCTCTTTGTACATATTTCGCAATGAAGGAGGGATCTTCACCCCTTTTTTCACTGAAAAGCTCAGTCCTTCTGCCTGATGTGGGCCATGATAGGGATCCTGGCCAAGCAGGACAACCTTGACATCCTCATACGCCGTGTAGTGAAACGCGTTGAAAATGTCATGCATATCAGGGTATGTGGTGTTTGTTTCATATTCCCCTTTCAACCATTCTCTTAAATGCTGATAGTATTCTTTTTGAAGTTCATCTTCCAATATATGTGCCCAATCATTTTGAAAAATTGCCGACACTAAGAGACACCCTTTCTAGTTACGGAAATCAATCGTCACGTCGTATCCGATTTGTTCAAAGAAACCCTTCAACGACTTTTCAGCGTTCTTCTCCGCTGCCTGAAGAATGCCCTGTTCGATCGCTTCCTGACTGATTTGATCCTTAGCGACTTCTGCAAGGGCGAACCCTTCATTCCAATCCACATCGTTCCTGAAGATGCCTTCAACCGAAAACGTCTTTATGTTGTCCGTATCGATCGACGGCTCTTGAAGGATCTCTGCGCGGGGCAGGGTGAGTGTGATTTTTTTCTTTTCATCATCCACTACTATATCCTTCTCATCAATCCCTTGTAAATCGACCCCCGCAAGGACCGTTCCGGGAACAACCATCAGAAGCTTCCGTTTCGTTCCGGGCAGATTCGCATTGATTTCTTTACCGAATAATTGATTATCCTCCTGCTCGATCACGGCCTTCACGAACCCTTGGGCCGTAGCCAATGAGCTCATATCCTGGATCCGTTCGACAAAGGAACCTTTTTCTTCTGTGAAAGTCGAACCGGATAACCACGAATATATCCCGATAGATGCTCCTCCCGCCAATAGTGCGACTACCAGAAGGATCAGTCCCACTCTCTTTTTCCACATTGTCACAATGTTTCTTGTCACATTCCACCGTCTACTGCTTCTATTGTCAATCGCCAATGAGGCACTTGTTTCTCTTTCGGTTGCTTTTAAATCTGCCAAAATCGCTTCCATTTCCTGTATTCTTTTGTATTGACTTGTCATTTCTTCCACCTTCCTCTCTTCTATTATAGGAAATAATGTAGAATCTTGGAAACAATTATTCTGCTGGAAAGAGTTTCTATTTTATGGAAAGTTTCAAAATGGAATAAACGGGAAAAGAAAGGGCAAGACAAAAAACTGGAGGGTATTGAACATGTATAAAGTCCAGACAGCTGAAAACGCGGTAGAAGCAAAAAAAGAAATCGAAATGTTCACAAGCGAAGGTTACACGAAAGATGACATTTACGTATTCGCACATGACAAACACCGCTCTAAACACATTACCGAAGCAACCGGGACAGAATCCACTGGAATAAAGGAACAGGGTATCCTTGAATCCATGGGGAATATGTTTAACAGCCGCGGAGATGAACTGCGCTCGAAAATGAAGTCTGTCGGCATGAATCAGGCAGAAGCCGATGCCTATGAAGAAGAACTGGATAAAGGAAAGCTTGTCATCGTCGCTTCCAAGGAAGCAACGGATAATAATGCCAAGCCTTTCTAAGTTTATCAAGTCCTTTTGAAGTGAATTTTTTAAAACATCATTGGTATAAGAAAGTAAAACTCGCCGTAGTAAATTTGGCGAGTTTCTTTATTGAGGAACCAGCGAAGTAAAATAAGCGGAGTTTTTCCTGTTATCTCGAGAATGGAACTTGTTTTGAGGTACATAAGCAGAGGTTTTCCGCTTATGTACAGGAAAATCACTAGTTTTTGTATTTTTTTAGTCAATAGACGGAATGCTTCCGCTTATTTCAGCCTTTTTTACTATTCATGGCGAATTAAGCGGAGTTTTTCCGTCTATTTAATCAGCTCTGGGACATCGCCTGATCTCTCAAACGGATAAGTACGGCCACCATGCCTGATGCGGTGATCGGCAGCTATAAATGCCCAGCCTCAATCGCAATGCTGTCTACTTCCCGTCATACAAACTCAAAAGGATTTGTAATTACCCCGTCGATATTATATTCTTTAGTCAGACTTTTACGAGCTATTTTCATAGGAGGAATGCAACCATGACATTAATGAAAACACTAACGATTGCCGGTTCCGATACGAGCGGAGGCGCAGGGATCCAGGCCGATCTTAAAACATTCCAGGAGCACGGTGTATACGGAATGACTGCCCTCACGACCGTGGTGACCATGGACCCAAACAACCACTGGCATCACAACGTTCATCCATTGTCCATCGATACACTTGAAGCACAACTGGAAACGGTCCTGTCTGTCGGGATCGATGCTATGAAGACTGGGATGCTCGGCACTGTTGAAATCATCGAGCTGGCAGCGAAAAAGATCGATGCATTCGGGTTAAATAAAGTGGTCATCGACCCCGTCATGGTATGTAAAGGTGAGGATGAAGTCCTACACCCTGAAACCACTGACGCCATGAGGGAACATCTCTTGCAGCGTGCGACTGTCGTAACACCTAACCTGTTTGAAGCGGGTCAGCTTGCCCAGACGGGTCCGATCAAAACGATTGAAGAGATGAAAGAAGCAGCCAGGAAGATTCACGATCTTGGCGCGAAAAACGTCGTCATCAAGGGCGGAAAGCAATTACAACACGACAAAGCTCTTGATTTATTTTATGACGGAAATGAATTCACCCTCCTGGAAGAAGAAAAAGTAGAAACGTCCTATAATCACGGGGCAGGGTGTACATTCGCCGCAGCGATCACCGCCAACCTTGCCAACGGACAAGAAGTGAAAGAAGCGGTACAAAACGCCAAAACATTCGTCACAGCCGCCATCAAACACGGCTTCAAACTGAACGAATACGTAGGACCCGTCATGCACGGAGCCTACAACCGATTCGAAAAATAATCCCCCGGCCAAGTAGTGCCAGGCACGAATGAATCCTTTCGTGCCTGGCACCTTTTTTTGGAGGGACGGACCTCTCCTCCTCAATCATACTTTTCGCATTCACTCATGAATTTTAGTAAGATAGTACATAATGGTTATGAGTCTTTTCTGTACTTAAGGAGGAAAAAGAATGGAACCGATCAAGATTGCCGATGTGCAGGGTATCATCACCCAGCTTGCACGTCAGGACGTTTATATACATTTAGAAACCACCAACGGGGCCTATGCATCCCACTTCAATGAGGGCTTCTTCTCGGCGGGGGCATATATCCGCAACGCGAAAGTCAACTATGAGCACGGAAAAATCATCGGGGACGGACCTTACCGTGTCGGTTTGAAGATCGAACTCGGCTGGATTTATGCCGAAGGACTGACTCATTATGAACTTGATGAACACGGCCGCCTGCTCCTTGCAGGACATGGCGGGGACGGGAAGCTCGCCGTCGCACTTGAAATCAGTCCGAAACCTTTCAATTAAACTACTTGAACTTTATATATAAAAGGAGAGGTCAAAAATGGAAAAAGAAAGACAGGTACTTGTCATCTTTCCTCACCCGGATGATGAAGCATTCGGTGTATCAGGGACGATTTCCACGCATGTAAACAATGGAACGCCGGTCACCTATGCATGCCTCACATTAGGGGAAATGGGAAGAAACTTAGGGAATCCCCCCTTTGCGACCAGGGAGTCCCTCCCTTTAATCCGGAAAAAAGAGCTGCAAAAAGCTGCCGATGTGATGGGGATCCAGGATCTGCGCATGATGGGCTACCGGGATAAGACCCTTGAATTTGAAAATGATGAAAAGCTTTCGAATATGGTGACGGAGCTAATCGAAGAATTAAATCCGTCCCTCATCATCACATTCTACCCTGACTACTCTGTCCATCCGGATCACGAAGCTACCGCAAGAGCCGTCGTACGTGCGGTCCGTCGCCTCCCGAAGGCATCAAGACCGAAGCTGCACTGCCTGGCATTTTCGAAGAATTGTGAAGAAGAGCTGGGCAAGCCCGATGTCCTCGTCGATATCAGACCGGTGAAAGATCAGAAAATCGGCGCTATGAAGGCACATATCTCTCAAACAGCCTGGATGCTGAAAGACCTTGAAAAAGGCATCCAGCAGAATGATCCCGAAGCGCTAAGATGGGTGACCGTCGAACGATTCTGGAGCTATCAATGGGAAAATGACAACGTGAAATAATCTTTTGAAAAGAGTTTGAGCCAATGGCTCAAGCTCTTTTTTTATTGTCCTCTTCTATAAATGAATTTGGAGAATATATTGTAGTGAGTGATTACTCACTTTACAAAAGACCGTACATAAATTATAGTATAAGTGAGTAATCACTCATTATTTGGAAAGGTGTGATTCATATGGATTCCATTCTCCAACTAAAGAATCTATCGAAATCATTCGGCTCTCAGGAAGTGCTCAAAAACGTTTCCCTCAACATCCCAAAAGGAAATATCTATGGTTTATTAGGTCCTTCCGGGTCTGGGAAAACGACGTTAATCAAGCTGATGATCGGACTTGAAACGCCGTCATCCGGCAGTGTCACCTATAAAGGAAACAAGCTGAAAGCGAGTGAGCTGTACCCGGCCATCGGATACATGGCTCAATCCGATGCCTTGTACGATGAATTAACGGCAAAAGAAAACTTATCTTTCATGGCTTCCCTCTACGGATTAAAAAAGGCCAAACGGAAAGAACAAATCGAAAAGGTGATGACGACAGTCGATCTGTTGGAACACCTCAATAAACCGGTCCATCAGTATTCGGGAGGGATGAAACGACGATTATCCCTTGCCATCGCCCTCCTCCACGAACCTGAAGTCCTGTTCCTCGATGAACCGACTGTCGGGATTGATCCTGTCTTACGGAAAGACATCTGGGATAGCTTCCATCGGCTGAAAGAGGAAGGCAGGACCCTGATCATTACGACCCACGTCATGGATGAGGCAGAAAGATGCGACCAACTCGGCCTGTTGCAACACGGGGAAATCATTTCAAGCGACACCCCTGATGCCATTAAAGAAACGTATGGCGTCTCTTCCATTGAAGATGTCTTTTTGAAAAATGGAGGTGTTTCCATTGAGAATTAGAGGATTCGTCGTCCGTATCCTTCAGCAGCTTCTCCGTGATAAACGGACGTTGGCACTGATGTTCCTGGCTCCGCTACTTATACTCAGCATGCTTTCCCTAGTGTTCAACTCTAAGGACTATGATGCCAAGGTAGCCATAGTGGACCTTCCACAGCAGCTGGAGGCAAAATTCGATACACAGGATTTCCAATCCTACACTGATCCCGAACAGGCATTGAAGGACGTAAAAAGTGGAGAGCTCGATGGCTATATCTCATTCGAAGACCCCACCTCACCGTCCATTACCATTGAAGGCAGTGACCCTACCGTCAATGGGGCCGTCATGAAAAAGATTCAGACATTGTTCCCTTCTGATTCACAGAACCTTTCTGATGAAGTAAAGTATGTGCACGGAAGTAAGGACATGGAGATGTTCGATTCATTCGGACCGGTACTACTTGGATTTTTTGTCTTTTTCTTCGTCTTTTTAATCAGCGGGGTATCTTTTTTAAGAGAAAGAACAACGGGAACATTGGAGAGACTGCTTGCTTCTCCGATTAAAATCTGGGAAATGGTCGTCAGTTACGTGATCGGGTTTGGAATCGTGACCCTCTTACAAGCATCCTTGATTTCATGGTACTCGATCTACGTTCTGGATATGATGATGAAAGGCAGCTTCTTCAACGTCTTGATCATCATCGTTTCCTTATCATTCACCGCACTTACTCTTGGAATATTGCTGTCCGCTTTTGCTAAAAATGAATTACAGATGATGCAGTTCATTCCGATTGTCGTCGTTCCACAGATATTCTTCTCGGGACTATTCAATTTGGATACCATATCTGAGTGGCTGAGCTGGATCGGACCTTTCACCCCGCTCTATTATGCGGCCGACGCATTAAGGGATATCATGATACGGGGCTATGCATTCGAAGATTTACTCTTTAATTTATCAGTCCTGATCGGCTTTTCTCTACTCTTCATCGTCCTGAATGTTGCAGCCCTCCGAAAATACCGTAAAATATAGGGTAGGAATGAACGACAAGTTAGGGGTTTAAAAATGTCTGAGGAAAAGAATATATTCAAACAGTTATTCGACCAGGAAGAAAATCTGACGGATAAGCAGCAGAAAATCGTGGAGGCAGCCATCGAAATGTTTGCGGAAAAAGGCTATGCCTCCACCTCTACCAGTCAAATCGCCAAAAAGGCCGGCGTCGCAGAAGGCACCATCTTCCGGCACTACAAGACGAAGAAGGAACTGCTTCTTTCAATTGTATCCCCTACGATGGCTAAACTGATCGCACCATTTGTCATCCGCGACCTCAATAAGGTTCTCGATGCAAAATACGAACGGTATGAAGATTTCCTGAAAGCGATGATTTTGAACCGGCAGGAATTTTTGAAAGAGAACATGACCGCTTTTAAGATTTTGATACAGGAAATCCCCTTTCATCCCGAGCTGAAAGAGCAGTTCCGGGAGCATATCGGCGAAAAAGTATTCGAGAAATTCGTGAAGCTCGTTGATCATTATAAAGAAAAAGGACAGATCATCGACATGCCCTCACACGCAGTCGTACGATTTTCAGCGTCCAGCATCTTCGGATTGCTCCTTGTCCGGTATCTTTTCCTTCCTGAAGCCGATTGGGATGATGAGAAGGAGATCGAGATGACGGTGAGGATGATTGTGGATGGGATTGGGAAACAGTAAAGATAATCTATGTAAAAGGGACTCCAACTATTGATTTGGGGTCTTTTTTTTCGGGTTGGAATGAAGTCTCGTAAGCACTTATTTTCAATTCCACCCAACTTATTATCAAAAACCCCCGCATTCCGTTTCCCACCTCCCCCCAACGGGTAAAACCAACTATCCATCACAAGGAGGTACAGTAATGAGTTTCCTTTTTCACGAAAATACGTTGAAAGATCATCACATCCTTATCACTGGTGCCACAGGCGGCATCGGTTATGAAACCGCGAAGGTAGCGGTTCAGGCGGGTGCCCGTGTGACCATTACGGGACGAAATGAAGAAAAGCTTAAAAAATTGAAGGCAGAGTGTGGGAATCCGAGTCAAGTCTTCCTGTATAAAGCGGATCTTACGAGCAATGAAGACCGTGAACAACTTCTGTCAGCAGCAACGAAGCATCACGGTCCCATTACGGGTCTCGTGAATTCAGCCGGGATCGGCGGCGGAGATATGGTGGAGAACTTGTCTGAAGAAGATCTCCGCAGCATCATGGAGCTCAACTATTTCTCCCTCGTCAAGCTTACCCAGGCTGTCTACCACCAAATGAAGGACAATCAAAAAGGAGCGATCGTCAATATCTCTTCCCTTTCAGGACTGAGGGGCACCCACGGAAACAGTGCGTACAGCGCGTCGAAATTTGCGGTGACAGGATTCACCCAGGCCTTTGCCCATGAAGCAATTGAGCATAAGATCAGGGTGAACGCCATCTGCCCTGGATATGTCGATACGGAGATGGGACGTAACGCCATTAAATCCAAAGGGGAACGGGAAGGGCGAAGCTATGAGAAGCAGTTGGAAGTCGCCAAGGACAGCATTCCTTCAGGTAAACTAACATCCCCGGTCGAGGTTGCGAACACCATTGTCTATCTTTTAAGCGATGCTGCCGAAAACATTGTCGGGGAATCGGTTAAGATTTCAGGGGGTAGCGTGATGCGCTGACCAATCACAAATAAGGGCAGGGTATATACCCTTGCCCCATTAACTGCCCTCTTGGATTTTCTTTTTGATCTCATCAATATACTTTTGCTTTTCTTTTTCATTGCTGAGCTGGTCACTGTTTTTATCCTGGAGGTATTTTTGCAGTGCCTTTTCAATTTCTTCATGTGAAGCATCTTCCGATATGACTCCGGTCTTCTTTAACATCTCTATGATTTTTTCATCGTTGGCCAGAACATCCATCTTGTTTGCGGGCTGGTCTTGAGGTACATCGGAGTTGACTTCAGTAGAATCCTGTTCCTCTTTTGGCTCTTCAGAAGCACATCCGTTTAATAACACAGGAACGAGTAAAAATGCGAACATCCATTTACTACGCACAGTATCACTTCCCTTCAAAAGAATGAACCATTGTATACTATATTAGATAAAATACCCTTCAACCCCTCTATCAATCACAAATCTACCTGATATTAGGGAAAATTAGTGCATTCATCACTTACCTCATTCTGTAATATATGATTTAATAGATAGTACTATGGAACGATATAAAAGAAGAAGGTTGTGGAAAAGGGACGATCCGCTTCTTTATAAAGTAAAAGCCGAGAGAGTTTTTCTCCTCTTTTTTTTACTTTAAAATCGAACATACGTTCTATTGGTGGTGAAAAAATGGACACATTAGTGAAAGAGTTTTATCGTCATTATCCTCATCTCAAACATAATAAAGCCGTTAAGTCTTTCATCAGTCAAGGAGAGAATCAGAAGTTAGTGGAAGAATTTTTACGTCACCCCAGTGCACATAAGGAAGAACATTTAAACGAAGCTTTCAAAGCCCATTATTTCGATATCCGGTTTACCTCTTACGTCAGTTCATCCCTTTATTATCACAGCGTGAACTTTGACAAGCATATAAGGAAATACAGTGAGCGCCACCCTCTTACCCTGGATGACCAGGCTGAAGAAGGCGGATCTTTCATCGACCTTGTTCCGGATCCGTCCTCGGATATTGCACCGTTCACCAATTATTCGACCTTAGGGGATTGCCTGGAGAACGAACCACTCCTGCGTGCCTATAAAACATTGACCGACAGACAGAAGCATATCCTGGATCTTGCCTATCTAAAGGAATTATCCGATACGGAAATCGCCAGAACGCTTGGTGTATCTCAACAAGCCGTCTCCAAGACCCACCGAAAAGCTTTAAATCTATTAAAATCCATTCTAAAAAAAGGAGAATCTTAAACGATGGGAATTCTATACGATCTCGTGAAAGAAGCGAAAAGCAACACGGAATATGAAACGAAAGTCATTCGGTCGTTCGAGCCTAAGATCAAGAAGTCATTGTATCTGACGCGCCTCGAAAACAGGGATGATCTCGAACAGGAGCTAAAGATCAGACTGATCCGGTATGTCCGTGACTATTCACTCGATAATGTACCGGGACTGTTCGACCTGAATAAATAATAATGAAAGGACAGGTGCCTGCATCCGGGTGCCTGTCCTTTTTTTCTATATTTTCGTAAAAGGGTTGTCATTCCCCCCTCAAACTCTTCTTTATACAGTGTAAGGCAATCAGCACTGAGTAAGAGAGATTGGGATGGTCTCTCTCACTCATCATCCCCTTTGCCTAAACAACTAAAGGGAGCGATGTTGGATGAATTGGACACGAACATTACGACAGGGTGATTCAGGCAGTGACGTAAAAGAACTTCAGATCAGAGTATCAGGTTGGGCAGCGGATTCTCCTTCGAAAACGTATGTATCAGTAGACGGGGCATTCGGGCCCGGAACGGAAGCCGCGGTCATACGATTCCAGCGGGCGTACGGCCTTTCAGCGGACGGAGTTGCCGGACCCCAGACTCACAGCCAGTTAAATGCCCTCGAAGCGAGCGACGGATCGACTGCCCACTTCGCCTACAGTGAGTTCTACTCCAAAGACGGAAGCGGCTTCTCCGGAGGGAATGTCGGATCGACCCAGGTCAAGGAAAATGTGCGAAGACTGATGTACAAGCTTGAAGCCCTCAGGAAAAAGCTGGGGAATCCGCCTGTGACCATCAACTCTGGATTCAGAAGCATCACCCACAACCGCAATGTCGGTGGTGCCTCCAACAGCATGCACACATATGGAATCGCAGCCGACGTCGACCCCTCAGGAAAGACGCCGTCTCAAGTGGCGGATGTCGCTAAAACATGCGGCTTCAGCGGGATAATCAAATACTCCACATTCGTCCATAATGACAGCCGTATTGAATACCCGTATGGTGCTGGATCGTATTACTGGGCTTAATAATTGGAAAGGGGATACAATATGCCAATCATCGTACTTGATCCAGGTCATGGGGGAACCGATCCCGGCGCGTCTGGAAACGGATTGCAGGAAAAGAACCTGACGTTAGCAATCGGTTTAAAGGTAAAGCAATTAATAGAGGCGAACTATATAGCAGACGTGAGGGTAACGAGAGCCGCGGATATCTATGTAGGGCTGTCGGAGCGTGCAGACTTTGCTAATGCCATCGGGGCCTCTTACTTCGTATCCCTTCATCACAATGCCGGTGGTGGAACCGGATTTGAAAGCTACATTTACCCGGGGACAAGTTCCTCGGAAACAGGAAGGCGCCAGGACGTTATGCACGGAGAAATCATGAATTTCCTGTCTGGGTATGGTGTTCGGGACCGGGGACAGAAGGAAGCGAACTTTGCCGTATTGAGAGAAACCGCCATGCCTGCAATACTATTGGAAAACCTCTTTATTGATACCGTGAATGATGCCAATCTCTTAAAGGACCCTACTTTTATCACGGGACTTTCAAATGCTATTGCCATAGGCATTGGGAAGTCACTGAACCTCGCTTAACCATCCCTATAGCAAAAGGAGGAGCACTAATGGAGTATTCCGTATTCGTTCAATTACTTGGTAACTTCGGATTTCCCATTGCCGTCACACTCTTTCTGTTAGTTAAGCTTGAGAAGAAATTGGAGCAGCTCGAACTCGCGATTCATGCTCTATCTAAGTCGTTTCATAAGAAAGATCAATAGTTGGAGGTAATAGATGAGAATAATCTGTGGATTTACAGCTATTTTTCTGGGCTGCATCGGTATGACACTCATCGTGATGAACCCTCAGCAATGGATTAATTTCGTGTTTCTGACAATCAGCATCGTCCTGTATGCTGGTAGATTCCAGCATATAAACCGTTGACTCTAGTACAATCGAACAGGCATGTACCACACCTCCTACATATATCATAGTAGGAGGTGTTTTCTATTAAAAAAATCATTCTATTTTCAGATACCGGTATAGATGATGCGATCGCACTGATCTATGCCTTGAAGAACCCTGATATCGAAGTGATGGGTATTGTCAGCGGTTTCGGTAATACAGACCGGAATAAGAGCTATCGAAATGCAGCCTATCTAGTAAAGCTGGCTGGTCAAAAAGGGATACCGGTCATTGCCGGAAGTACAGGTCCACTGAATGGTGAGGAACCTGAGTTTTTTCCGGAGATTCACGGGGTGGAAGGGTTAGGTCCATTGAGTCCCCCAATTCCTGAAGAGCGATACGGGGACAAAACCAATTTCAGCAAGCTGTTCCAACTCATCAAGAAGCATCCGGGGGAAATCACGATTGTGAACGTGGGAAGATGTACGTCACTCGCGATTGCCTGGCTCCTGAGCCCGGAAGTCATGAACCTTGTAAAGGAAACGTATCTCATGGGCGGGGCGTTCTTAGTCCCCGGAAATGTCACAGAAGTAGCGGAAGCGAACTTTTATGGAGATGCTGTTGCTGCAGATATTGTATGCAAAACCGCTCCGAACCTGACGGTGGTTCCATTGAATGTCACAAGGAGGGCATTGCTCACACCCGATCAAGTTGATTTCATCGATTCTAGGGCCAAAACGCCATTGGATGAGATCGTCAAACCCATCCTGGACTTTTATTACGAAGCTTACCAGAAGCTTGAACCAGGAATCCCAGGGACTCCCCAGCATGACTTGTCTGCCGTTTTGGCCGCTGAGGAAATCGCCGGGCTGTTCACGTATGAGAGGCGTGATATCCGTATCCAGCATGAACGAAGCCATGCGAATGGCCTTAGCATTGCAGATTTCAGGCCAGGAACCACGGACTGCAATGGGACAGGCTGTCCCCGAATTGCCGTGGCCATTGATGAACGTGTATTTCTGACAAATGTGTTGGATATTTTCACAAGATGATAGAAAAAAACATGAAACAACCGTTTCATGTTTTTTTATCATATAGAGCGTATAGGACAATCTTGGATCCGGGAAGCCTTAGAGTAAGGAGGCGATGTATACATGGATACATTCGAAGTATTATCTCTGATGCTCAGCTTTGGGATGTTTGTAATTGCGATTTTGAAATATAAAGACAATGATGAAAATAAACATTCATAAACACGCTATTGCAGCGTGTTATTTTTTTGGGACCAATCCTCTATTCTTCCTTCATCAAGGACTTAAAATCCACCTCATAAAGCTTATCATCATTCTCACGGGGAATCCCCCGTCCATCCGTATTATTGGACACAAAGTAAAGGGTGTCCCCTGCAACCAACACATCTCTTACACGCCCAAACCCTGTAAGCAGATCTGATACAATGTGAGTCTCTGTATCAAATCGCTTCACGCTTTGACCGGCAAGGGACGCGAACACGAGATCCCCGTTCCAGAAGTCTGCTCCTGACGGGGCCCATGACGGTTCCCCTGAATGGGCGAGTGGTGAAATCAGCGACTCTCCCTTTTCATCCCCAGTGATCTTTGGCCATCCATAATTGTTTCCAGCCTTGATCAGATTGATTTCATCAAATCCATTCGGACCATGTTCGGTGCCATAAAGCTCTCCATCCTGATTCCAGGCAAGGCCTTGGGGATTCCGGTGACCGTAGCTGTAAACATATGAATCTTCAATCGGATTATCGGACGGTATCTTTCCATCCAGGTCCATACGGAGGATTTTCCCTCCCAGATAAGTGAGGTCCTGAGCTTTATCCTGTTTGGTGGCATCCCCCGTAGTAACGTAGAGCTTGTGATCGGGACCGATTTCAAGCCTGCCACCCTGGTGATACTGACCGCCCGGGATCCGGTCGATTAATATTTTTTCCTCGGACCACTGGTTTTCTGTCCGTTTCAGTACAACAACCCGGTTGTAGGGGTTACCCGCGTCATCATACGTATAATAGGCAAAAGCCAGCCGGTTGTGTTTAAAATCCGGATGGAGCACAAACCCTAATAACCCGGCTTCAGGTCTCCCCGATAGTTCCTTGGATAGATTGGTTTTTATGACGGACTTCTTCCCTTCCGTTATTTCCACGATCCCGCCGGTCCGCTGTGTAATATAGAAAGTATCATCAACCTTCTGGATGGACCAGGGAATGGTGAGATCCTTCGCCACCACTTTGCTTTCAACACTCGGCTTTGTGACAGACTTGCTTTCTTCCTGTTGCAATTCTCGCTGTCCGAAAGAGCACGCACTAAGCAGTAAGATCTGACTTATGAACAACATGAGCCAACTTATCTTGCTTTTCATACCAACAGCTCCCCTTACTCACTTTTTTAACCAGTATGGACAACGGATGCCACTCTCATTACTTGGCCGGAAGTTTGATCGCCTCCTGTATCGCCTTGGCCACACCGTCTTCCTTGTTCGTTGCTGTGATGAACGGACAGAATTCTTTAATCTGATCCAGGGCATTTCCCATGGCAACCGGTCTTCCCACTACTTTCATCATGGACAGGTCGTTCAGATTATCGCCCATGGCCATGCTATTCTCTGGGGACAATCCTTTGTCCTTGAGTAATTTTTCAAGAGCGACCCCTTTTTGGGCTTCTATGCTGTTCACCTCAATATTTTCTTTACCTGATGAGCTGACGGCGATGCCTGACAGTTCATTCAGTTTCTCGTTCGCCTCTGCCAGCTGTTTCTCGTCAAAAGAGAAAACAAGGAATTTGTAAACAAGCTGTGAATCATCTTCGAAAAGAACCCCGTAATCTTCCACAAGTTTGATATGACCTTTTTCAAATCGTTCCCGCGCCGCCTGCCTTACCTGTTCTTCCGATACAGTTGGGTTCGCTGTCGTAAAAATGTCGACGATCAGCTCGACTCCCATGTCATAATTTTCCGTATACGTCCCACGGTCTGTATAGATTTCAAAATAAATGCCGGTTTCATTCAGGACAGAAGCAATCTCTTTTGCCCGTGCTGATTCAATCCCCGCCTGGTAGATGATCTCTCCCTGCTTATTTCGCACCTCGGCCCCATTGGCACAGACGATTTCACATGAGATTCCGGCTTCCTTGATGACGTAACGTGCTTCTTCATACGATCTGCCTGTAGCAACAACGACTTCAATCCCCTGCTGCTGTGCATCGAGGATCGCCTGTTTATTCGCTTCACTGATTTCCTGATGTTCATTCAATAGTGTTCCGTCCATATCTGTCGCAATCAATGTAATCATTTATAAACACCTTCCTGTTGTTGAATAATCTTAATTTAGCCATTGTATCATGAATTATTTATCGTTTTGTACTGAACACCCTCGTGAGATGAATACCTTTCGAGATTTAGGGTATGAGAATAATGAGAACGTTCGTCTATTCTTTCGGGAGGTTATTTCATGGGTAATCGTACATATTTGAACAAAGTGTTTTGGATTTCAGCAATTATTGTGTCCATTTTAGTTATATTTGGGGCTTCGTTTCCGAAACTTTTTGCCAAAGGGGCGAATGCGGCCTTTGGTTTCACTACCTATTCGTTCGGGTGGTTTTATCTCGCAGCGGTGTTCTTCTTCGTGCTGTTCCTTCTGTTTCTGATGGGGAGCAAGTATGGGAAAGTACGTCTCGGAAAGGACGATGAACGCCCACAGTACCCTTTCTTCACCTGGATCGGGATGTTATTCTCTGCAGGATTTGGAATCGGACTGGTATTCTGGGGAATCGCAGAGCCGATGAGTCATTTCTTTGAAACACCGATTCCTGGTGTAGAAGCTCAGACGGAGGAAGCCGCACGCCTTGCTATGGGCTATGCCTTCTTCCACTGGGGAGTCAGTCAATGGTCTGTCTTTACAATTGTCGGATTGATCATCGCCTATTTTCAATTCAGGAAGGGGGAGAATGGACTCGTTTCCACTTCCCTTTCTCCCATGATCGGGCGGCGTAAAGGTTCTTCAGGCATTAAAGATACCATTGATATCCTCGCTGTCATTGCCACTGTCATGGGTGTAGCAACGTCTCTTGGACTTGGGATCCTTCAGATCAACGGGGGGCTAAGCTCTGTATTTGGTCTCGGGAGTGGGACGGAGACTCAGCTCGTCATCGTGCTCATTCTGCTCGTCCTTTATTTAGCATCCTCGACAACCGGACTTGATAAAGGGATCAAATGGCTGAGCAACCTCAACTTGTCCCTTGCCCTCATTCTGATGCTGTTTGTCTTCATCGTCGGTCCGACAGTGTTTATTTTAAATACCTTCACGCTTGGAATCGGTGATTATATCTCCAATTTCATCCGTTACAGTTTGCGTCTGACCCCTTATCAAGGCGGGACATGGGTACAGGATTGGACGATCTTCTATTGGGCCTGGGCCATCGCCTGGTCTCCATTTGTCGGTGCCTTTATTGCCCGTGTCTCACGGGGGAGGACCATCCGGGAATTCATTGTCGGTGTATTGGTCGTTCCACCTCTGATCGCCCTTATGTGGATCGCCGTATTTGGAGGAACCGCCCTTCATTTGGACTTATTTAACGGAACATCCATTGCCGAAGGGGTCAATAAAGATGTCACGAGTGCTTTATTTTCAACGTATGGGGAGCTTCCTTTTACAATGGTCCTGTCCGTATTATCCATTTTGTTGATTTTCACCTTTCTCATTACATCGGCTGATTCAGCGACGTATATATTAAGCAGCATGACAACAGAAGGTAGCTTGAATCCGCCGATGATCGTGAAGATCGTTTGGGGAGTACTGATCGCCGCCATAGCCGCCGTCCTCCTGGTGTCCAGTGGACTGGAAGGATTACAGACCGCTTCCCTCGTCTCGGCGTTGCCATTTACGGTCATTCTGATACTGATGTGTGTGACCTTATTCCGCCTACTACGGAAAGAAAGGAAGGGTAAACCCCGTCCCTCAAAAAAATAATGTATTGCGCCTGAACTCTTATGAAGAGAGTCAGGCGCTTTTTCCATTTTTCAGAAATTGAAAGGGTTTTCACACATCGCTATAGAACAATAGGTAAGGTGTACATTTTTAGAAGGGGGATTATGATGAAAGGAATTATTTCTTTATCAAACAAAATCATGCAACGCTATTTGCCCGATCCGTTTTTATTTGTGGTCATATTGACGTTGGTCGTTTTCGGGCTTGGCCTTATTTTTACCGATAGTTCGAGTCTTGAGATGGTTCAATACTGGGGGGATGGTTTCTGGAGCCTGCTTGCCTTCTCCATGCAGATGGTGCTTGTCCTTGTGACAGGATATGTGCTTGCAAGCAGTCCGTTGTTTAAACGGTTCCTCGGTTTTCTTGCGTCATTTGCGAAGTCCCCGGGTTCCGCTATCGTGATCGTGACCGTCGTTTCCATGATTGCAAGCTGGATTAATTGGGGATTCGGACTTGTCATCGGGGCACTTTTTGCGAAAGAACTCGCAAAGCGTGTGAAGGGCGTCGATTACCGCTTGCTGATTGCAAGTGCCTATTCGGGATTTGTCGTCTGGCATGCAGGATTTTCCGGATCGATCCCGCTCTCGATTGCGACTGAGGGGCATCCGTTTCAAGATTTAATCGGGGTCATCTCTACGAATGAAACGATCTTTGCTACATCCACTCTCATCATTGTGGCCGCACTATTTATCATTTTGCCAATCGCCAACAGGATGCTCATGCCATCTAAGGAAGAGACGATCACGGTGGATCCCGAGGTTTTCAACGAGACGGCTGTTGCACTTGAAAAAGAAGGGATGACACCTGCAGATCGTCTGGAGAACAGTATGGTATTATCAATTGTTGTAGCGGTACTTGGCATTGCGTTTTTATTTTCATACTTTGTCAAGAATGGTTTCGCCCTTAATTTAGATATCGTGAACTTTTTATTCTTATTTCTCGGCATCCTGTTTCACGGGACTCCGAAACGCTTTCTTGCTTCGGTACAAGAGGCGATTAAAGGGGCAAGCGGGATCGTCATTCAATTCCCTTTCTACGCCGGGATCATGGGGATGATGACGGCGTCGGGACTTGCTGTCGTCATGAGTGAAGCCTTCGTGTCGATTTCAAATGATGTGACATTTTATTTCTTTGCCTTCCTGAGCGCGGGAATCGTCAACTTCTTTGTTCCGTCAGGCGGTGGACAGTGGGCCGTTCAGGCCCCGATCATGCTCGATGCCGCCCAGACCCTTGATGCTTCTGTGGCCAAGACCGCCATGGCCGTCGCCTGGGGGGATGCCTGGACCAACTTGATCCAGCCGTTCTGGGCGTTGCCGGCATTAGCCATTGCAGGACTGAAGGCAAAGGATATCATGGGGTACTGCGTCATGATCCTTGTTATCAGCGGGGTCGTCATTTCGGTTGGATTACTGCTCCTATAAAGAACTTATATACAATAAAAAGGCTGGTCTTCAAGGAAGGCCAGCCATTATGTATGGATTGTTCATTATTTATATATTCACTTATCTGTTACCGGACATTTTCCCTTCTTTCCATTTCTCCTTCTAACATCTCAATAAATTCTTCTTCCAATCCTTCTTCCTGTGCCAGCTGATAGACATTGACCAATTGCTCTTCTGTAAGCTTTGTTAAAGATGTCATCGATTACAACTCCTGATTAACCAAGATATGAATTCTAAATACCCTCTTAAATAGAAGATAAACCTAATTTTCAAAATAAATAATCTTTTTATTTTCAGTAGCTAAACTACCCGGCAGACCTATGTTATTATTGAAATTTTTTAAAATTTTAGTAAAATAGAAAAGGTACGAAAGATAGCGCTTTCTTTTCTGTATACACTTTTCACTAAAAAATAATACGTCATTTTAGGTTTCACTTTTACTGCCGGCGGGAAAATCATCTGAGGAATACAGCATATCCGAATTTATGATGGACAAATTTATATGTATGCATTAGAATGAATAATGTTTCATTTTTCGTTACAACTACTTCTGAGGTGAATTTATGAATCAGCAGCATCGATATACACTATCAAGTCATTTACGATTTATCATCCCTTCCCTATTGGGAGTTTTTCTATTTATGATACCGATTCCGGGGAAAGACGGAATCACGATCCCCATCGCAGTCTTATCAGGACTTCTTCAAGACTGGATCGGCAGCTATGTACCGGCCATTATGACGGGCTTGATCATCCTGACGGTCATGGGAACGTTCATCACTAAACTCGCACATCCGGCGTTCATTGAAAAATCTCCGTTTTTCTCGAGTTTATTTGACGTTCGACCTGTATGGGCCATCGTAAGGGTGGTCGGCGCCATCTTTGCCGTTATGACTCTATTTAAATTAGGGCCTGAGTGGGTCTGGTCGGATGCAACGGGTGGACTTCTACTGAACCCGGACGGACTTCTTACCATTCTTTTCTCTGTGTTTTTATTTGCCGGGCTTTTCCTTCCATTATTACTCAATTTTGGTTTATTGGAATTATGCGGAGCGCTCTTAACGAAGATCATGCGTCCTGTGTTCGGCCTGCCTGGTCGTTCATCCATTGACTGCCTGGCGTCGTGGCTCGGGGACGGTACGATCGGAGTCCTACTGACAAGCAAGCAATATGAAGATGGGTATTATACGAAGAAGGAAGCAGCGGTCATCGGGACAACCTTCTCTGTTGTCTCCATCACCTTCTGTCTCGTTGTCATTTCACAGGTGAATCTGGGTGAATATTTCATTCCCTTCTATCTAACGGTAGCTGCGTCTGGACTCCTTGCAGCGATCATTCTGCCACGGATCCCGCCCTTATCCCGTAAGCCTGACACTTACTTCAACGGTCAGGAAGGGAAGGATACGATGGAAGTGATTCCTGAAGGATACAGCCGTGTTGGATACGGTTATGAACAGGCACTTGTCCAGGCGAAGAACAACAACAGTGCGTCCAAGTTCTTTACGGATGGAATGAAAAACGTGCTGGATATGTGGATGGGCGTAGCTCCAATCGTTATGGCGATTGGTACAACGGCCCTGATTGTGGCGGAGAATACGAAATTCTTCGAATACATCGGTATGCCCCTCATTCCGATCCTGGAACTTCTTCAAATCCCTGAAGCGACGGAAGCATCACGTTCCATCCTTGTCGGATTTGCCGATATGTTCCTTCCAGCCATCTTTGGTTCAGGTATCGAGAGTGAGCTGACTCGCTTTGTCATCGCTTGCTTATCTGTAACACAGTTAATCTACATGTCCGAGGTTGGTGGACTGCTATTAGGTTCCAAGATCCCGGTCGATTTCAAGGATCTTGTCATCATCTTCCTGCAGCGTACATTCCTTACGTTACTTGTGATTGTGGCCATTGCTCATATGCTCTTTTAGTTAATCAGAAACCCAGGTTCGCATTTGAACCTGGGTTTCTTGTTTTACTTATCCACTCTTCTTTCAACGTTCATGGGAATTCCGCCTTTTGGCCGCAGGGTAATCAGTGGGTGGCATTCTACCTTATGGTCACTTGATAATGTAAAGTTGAACCTTTGAACATATAAGGCCGCAATCACCAATGCTTCCTGAAGGGCAAAGTGATTGCCGATGCACACTCTCGCTCCCCCTCCAAAAGGGAAATAAGCATACGGTGGAATGCTTTCTGTCCTGGATTTATGAAATCGTTCCGGATCAAAGTTCAATGGGTCCTGGAAGTACTTTTCATTCCGATGCATGATATATGGAGAAATGAGGACATTTTCTCCTTTCTTTATGAGATGGTCACCGATTTTCACGTCCCTTACAGATGTCCTTCCAAACATCCATACAGGTGGGTATAAACGTAAGGTTTCTTCAAGGGCTTGGCGCGTATAAAGAAGACGGTGAAGGCGCTCATTGCCTAGTTCTTCATTTCCTACTACTCGATCGACTTCCTCATAGACTTGTTCTTTCACTTTTTCGTTGTTTTCTAGCACATAGAAAAACCAGGAAAGAAGATTGGCCGTCGTCTCATGTCCCGCCACAAAAATGGTCATCACTTCATCGATCAATTGTTCTTTGCTCATATGATTGCCTTCATCATCACGGGAACGGAGCAGGGCATGGAGTAAGTCCTCTTTTTCTTCAGCCAGGCTTTCTCTATGCTGAATGATTTCCTCTACGACTCTCTTAAGTTCTCCAATAGAGGCCTTATATTGCTTCAGTTCAGGAAGCGGCCACGATACAGGGGGCTTGAGGAAAGAGCGAATCCGCTTCGTAGCCATTTCCAGAATTCTTTCCAGATGGACCCCTACTTTCTCATACCCTTCGTGATCGTTCATATTAAACATGGTCTTCGTTATGACCGCCAATGTAACGTGCATCATATCCTTGGATATATCCCTCATGGTCCCCGCTTCCCAACCTTCCATTGTGTCAGTGGCTGAGCTGATCATTTCACTCACATACTTCTTGATATGACGGGGAGTGAAATAAGGCTGCATTATTTTCCTCTGCTTTGTATGTAAGGGACATTCACTTGTGACAAGACCTTCACCGATCAGGAGAGACAATTCTTTGAATTGGTTAGATTTTTGAAAGCTTTTAGATTGAGTGACAAGAACCTCTTTTACCAATGCAGGATTCAACAGTAAATGAACGGTACGGTTCGCAAAGCGGAATTGTACCCTTTCATCATTCTTCGTTGCCTGTGATTCTAAAAATAAGAGTGGATCTTTCCTGAACTTGTCTAACTGACCCAGTGGATGGAGGGAATGAAGGACAGTTCCGTTGGTCATCCTTTTCAGGCTCCTTTCAGTCTATATGTTTAGAAACTCCTTTTATCTTATTCATCCATTCTCTTCATTAATCCATTTTTAATCCAGACAAAAATAAAGACTGCTTCGTCAAGAAACAGCCTTGAATATTATTTATTCTCCACAGGAAACGTGACTTCCACTTTCGTTCCCTTATTCACTTCCGACTCTATGTGAAGCGATCCTTTATGATCTTCAATGATCTTTTGACTGATGGTGAGACCAAGTCCCATTCCTTTCTCTTTCAGGGTAAAAAACGGCTCCCCAAGTCTTTTTAATCGCTCCGACGGAATCCCTGCCCCCTGGTCCGTGATGGTGACGTAGACTGATTGATTCCGGAGCTTCCAATCGACGTCAATTTCTCCTTCATCCATGGATTCGATGGCATTTTTAATAATGTTGATGAACACTTGTATGCACTGATTCTTATCGCCGAACACCGTAATCGGGGATGAGGGGAGTTTGATATTCAACGTGATACCCTTCAGAAGTGCTTCATGCCCCATGACCTTGACCACATATCTCAGCACTTCACTCATGTCAAAGGACTGATATTCCCTCATTTGGGGTTTCGATAAAATGAGCAGTTCCCCGACAATCTGATTGATCCTGTCCATCTCGGATGACATGACGGTAAGGTAATGGTCGGAAACATGCTCATTTTCTTCTAATAATTGAATAAAGCCTTTGATGCTTGTGAGAGGATTCCTGATTTCATGTGCGATACCTGCTGCCAGCTCTCCCACAACAGAAAGCTTTTCTTTTCTCAACAGCATTTCTTCGGCGATCTTCTGCTGGGAAATATCCCTGCCGATGATGACCAGACCCTTTCTTTCATGATTCGAGTGGAATAGTGGGACTTTAATGACATCGAAGGTCTTAAACTCCCCGTTCGGCAGAAAGAACCCTTCTTCACAGCGTGTCACTTGTTCCGCCTTCCATGACTCTTCATCAGAATCAATACAATAATCGAAAGCGTCTTTGAAAAAAGGCACCAGTTCACCCAGATCCTTATCCGTCTTACCGACATAATCAATGTCTTCCAGATTGTATAGCCTGCGACCAAATTGATTGACCTTCAACCAGCGCCCTTCTCCATCCTTGAAACAAACAAAGTCCGGGAGGGAATGAAGGAGGGTGGATAGTTGATTTTCTTCTTCCAACAGCCTTTGGTGTCGGGTCATAAACTGATTTCCCTTTTGTAAAAGGATGAGAAGAGCCGCTATAACGGCAAATAACAGAAGAATTGAGGCGATTACGTTCCATGGTGAGTCAAGCATGAGGATAGCGAAGACCTGGAATACGGAAAGTGCCATAAGTATCATGATCAGTTTGTGAAAGGCCTGCGCCTTACCATTCTTATTACCTGCCATCAAAATCACCAGCCTCATTCTTACTTTCATTTCTAAAATGGATATCTATATTGTTGAAGAGTGGCTCCCTATAGTTCATATGTACCACCATACGTTTTATAAGAAACCATCAATTTCTGAATTTTTACACAACTAAACATGTATTTCTTTGTCTTATTAATTGAAGTATATCATTTCCTCATTCACAATTGTCATTTTTTGTCGCATTTTCAGTTGATAATGGCGTTTAGTATTTCATAAAAAAATCCCCATGAATGGTTTCACAGGGACCTTTACTATTACTTTGTTTTCAGTTTATCCAGCATATCTGCCGTCATTTTAGCCAAATCATATTCCGCTTTGAAGTTCCATTCGTTCTTGGCAGCACTTGAATCAATGGCATTTGGCCAGCTTTCAGCGATGCTTTGGCGAACAGGATCTACGTTGTAATCGAGGGTAAAGTCAGGCTGATGTACACGGATCGCCTTGGCAATATCTTCGGGCGCCACGCTCATGGCTGACACATTGAAGGAATTGCGATGCTCAAGCTTCGAGCCGTCCGCTTCCATCAAGTCGATGATGGCATTGAGGGCGTCAGGCATGTACATCATATCCATGTATGTTCCCTCTCCGATATAGGACGTATACTGATTGTTCTTGATGGCTTCGTAATAGATCTCTACAGCATAATCCGTCGTCCCGCCACCTGGAAGGGTTTCATAAGAAATCAGGCCAGGGAAGCGAAGTCCTCTTGTATCCACCCCGAATTTCGTGAAGTAGTAGTCTGAAAGAAGCTCGCCTGATACCTTGTTCACCCCATACATCGTCGTCGGACGCATGATCGTGTCCTGTGGGGTGGAGTCCTTCGGTGTCGATGGACCGAATGCACCGATTGAACTTGGCGTAAAGAACTGGCAGCCCAATTCTCTTGCCGTTTCAAGGGCATTCACAAGTCCTCCCATGTTTAAATTCCATGCAAGCAGCGGTTTTGCTTCCGCCGTGGCAGATAATAAAGCGGCTAAATGAATAACCGTATCCACATTATTCGTTTTGGCAATATCGAACATCTTCTCGCCATTCGTGACGTCAAGTTGTTCAAATGGTCCATTTTTCACGACCGGACTGTCCGTTTCACGGATATCCGTCGCGATGACATTATCTGAACCGTATACTTCGCGCAGTTTATTGGTGAGCTCAGAACCGATTTGGCCCAAGGCACCCGTTACTAGAATCTTCTTCATCGTCTTTCCTCCTGCATTTACCTTTGGTGATTTCATAAAAAGATAGGGCTGACTGTATGCCAGACCCTATGCTGGTTTCTTAAATAATTCCCATTTCTTTTCCGACCTTCTCATAGGCTGCAATGGCTTGATCAAGCATTTCCTTCGTATGGGCAGCGGAAGGCATATTTCTTACACGGCCTGTTCCCCTCGGTACCGTCGGGAATACGATGGATTTTGCATATACCCCTTCTTCATACAGGCGTTTACTAAAGTCCTGTGTGGCCTGCTCTTCACCGATGATGACAGGCGTGATTGGCGTTTCGCTGTTTCCGATATCAAACCCGAGCTTCGTCAGTTCTTCTTTCAGGTAACGACTGTTTTCCCACATATTATCCTGAAGTTCAGTCGAATTCATAATAAGATCAAGTGCTTCCGTACAAGCCGTTACGTCTGCCGGAGTCAAAGAAGTTGAGAACAGGAAAGGACGGGAGCGGACTTTTAACCAGTCAATCAGGTTTTGCGTTCCCGCTACGTATCCACCGACTACTCCGATGGCTTTCGATAATGTACCCATTTGGAAGTCGACTTTGTCAGAAAGTCCGAAGTGCTTGACCGTACCGGCACCTTTTCCAAGGACACCTGAACCGTGAGCGTCATCTACATACGTCATGATATCGAATTCTTCAGCAATCTCAACGATTTCAGGAAGCTTACATACATCTCCGTCCATTGAGAACACGCCGTCCGTGATGATCATGATTTTGTTGTACTGACCGGACTCCTTCGCTTCTTTCGCTTTCGCACGAAGATCTTCCATGTCGGAGTGGCCAAAACGAATGATCTTAGCTTTTGAAAGACGGCAGCCGTCAATGATGGATGCGTGATTCAATTCATCGGAAAGGATGGCATCATTTTTGTCCATTACCGCTGAAATGGCCGCCATATTACAGTTGAATCCGGATTGATACGCAATCGCCGCTTCTGTTCCTTTGAACTTCGCAAGTTTTTCCTCAAGCTTCACATGAAGGTCAAGTGTACCATTGATCGTACGCACGGCCCCGGCTCCAACACCGTATTCTTTGACCGCTTCAATCGCTACTTTCTTAAGGCGCTCATCTGTAGCTAGTCCAAGGTAGTTATTAGATGAAAGGTTTACCAGTTTCTTACCTTTCACTGTAATGACCGGTCCATTCGCACCTTGCAATGGATCGATTTCATTATACAAACCGCGTGATTTTAAATCTTCCAGGTGTTCTTGTAAAAAGTGATCTAATGTTTTGCTTGTCATGTACTCGTCCTCCTGTTATGTAAGCGTTTTAAAAACAAATATCCACTCCAAAAATACAATATCTATCAGTTGATTCTTTGTGTTTGTTGAGGTTTGTTCTATTTTTTAGTTTAACATGTTTTTTCGTGATGGACAAAAATTATCTTAATTGTTTTGCCTTAATAGTAGTGTACCCTTTAAGTAAAAAAGCATTTTAACAAAAGGATAGTTTTTGATGAGGCGAGGTGCTGGTTGATTTCCGCTCCAGGTGCTCGCTTTCCGCGGGGCGTGAGTTGAGCCTCCTCGGGCGCTGCCCTGCGGGGTCTCAACTTTCACGCGTTTCCCGCAGGAGTCGAGCACCTTCCGCTACAATCAACAGGCTATGTATACGTTCTTCACTAAAGTAAAAGCATTACTTCAAAAAATTTCGGAAAGCTTGATTTACATCCATTTACAGAGAAAGCATTAAACCTAATTTCACATCCCACCATTTCCGAATTATCATAGGTGAAATTTTCAAATGACACACAAAGTGCCTAATTAAAAAGGATGAACAAAAGCCGTCAATCACTTCTGTTCATCCATTCATTATTTTATCACTTTTCGATCAACTCTGTACTCAAGGATCGCTTCGTGCATCCTTCTTAGGGCGAGGTCGACACGCTCTTTGGGGCAGGCGATGTTCATTCTGACGAAGGCTTGTCCGCTATTACCAAATTTGAATCCTTCATCAAATTTGACTCTGGCTTTTTCTAAGAAGAACTTGCATAGTTCTTCCCCCTTCATATCCAACTCTGTGCAGTCGATCCAAATCAGATGGGTAGCCTGGGGCTGGATGGCTTTAAGCTCTGGAATATGCTGTTCCAGATAGTTCTGTACATACTGCTTATTCTCCTCCAGCACCATCAAAAGCTCATTGAGCCAGGGTTCCCCTTCTTCATAGGCCGCGATGGTTCCTTCAATCCCGAATACATTGGGCCTCATCAGTCCATATCCAGTAAGCTTATCCTGATATTTCTCCCTTAAGTCTTTGTTCGGTATGAGAAGAATCGAGGTTTGAAGGCCAGCTATGTTAAAGGTTTTGCTGGGAGCGGCACAAAGGATGCTTCTCTCCAGCAGGCTTTCATCGCCTTTAAAGAGGGGAATATGTTCGTATCCCCCATATACCAAGTCGCCGTGCATTTCATCAGAGATGATCCATATATCATGACGCTTGGCGATATCACCGATTTTCGTCAGTTCTTCCCTTGTCCATACCCGGCCGACAGGGTTATGCGGACTGCATAGAATAAGGACCTTGGCCCTTGAACGGCTCGCCTTTTCTTCAAGATCCTCAAAATCGATCGAATACACTCCATCTTCATAAAGAAGCGTGTTCGTTATCACAGAACAACCATGATTTTCGATCGTGCTATAGAAAGGATAATAAACCGGATCTTGAATGATGACACTGTCACCAGGCTCCGTCAATACACTCAGCAACACATTGATTCCCGGGATGATACCCGGACTGAAGCTGATCCACTCTTTGTCTATATCCATGCCGAAACGTCTCTTCCACCAAGAAATGATGGATTCAAAGTATCGATCGCTGAACGTGGTATATCCGTAAATACCATGATGTGCTTTCTTGTTTAGTGCGTCCACAATGGCCGATGAAACTTGAAAGTCCATGTCTGCAATACACATAGGGATCACATTCCCATCGGGAAACGACCATTTCACAGAGTGAGTATTCGTTCTCTCGATGCAATCATTCCAATTCATGTCCTTATGCCCCTCTCGCATTTATCTTCCTTACTTTATCCTAGATGATGGGCGGGGTGAATACCTGCACAATAAATAGGAATTTTCTCTTATCTCTGTAACGGCCGCCCGCATCATTTCCGGCTATTTCTTAACTGCTTTGCGATTCAGATGCTTTAACCCTTCCCGTGCACTGAGAGGGGCAAGCTTTTCTGTTGCGATGAAATCCTTTACCGCTTCGGGATTCGTTTTGGAATATTCCCTGAGAGCCCAGCCGATGGCTTTCTGTATAAAGAACTCCTTGGATTGATTATGCATTAATATGTACCGAAAGAGACGGTTTTCATCCGTTTTCGCCTTGTATTTCAACTGAAACAGGATGGCAATTCGGTTCAACCACATGTTGTCTGAATGAATCCATTTCTCTAAGTATGTATCGTCTTCTTCGGTCTGAAAGATCTTCCCCACGTGATTCGGACCGATGTGATCGATCGTATCCCACCAGGATTTCGTCACAATCAACTCTTCCAAAAGAGGGAGATGCTCTTTTGTTAAATCCCTTGTTCTTTTATCAATGAGACCAAGTGCGACGTATTGACATTCTCGTTGAGGCATCGCCCATAGAGAACGGACAATATCAGGCAGTTCATCAATGGATGGTTTGCCATTTTCCTTAAGGAAGTCCCTGAATAAGGCATTACGCTCAGGAGTCCTGATCCCAAAGAAAGGGAATTGATTTCTCATATAGGCTTCCATGGCTTCCTGGTTCTCACCGTTTTGATTCTTTTTTAAAAGGGTAATCAGTTTATCCGCATATTCATGGTTCATTTACAGTCTCCTCCTCTTGTCTCTAGTTCTTCACATTCAAAGCAGCAGCTTTTTCCACCCTCCAAGTGAACCCCGTTAAAGAAACCGTCCAAGCAGTAGAGGGGCTTTTGGCAGAAAGCACAGATGTCTACAAGCTCTTTCATTTCACGACCATCCCCATTCTGAATCTCTCTTTCATACTTCTTGATGATGGGATGAAAAACCTTTAATAAACGAAAAAAGACAACCCTTAGCTGGCTAAGGAGTTGTCTCTTTTGGTCACCTGCCGCTCAATGAGAGAGTGCAGGAGCTTTTTGCTTTGAGGCAGTGAGAATCCGACGATGGATCCGAGTCCGAGTGCAATGATCACGGTTCCGATTCCGACAGGACCGCCCAGTAACCAGCCCAGGAAGAACACGATGATTTCCATTCCATTCCGTACCCATTGGACCTTCCAGCCCGTTTTTTCCACTACCAGGAGCATGAGACTGTCCCTCGGGCCCGCTCCAAGATCTGCTGATACGTATAAGCCGATCCCATATCCGATCACCACAATCCCGATGGCAAATACAACGGCTTGAGCTGCGAGGGAATGAGGGTCTGGTAAAACAAAATTGAATAAATCTATGAAAATTCCAATTAACAGCATATTAATAAAGGCACCTGATTTAGGAAATGATTTTGTTCCAACACCCGTCATAAACAGGATGATAAAGCCCACAATGATGGACCACGTCCCGATGGTCAAGCCGAGCTGCTTGAACAACCCATAATGAAACACATCCCAGGGACCGATTCCAAGGTCTTTCCCTTTAATGGTCAAACTGATGCCAAACGACAGCACTAGTAAGCCGATAAAGAAAAACGACCAGCGTAACATTTTTTCTCTATTCATGAAGATCCCTTCCTACTCCATAGTCAGTTCATTTAGTACCCGGATAACTGTATCACAGAATTCCTTGTAAAAAAATTTCATAAAACCTATGGGGTTGGTAGGGATAAAGACTGTCCCTTTTGTCATTTTACATATTTTGTTAACCGGCTGGTTTTTTACTGAAATCAGCTGGATTATCGGGATAACCCGCTGGATTCCCACGAAAATCGGCTCGATTATTTGCCGAATCGGCTGGATTCCACACAATGCTCCTCTCAAAAACCAACAAAACAAGAGTACTCGACCGCTATCCTTCCACCAACTCAACGATCTCTCCATCAGGACCGAAGAAAAAGGCCACTTTCCAGCTATTTTCAAGAAGGAGGGGGCCTTCCACAGGGAGTAACCCCTTCTCTTTTAATAATTCAATTTCTCTTTCAAGATCGGAAACTTCCAACGCTATATGAAGGAATGTACATTTGCTTTCCGCTCGTGGATCCTCAATAAGCTCCAAACGACAGTCTCCCTTTCTCAAAAAAAGGATGTTTTCACTTCCCCATCTGAACTTCAGCTCTTCTTCATAGCCGAAATACGTTTGGTAGAATTTCTTCGATGTCTGTAAGTTCTTCACGTTTATCCCGATATGATGTAGTTTCATCTTTTGTCTCCTTACAAAATGAGGTTCATATCACCGAACTCATGCCATTTATAGTTTTTATCAAGGGCTGTCTGATAGGCATCCTTCAATCTTTCCTCAGAAATGAACGCCTTTAAGAGATCCAAATGACTCGCTTCCGGTTCGTGAAGCCCTGTAATGAGTCCGTCTACGATGCGGAGGGGTGTGTCACCGGAAATGTATAGATTCGTTATGCCTTCAGCGGGCTGAAGCTGCCCATATGCAGTCATCACCGTTTCAAGAGCACGAACAACCGTCGTTCCCACTGCGATCAGTCTTTTCCCCCGATTCTTTGCACGGAGGATTTCCATCACTGCTTCAGAACCGATAAGATAGTCTTCCGGGTGGTTTCGGGGGTGTGGCCATTGATCACTTCCATAGTAGCTTAAACCTGCATGGAGCTGTATGAACCCAATGCCGACACCTTTATCCTGTAAATCTTGCAACAATCTCCATGTAAAGGCCCTTCCGGCAGAAGCCATCTCAACGGAACCTGGAACCGACCCATAGACGTTCTGATAAAAATCAAGCGGCCACGGGTCATGAATATACTCATATCGGACAGGCTCCCCGTACTTGAAAATGAAATCCATCAGCTCACTGCCACTCCTGTTAAATTCCAATTGTATAAGCGGTCTTTCACTTCCTTCCCCCTTCACGCGGCCCGTTACACCTTGCGGAAATTCGATGTGTTTCCCAGCCTGATGAAAATCTCCGAGCACAAGGGCTTCCCACGTATTTTTCGCTCTTCTTCTGGAAAGACGGACTTCAACATTCCGGTTTCCCTGTTTTCCTTTGAGGGACGCGGGAAGGGTCCTGCTATTATTCAAAACAAGAACATCTCCCTCATCCAGATAATCAGGCAGCCTTTTAAAGGTTGAATGATCACACTTGCCGGTTTCCCGGTTCAACACCATCAGCTTTACATCATCTCTCTCCAACCCTTGAAGCTCGATTGGTGTCGTGGCGTTCAACCGGGATGGAATATGGAATGCACGCGCCGATTCATTCATGACCGTCACCCCGCTTCCACTGGAATTCCTGAGCTTCAAATCGCTTTCCGCTCTCACCCTTCGAAGCATCCGACGCCAAGTACAGAAAGACATCAAGGTGATCCTGTGGACCTGCCAAGGGGTAATCACAATCCGGGACTGCTCTGTCGTGCATCTCCGTGTCCATCTCCCCCGGGTCCACCATATTCACCCTAACTCCTGTATCACCCAGCTCATCCGCCCACGTCCCAGTCAGGCCCTCAACCGCAAATTTCGAAATGCCGTACGCACCCCACTCTGCAAAACCTGTTCGACCCGCTTCAGACGTTAGATTAACGATTGAACCTCTTCCTCTGCTTATCATGCCGGGAAGAACTCTCTTCGTGACTAGAAAAGGATTCAGTGTATTGATCCTTAACACTTCAAGGAACGATTCCTCGGGATAGTCCACCAACAGACGGGGACCAGGACCAAACACAGAAGCGTTATTAAATAATACGTCTACACTTCCCCACGCTTCTTCTGTTACCGACACGAAACGATCAACATCCCTGGCATCGGAAACATCCGCCTCTAAAGCTACCACTTCCGCCCCCATCATCCTCAATTCTTTCTCCACTTCCTTAAGCGGCCCGAGGTTTCGCGCACAGATGGCCACTTTTGCACCTTCTTCAGCGAACTTTATGGCCAATGCCCTCCCCAAGCCTTTTGAAGCACCTGTAATCATGACTACTTTGTTCTCAAACATGTTCATACCCCTTTCATGTTTCTTGATACTTCCATTTTATGAAAAAGACGAATTCGGCAAATCGTCTATTCGGAGTCGAATACTCTAGAAAATTAGATGTAGCCTACTCTCAGCCTTTTGATGTACGCTATATAAAAAACACGAACATTAAGACTGGAAAAACGCTTTATATTCGTGTTATAATGAATTTGAAAATAAATAAAGCAGTGACTGGCGAAAATGTGGAATCAACCACAAGGGAGCTGCGAATCTTATTATATTTAGCCATTAGCCGTTCGCCTGGGCAGAAGGCAAGGGGATACCCTTGTCTTCTTTTACTATTATCAGGAGGGATTGCAGTGGAACCACTAGTATTAGACGGTAAACTTGTTGCATCTGAGGTCAAGGAAAGCCTGAAATCGAGAGTCGAAGGATTAAAGGAGAAGGGAATCACCCCTTGTCTAGCCACCGTGCTGGTTGGAGATGATCCATCTTCTGCTACGTATGTGAAGATGAAAGGGAATGCGTGCGCGAAAATTGGAATGGAGTCTCGACGAATCCATCTTCCAAAAGAAACGACAACGAATGAACTCCTGGACATGATTCAGGAGCTGAATGATGACTCTTCCGTTCACGGGATCCTCCTGCAGCACCCGGTTCCCCATCACATCGACGAACGTGCTGCCTTTGAAGCGATTTCCATCGAAAAGGACGTGGATGGTGTCACAAGCCACGGGTTTGGTCAAAATTCGTTGGGATTCGGTGAGTATCCATCCTGTACTCCGGCAGCGATCATGAGCATCATCGATTACTATGATGTCACTCTTGAAGGAAAACACGCTGTCGTCGTTGGAAGAAGCCCGATCCTTGGAAAGCCTGTTTCCATGATGTTATTGAACCGCAATGCTACGGTGACAACATGCCATTCTTATACAGAAAACCTGCCTGACATTCTTGCATCTGCCGACATTGTCGTCGCTGCCGTCGGTAAACCGAATTTCATTCAAGGGAACTGGATCAAAGAAGGTGCCGTCGTACTTGATGCAGGATATAACAAAGGGAACGTCGGGGACATCGATTACGAGGCTTGCTATGAAAAAGCAGGTGCCATCACACCGGTTCCTGGTGGAGTAGGTCCTGTGACGATTTCCATGTTGTTAAAACAAACCGTTGATTCCGCCGAAAAATATGGATGTGTGCCACAAAACGCATAGATGAATGAGACTGACTCTATTCCAAGGGTCAGTCTTTTTTTACTGTTCAGCACTTATTTTTTCTGAATTTCAGGAGAAAATGGTAAGGACTCGAATCGTAAAGGAGCGTTCAAATGGACTCACAACATCATAATGCTTTTTCCAAAACGCCTGAGCCCTATTGGAGGGAGAGTGCTAAGCTTCCACTGTTTAAAAAGCTTGAACAGAATGTGAAAGTGGACGTGACCGTTGTCGGAGGCGGCATCGCCGGAATCACCACGGCTTACCTCTTGGCCAAAGGCGGCAAAAAGGTGGCGCTCATCGACGCTGATCACTTATTGAACGGCACGACGGGACATACAACGGCGAAAATTTCCGCACAGCATGGACTGATCTATGATGAACTCATCCAGCATTTCGGAGAGGAATTCGCAAAGAAATATTACCAGTCTCAAACGAAAGCCATTCAGTTTATCCAGGACACGATTACAAATGAACATATCGAGTGTCATTTTTCAGAACAAGATGCTTACGTTTATGCTACAACTGATCACTATGCAGATAAGGTCCAGAAAGAACATGAGGCTTATCAAAAGCTGGGGATCAACGGGGACATCATGGAGAATATCCCCCTCGACCTTACCATCAAAAATGCATTAGTGATGAAGAACCAGGCACAGTTCCACCCATTGAAATACCTTAAAGCCCTCATTGACTCTTTCACAGGGATGGGTGGGCAGATCTATGAAGGAACCATGGCAAAGACCATCAATGAGGGAGACAGCACACAGGTCGTGACAGAAGACGGTTATCACCTCGACAGCGAATACGTCGTCATTTGCTCTCACTTCCCCTTCTATGATGGAATGGGGTTTTACTACACGAAGATGCATGCAGAGCGTTCGTATATTCTCGGGGTGAAGGCACAAAAGGATTACCCGGGAGGAATGTATATTAGTGCAGAAGACCCTACCCGTTCCTTGCGTTACGAAGAAGATGAAAATGGGGAAAAGCTCATCCTCATCGGCGGGGATAAACATAAAACCGGACAGGGTAAAGATACAATGGAGCACTACAAGGCATTACAGGCATTCGCTGAGGAAGTGGTTGGTGTAGAGGAAGTCCGCTACCGCTGGTCGGCACAGGATCTCATCACCCTGGATAAAGTACCCTACATCGGCAAACTGACGGAGAAACACCCTGCCATCTTTGTCGCCACAGGGTTTAACAAATGGGGTATGACTTCCGGCACTCTCGCCGGACAGATTCTTTCCGATCAGATCCTGGGAAATCATCACATCTATGCCGACGTGTACTCGCCTTCCAGGTTTGTGGCGGATCCGAGCATCAAACATTTCTTCAAAGAGAATCTGAATGTTGCGGGCGAGCTTATAAAAGGAAAATTGCAGGTACTCTCCAAGAAACCTGAAGAACTCCAAAAAGGGGAAGGCGATGTCGTCAACGTGAATGGCCGTCGCTGCGGTGGCTTCAGGGATGAAAACGGAGAGCTTCACATCGTGGATACCACCTGTACCCACCTCGGCTGCGAAACGGAATGGAATCACGGAGACCACACCTGGGACTGCCCTTGTCACGGCTCCCGCTTCTCCATAGACGGAGAAGTCATCGAAGGTCCCGCCAAAAAGCCCCTCAAGAAAATGGATCTAAACGATTGAGGGACGGACCTCCATCAGGTTTGTCGAATATAGCCCGGGAAATAAACAGAACGATAAGGATATTTGACATATTTTGTCGCAATGTACGGAAGAATATTTCCCTGTTTTCTCCCCACACTATGAATGAGCTACAATTTTGGGAGGGATTCTGAATGGGCCGTACAAAAAAAGGAAACCGCAATGCTCAAAGCAATACCAATGCAAAAAAGGGAAATCGCACAAGTTCTGAATTGGTGGAATTCACGACAGGACAGGTAGATCCAAAGAAAAACCGAACAGAGGATTAGTAACCATCCGCTATACGCTAATAACCGGATCATTGCTTCCGGTTATTTTTATTTTTATAAAGGATTCTCTCCGTTCATCCCGAAATCATTAATGGAGATGATGATTTTTGGGGGAATGGAAAATGAACGAACATATGCTGTTTCAACAAATGGAATTTATCCGGATGCGTACACTGGCTGTGGTGGATGCGACATCCGAACACATGGCGGATGAAGTCCCTGAAGGATTTAGAAATTCAATTCGATGGAACCTGGGTCATATCTTATTATCACAGGAAAATCTTCTTTATTCCTTCGTAGGAGAAACTGATCGTATATCGCTTCCACCTGAATATAGAGAACTATTCGGGTTCAATACCAGCCATAAAACCTGGGATTCCCTTACGCCTCCTACAATGAGTGAACTTCGAGAAAGACTGGAAGCCCAACCGTTACGGATCAAAGAGACGTTCTCAGCCCGTTTAGATGAAACGGGGGATAAACCGTTTGTACTTGGTGAACATACGACATTGACCACGTTAGGAGAAGTTCTCTCCTTTACGAATTGGCATGAAGGGTTACATCAAGGAACCATTACAGCCATTAAACGTGTACAAGGAATTGAAAATCTCTGGGAAAAGGTTGAAGAGAGCGTGGAAAAATAAATAGATGTCGGCTTACTTATAGGCCGACATCTATTTATTTACCATGAAACAACAATAGAAAATCTCCATACCCTTCTTCTTCAAGCCTTTCTTTCGGAATAAAACGCAACGAAGCAGAATTGATACAGTAGCGAAGCCCTTTGGGACCCGGGCCGTCCGTGAATACATGACCAAGATGCGAATCGGCTTCCCTGCTCCTGACTTCCACCCGGGTTGTACGATGGGAAAGATCGTATCGCTCGTTGACGCTTGCATCCATGACCGGCTTTGTAAAGCTCGGCCAGCCACAGCCACTGTCATACTGATCTTTCGAAGTGAATAGCGGCTCCCCTGATACGATGTCCACATATAACCCTTCTTCCTTGTTATCCCAGTATGCGTTTTCGTAAGGTGGCTCGGTTCCATCTTCCTGTGTCACGTAATATTGCAAGTCCGTCAGCTGTCCTTTTAGATAAGACCGGTCTTTGGGCCAATACTTCTTCAAAAAATCTTCTCTGCTGCGCTTATACAAAGCATACCGGAAAGCGTTTTTCTTATGGAATTCCTGGTGATATTCTTCTGCTCGATAAAACGTGCTGGCAGGCAGGATTTCTGTCACGATGGGATCTACAAATATTCCACTTCGCTCTAATTCTTCCTTAGATATTTCCGCCAGCCTTTTTTGAGTGTCATTATGATAAAAAATCGCCGTACGATATGAACTTCCCCGATCTTTAAACTGCCCGTCGGGATCGGTGGGGTCAATTTGTTTCCAGTAAAGATTAAGGAGTTTCTCATATGAAAATAAAACAGGATCAAACGTAATCTGCACCGCTTCATAATGCCCTGTTGAGCCTGATGTCACATCTTTATAGGATGGATCTTCTGATTCCCCTCCCGTATACCCGGAAACGATCCCTTCAATTCCTTCTTGATTCTCAAAGGGTTCCACCATACACCAAAAGCAGCCTCCGGCAAACGTTGCTTTCTCCATTTCATCATTCCTTTCGTTTCACGTGAAACATATCTAAACTCACCCTTGAAAATACAGGTGATAATGACTTTGACACCCAGGGTTAAAAGAAGACTGGCAATGGGGACAGACCGATTGACAATTCATATATTGTAAAATGGTTAACTCATTCTTGCATTCTCCGCAAAGAACCGCTTTCGTATTCCATTCCTCCGGGGACCATAGAACGGGATCATGATCAGCGATTTCTTCATGGCATGTATGACAAGGATAATAGGTATTACAGCATTTAAATTTAATGGCGATAATATCCTTCTGCGTTCTATAATGCTTACATTTTGTTTTAGAATCTACATCTACGCCAGATACCGGAATCAACTTTTCAGTCATGTTCTTCCTCCCTAATGAGTATGTAGTAGTTTTCGATATTCATGGTTCGTATCCCTACCAAGATCTAAAATGAATAACTAGTCTAATGATCTAACTGTACTATACAATGAATAATAACAGAAAGGGAGGGGAAGATTCTTGAAGGTAATCGTATTCGGAGCAACCGGTGGTACAGGCAAAGAAGTCATCAAGCAAGCTTTGGCTGATGGCCATGAAGTCACAGCTTTTGTAAGAAACCCATCTAAACTAAATGGAGATGACCCACTATTAACCATTATTCAGGGGGATGCTTTAAACACTAAAGAAGTGGAAGGGGCATTAGCGGGACAGGAAGCCGTCATATCCTGTCTTGGTTCGGATGGACTGAAGGAAACAACCATCCTTACCGCGATGACAAAGAATATCCTGACAGGCATGAACACCCATCATATCGATCGCATCGCATACGTTGCATCTGCAGGGATTCACAAAGAAATACCCGGCCTTCAGGGTAAGCTTGCACAATTCATCCTGCGCAATGTATTGAGGGACCATAGAAATGCGGTAGAAGAAATAAAGAAACATAACGTTCGATACACGATTGCAAGACCTATGCAATTGACCACCCAGCCACTGTCAAAGACGTATCGACAAGATCCAGATTCTATCCCGGACAAAGGCCGTAAAATAGGACGGGCAGATGTCGCTCACTTTCTATTACAAAGTGTCCTTCAAGGGAAACACATCAATGAATCTATTGGCTTAGCTTATTGAAAAGGTAAAAAAGAGGCTCGGCATTCGTCCATATGCCAGCCCCTTTTATAATCATTTATGCTCTAGTATCCCCTTTAAATCCTTATAAACAAAATGAGGTTTGACCCCAAGCTCATCCATCACCTTATCCTGCCGGTTGATCCAAGCCGTATTGAACCCAAAGTTGGTGGCTCCAGCAATATCCCATGGGTTCGAAGACATAAACAAGACTTCTTCCCTTCTGACCCCAAGCTTCTTAAGGACAAGCTGATAAGCCATTGGAGTCGGCTTGAACTGCTTTACTTCATCGACTGTTAACACCTCATCCAGCAGGTGCCCGAATGCAGACTGCTCCACGAGCGGTGAAAGCATATCAAGAGAGCCATTTGAGAAGATGGCGGTTTGATAAGATTTCAGTTCTCCGAGTACACTCTCTACTTCCTCATAGTGAGTTAATTCCAGGTAAGCATCCAACAATTCCTTCTCTTTGTCATCGGAAAGATCGACTCCCACATTGACACATGCGTAATGCAGGGCATCCCTGGTGATAGAGAAAAATGTCGTATACGTTCCCATCAGCTGACGAAGAAAGCTATATTCCAATTGTTTCTGACGCCACACCTGACTGATTTCCTCCCCTTTATCGGGAAAGAGTTCATTACATTTTTCAATGACGGAATGGACATCGAATAACGTGCCGTACGCATCAAACACGAAAGCTTTTATTGTATGATTTGACATACTTATCCCCCTTATAGATTCTCCTTATATAATAGACCATTTCCATAATCTTAAACTTTCACAAGCCCACCCGAAAAGCAGGCACATTCATTTTCAGTACGTCTTTGTTTATGGTATAGTACTTCGAGCATCAACATCTATCATGGAGGTGGTCAAAAAATGACTGGTGAACAACATGTACAGGCATCTCCTTCACATACAAAGACGATTCTTTTTCTAAGTTTGACGATTTGGCTCGTGGTGATGAATACGACCATGTTCAATGTAGCCCTTCCGAATGTATTGAAAGATTTCTCCTTGGCTCCTTCCGAAGGAGCCTGGATCGTATCGGGGTATTCAATCGTACTTGCCATTTGTACCATTACGTATACCCGCTTGGCTGATTACATCCCGATCAAGCGGTTGCTTATCATTGGGATTACCATCTTCGGCATAGCCTCATTAACTGGCTTCTTTGCCAATACGTTTGCGTGGTTATTGCTTTCCCGGTTATTTCAAGCGGCTGGGGCAGCAGCCATCCCTGGTCTATCCATGGTGTTTGCCGGACGTTTTGTCCCTTTAAAAAGGCGTGGCCGTGCTCTTGCGATGATCGCTTCTGCTTCTTCCCTTGGATTTGGCTTGGGTCCTGTTGTGGGAGGCGTCATCACGGATTACCTGAATTGGAATTATTTATTCTTGATTACGTTATGCGTACTTGGGATGATTCCCGTATTGTATCGCTTTCTACCAAATGAGACGACAAGAAAGGGATACTTCGATGTTTGGGGAGGCTTCCTGACCGGAATCGGGATCACCTTCTTCCTGCTATTCATCTCGACGTTTCATTGGTACTATTTCGCAGGTGCCGCCGTTTTCTTCGGTGGATTATGGATTCGGATCCATAAGATTGAGATTCCCTTTATTCAGCCCAGCTTGATTCGGGATAAAGGCTATCGGCAGATTCTCTATATGAGCTTCCTTGGCTTCGTCACCCATTTCGCCATCTTGATCGTCATGCCCCTCATGCTACAGCATGTATTCGGCAAAAACCCGACGGCTGTCGGATTCATCATTTTCCCAGGTGCGATGCTCTCTGCCGTCGCAGCCATATTTGTAGGAAGACTGATCGACCGATACGGGAATATCAGAGTGATGTTTCTCGCTCATATTCTTCTCATCGTTTCGACTGTCCTTTTTTATCTTTTATCACCGCACAGTGAGTACATGATCATGTTAGCCTATATGTTTACAAGTTTCGGTTTCTCCAGTCTTTCTTCAAGCTCGACAAACGAAGTCTCCCGTGTCATGAGCAAGGAATTGACTGCCTCAGGAATCGGGATGAAGCAGTTGATTCACTTTGTCGGGAGCGCATCCGGCTCTGTCCTTGGCGGAATCATCGTGGAAATGGGCGGAGCAGATTTCCCGGTTAGCTCCTTTCAGATTACTTTTTTGGTTCTGATTGGAATTATGACGGTGTCTCTCTTACTCTTACTTATATATCGCAGACATGTTCATCCATCGTAGTCAAGGAGTCCAGGCAGGTTTTACTGCCTGGACTTTTTTAATGAACTTTTCCCATCAGATCCCGTTGTATGTGGATTTCCCTCCTGCCATTAAGGGTATAGTAAGAAAAAAAACAATAGAACAGGGGAATTCATTTGGAGACCAAGAAAAAGTGGTATAAAAAGAAAAGCTGGTGGATCGGCGGTGCCATCATTTTAATCCTGACGGCGGTCATGATATATAACCGCATAAAGCCTTTGCCTAAAGGGATTTCCTACGCCAGCGACACCTATGCCATACCGGAGAGTGACGTGGAATTCTTATACGACCTCACCTATCAGAAGGATGGAAAAGAACATTATGATCAGTCGATCTTTGATGAAGTCTATCAAACCATTGAAGAGGCAGATGATTTTCTTATTTTGGACTTATTCTTAGTAAATGGCTATACAAAAGGGGATCGTGATTATCCTAAAATTAGTGAAACATTATCCAGGAAGATTGAAGAACAAATGAAAAAGAAGCCCGATCTGAAAGTGGTCTTCATCAGTGATGTCGTTAACACGACTTACGGCTCCCATACAGCGAAACAAATTGAGCCTTTAGAAAAGCTTGGAGCTGAAGTGGTCTTTACCGACTTAAATCGTCTTAGAGATCCCAACCTCTTATATTCCGGTGTGTGGAGGACTGCCTTTGGCTGGTTTGGGCAGGAAGGTACCGGCTGGCTGCCCAATCCCATGGCACCCTCCGCACCTAAGGTCACAATGAGGTCATATTTGAAACTATTGAATATCAAAGCGAATCATCGGAAAATCGTCATAACGGAAAAATCCGGACTCATCCTGTCCGCCAATCCCCATGACGCCAGTGGTTTCCACTCGAATATCGCATTCAAGGTGAAAGGAGACATCCTGAAGGATATGGTAAAAGCCGAAAAAGCGGTAGCGGCTTTTTCAGGCGGAAATGTAAATGCCTTCCCTTCTGAAGAAGAGGTCAATGATTCCGTCAAAGCCCTTCCACCCGGCGAGTCGACTGTCAACGCTCAGATCCTGACGGAAAGAGAAATTCAAAAAGGGGTGGTAAAGGCATTAGATGACGCGGAAAAAGGAGACGAAGCATGGATCGGCATGTTTTATCTGGCGGACCGGGATATCATCGATGCCATTGAAGATGGGGCAGAACGCGAAGTGGACATTCGTTTAGTCCTAGACCCGAACCAGAACGCCTTTGGACAAGAAAAAATCGGTCTGCCGAATCTCCCCATTGCAGCCGAGCTTCATAAACTCGAGAACGAACATATTACAATCAGATGGTATAACACGAATAAAGAGCAATATCATACGAAATTTATTTATGTAAAAGGAAAAAAGCAAAGTACGGTAATTGGGGGATCCGGCAACTATACGTCCCGGAACATGGATGATTATAATTTGGAAGAAAACGTGAAACTGACGGCCCCGGCAGACAGCAAAACCATGAAGGAAGTCGATGACTATTTCGACCGGATTTGGAACAACAAGAACGGTACATACACCGTGGACTATGAAAAATATCAGGATAAACTACCGGCTTTTAAATATGTAATGTATATCCTTCAGAAAATTTTTCAAGTGACAACATATTAGGTTTTGACTTCTGAAAAAAGGGGAATTTAACTTGTAACAACACAAATAAAAAACATTGATGGAGGTAAAGAAATGGGTATTATTTTGTATTTAATTGTTGGTGGAATCATTGGTTGGTTAGCCGGTCTTATATTAGGTAAAAACGTCCCTGGTGGAATCATCGGAAACATCATCGCAGGTATCATCGGTGCATGGATCGGTGGAGAGCTTCTTGGCAGCTTCGGCCCGTCCCTAGCAGGAATCGCCATTGTCCCGGCATTGATTGGAGCGATCATCTTCGTATTCCTATTAAGCTTACTACTAAGAGGTATGAGAAGAACGTCTCATTAATAACGAATACAGAAGAGGCTGGGACAAAAGGGCTTCTGATAAAGAGAAATCCGAACGAGTGATTTGATAAAAATCTAACTCGTTCGGATTTCTAATTTTCAGTGCTGAAGTTTTTTTAGCAGATTCCAGCTGTTGATTGGAGTGCAAGACGAAGACTCCTGCGGGAAAAGCGGAATAGGTGAGACCCCGCAGGAGCGACAGCGACGAGGAGGCTCGCCTTCCGCCCGAGGAAACCGAAGTCTTGCACGGAATCGGGCAGCGGTGTAACACGTAATCTTATTGTTCGTCTCTAGAGTATATAGATTTAGTTATGTCCCAGCCTTTTTTTATTTGCTCATTTATAAAATAAAAAAACAGCCCACGCAGGCTGCCCTTTTAATACGTCATCGATTTCTTATGTCTTCTCTTATTCCGATACTTCTTATAAATCGGGTAAATGATAGGTCCCCATTTGATCAGTCTTCCGATTAATCGTTTCATAACGGTAACCTCCTTTGTATACGTATCTATACCCGAATAGGCAGAAAGAAAACATGTGCTAGAATGAAGGCAAGACGAATAATGGGGTGTTCCACGTGCATATTACAGAAGAATTAGCTTATCCAATCATTGCGAAATTGAAGACGATCGTGCATTACAATATCAATATCATGAACGAGTCCGGCGTCATAGTGGCCAGTACAGATTCCACTCGCATGAATCAAGTTCACGAGGGGGCTCTTTATGTCCTTAAACAAAAAAGTTCATTGATTATTTTTGAAAATGACCTGGATAAGTATCATGGTTCTAAAGAAGGCATTAACCTACCTATTGAGTTCATGGGAGAAATCATCGGGGTCGTTGGGGTGACCGGTTCCCCCCTGGAACTGGATCAGTTTGTGAAAATGGTGAAGGTCACCGTAGAAGTAATGCTTCAGCAGGTTCATTTCCACAATCAATTGCAGCATCAAAAAACATTGATGGATAATTGGCTGCTTGATTTAGTACACCCCCATTATTTTGATGAAAGAAAAAATGAAGCGTTCGCTCATCATTACATACATCTAGAAACCAGCCAACCTGTTCACGTGATGTTGGTTCAGTTCGCCAACTTATTCACCCACTCTACCACCAACATGCCTTTATCCATGGTCAAAGAAGATCTTCTGAGGAGAATAAAGCTTCAACTACCAAAGCTTCACTTTCAATCTTTTATCAACGACTCCCAGTGCGTCGTCGGAATCCCTACAAGCGTCTGCCCCACTAAGGGTGAAGTCATTACTTTGGCCAAGCGTTTGCAGCGGCATTTACAGGAGAAGGCTTTCATTGTAAAAACAGCAATCGGTCATGTCTACCCAGGCGTCGTCGGGTATAGAAAATCGTATTTGGAAGCACACAGTTCCCTGGAATTACAAGAAAGCTTCCCTCAGTTTTCCGATCACATTCATATACAGGATTGGGGCATCATGGATTTTATCAAGCGGATCCCCCTCGAGATTCGCCAGGAGTTTATGAATCGCTATCGTGAACAGACTCTTCAGCTAAGCGACACCTTGCGACATACCCTTCAACGATTGTTTGACTGCCAATTGAACATGAAAGAAACGGCGAACGCTTTACATATTCACCGGAATACCCTTCTTTACCGGCTTGAAAGTGTTGAAGAACTGACAGGTCTAAGCCCCAGAACATTTGATGACGCGATGATACTGCGTTTTATCTTATTGATTGATGACATGAATAATAAATAACGTAAATATGATTGTGCACATGCACAATCATTTTTATTTTCACCGGAAAATGTTTAGGAGAATTCACATTGTAACCGCTTTCTTCACTTGGTTAAATAGAGTAATAGATTATATTTTCTGAAAAAGGAGCCGCTATGAATATTCTTATTGCCCCCGATTCATTTAAAGGTAGTTTAAGCTCATTAAAGGTTGGAGCCATTATGGAGAAAGCCTTTCTGGATGAATCACCAAGCTTTCAAACGAACGTCATCCCCATGGCTGATGGTGGAGAAGGGACTTTGGAAACCCTCCTTTACGCAACTGGAGGAAAGAAAGTACCCTTAACAGCCACCGGTCCTTTAGGGGAAAAGGTCTCTACTGTATATGGTGTTTTAGGAGATAAGAAAACAGCTGTCATTGAAATAGCTTCCATCGCCGGGTTACCTATGGTGCCTGGTGAAAAACGCAATCCATACCATACCACTTCCTATGGCATCGGAGAAGTCATTACAACAGCGATAGATGACGGGTTCCGAACGTTCATTATTGCCCTGGGCGGGAGTTCGACGAATGATGGTGGATTCGGCATGCTTCAAGCACTCGGCGTTACCTTTCAGGATGAAGACGGAAACGCTGTCGGGCCATTTGGAAAGGACCTCGAGTCCATTGCAAAGGTGGACTGGAGCACCCTCCATCCCCTAGTAAAAGAATGCACCTTTCACATTGCTTCCGATGTTGAAAATCCTTTATGTGGAAAGACAGGGGCATCTTATGTATTCGGCCCACAAAAAGGGGCCACCGAGGAACAGGTGAAGGAGCTTGATCAACAGCTATATCACTATAGTCTATTGCTTCAAGAAGAAAAAGGAGTTGATTTTCAACACACGAGCGGTGCCGGAGCAGCCGGAGGACTTGGCTTTGCCTTCTTGCATCTGCATGGAAAGATTGAATCAGGAGCCAAGCTGGTTGCTGAAGCGACGAAGCTTCCAGATGCCATTCGTCAGGCTGATTGGGTCCTCACCGGTGAAGGTCAGAGCGATTATCAAACATTGTTTGGTAAACTCCCTTCTTATATCGCAACCATTGCTAGTCAGCACCATACTCCCGTATCTCTTATCGCAGGGAGTTTAGGAGAGGGGTACCAACAATTATACGACAATTTCTCCAGCTGTCATTCCATTAGCATCGGTCCGATGGCTTTAGAGGAGAGCATCAGTCGTGCAGAAGAACTGCTTTACCATGAAACAAGGAATATCGCACGAATTTTACATTTAACAAAGGGATAAACATAAAGGGGGAAATTCTTATGTCAGGAATTTGGTTATTTACGGTCATTGTATTAGGGGTAGGATTTATCATTTTCACCACGGCAAAATTAAAGCTTCAGCCCTTTTTATCATTATTGTTTGCCGCTTTCTTAGTCGGAATATTTGCCGGCTTGCCACTGAATACAGTTGTAGAGGCTGTCAACGGCGGATTCGGAGGATTGATGGGGTATATCGGGATCGTCATCGTAGCAGGTACCATTATCGGGACGATTTTAGAGAAATCAGGTGCCGCCCTCAGGATGGCAGAAGTGGTTCTTCGATTAGTTGGGGAAAAAAGACCACAGCTGGCCATGTCCCTGATTGGGGCCATCGTCAGTATCCCCGTCTTCTGTGACTCCGGATACGTGATTCTCTCAAGCCTCAAAAAAGCATTGGCCAAACGGGCAAAAGTGGCTCTCGCATCCATGTCTGTTGCACTTGCCACAGGTCTTTATGCCACACATACCCTTGTGCCGCCGACTCCGGGTCCCATTGCCGCAGCCGGGAATATCGGGGCGAGCGACTATTTGGGAACCATTATTTTAATCGGGATGATTGTCGCCATCCCTACAATTCTGGCAGGTTACCTTTGGGCCACTAAGGTTGCAAATAAAATTGAAATCGAGGGAGAGGATGAGCTCGATCTGGATTATGAAGAGATCGTCAAATCCTTTGGGGAGCTTCCTTCAACGTTTAAATCATTTGCCCCGATCGTCCTTCCGATATTCTTGATCGGTACAGGATCTGTCGTCAGCTTCTTCCAGTGGAAAGGGGGAGCCGCAGATGTTCTCTTATTCATCGGTTCTCCCGTTGTTGCTTTACTGATTGGTGTCCTTGCTGCGTTTGCCCTTCTGCCAAAATGGGATGAAGAAACCCTTAATGGCTGGGTGAGTCAAGGGATGAAGGATGCTACCAATATCTTATTGATCACAGGTGCAGGAGGAGCATTCGGATCCGTCATCAAGGCGACTCCCGTTGCAGAATTGATTCAAGGAATCGCAGACGGGGGATTACTTTCCGGTGCACTCGTCCTTTTGATTCCATTTATTGTGGCAGCTCTATTAAAATCGGCTCAAGGATCTTCTACAGCTGCCCTTGTCATTACCTCTTCCCTGATTGCTCCCCTCCTTCCACAGATGGGGATTGACGGTGCCGTCCCCCTTGCGTTAGTGGTCATGGCCATCGGTGCAGGAGCGATGACGGTCAGCCATGTCAATGACAGCTACTTCTGGGTTGTGACGCAATTCAGCGGCATGAAGGTCACAGATGCTTATAAGGCACAGACTGCCGCTACGCTGGTTCAGGGATTAACCGCCCTTGTCTTTACTTTATTATTATGGATGATACTTGTTTAACTGAAAGTGGGTGTCCCTTATTGGGGCACCCTTTTCTATGTAAATAGCAGAGATACTATTTTGTAAACAAGGCTCCACACTGCCTTTACATTCGGCTGATACTCTTGAGGCAGAAAAGGAGGTAAGCATCATGAAGAATTGGTTAAACAAAGGATTCATACTACTATTGATATTTTCTCTTTCCCCACTTTCAGCCCAGGCACTGGACAACCCTTTCAGCTCTGCCGGCGAGCGTGATGGAGGGATCGGAAACACTACTCATTACGTAGATGAGTTCCCAAATATCTCACTTGATGAAAAAGTGAACCAGATTATTTACCCATTATTTGCAACACCCGCCATTAAGAAGAAAGGCGAGTCCCTCACCATTCAGGTTGATACCCAAGGAAAGGAAACGGGATCTTGGTCTGTAAAATTAAAGCAAACCAATCACTCTTCTCTCACCAGTGATTACGAATTACCAGTCAAATCGGTACAACCAGGGAAATCCCATTGGAAGGACAGCTCTTCCATTGTCGATGTAACAGTCTCCATTCCAGAGGGGACTCCACAGAGATTATATGATCTCGTGGTGACCTATACAGGTAACGGAAAAAGGATTACCGATGAGCAGCCTCATTCCGTCAAAGTAGTCGATGAATATAAGAAGAACTTTTCCTTCTTACATTTGACCGATACTCACATAGGTTCTCCGCGTAACCTTGGGAATACCGATGATCCTTCCTCCTTCACGCCTGGACGTGCGAAGGAAACGGGCATGTGGGATCCAGATCCAACTAAACGCTGGTTATACCTGCAGAAATCCATTAAAGAAGTCAATTTAAAAAATCCCGATTTTGTTGTCATTACAGGAGACCTGATGTTTGGTCAGCTTAATCCTCTCGAGTATATTTATGAATACGAAGAAACCTATAAAATGCTACAAAAGCTGAATGTCCCTGTTTATATCGTCCCTGGAAACCATGATTACTACGCCCAGGATGCGACACTGACAGATGGAGCAAAGTACTGGGAGAAGTACTTCGGTCCACAATACTTCTCGTTTGATTACGGCCCATATGCCCATTTCATCGGGTACAACTCGTTTGATTGGAATAAATTCGACCGAAGCGGAACCGGTACGGTTTCTGTACCAACATGGGGCGGCCAGATCCGGGAAGAACAGTTGAACTGGGTGAAACAAGATCTGCAGGAGAATGCCAAAACCGCACAAAATGACCAAATTCGCGGCCTCTTCTCACACCATAATCCATTATGGCGCGACAGAGATATTTGGCCACAAGACGACCCTGACGTTCAAGAATACTGGAAGCAATATGATGAACAACATGACCCTCAACGTTTGTGCACACTCATCCTTGGTGAAAAATTAGGGATTAAATATGATCAGCAGTGGCATGGGGAAAACGCCAAAGAATTAATTGATATCATGAAGGCGAATGATGTGACTATCAGTCTCCATGGACATACTCATATTGACGATGTAACAAAGCAGGATGGTATCTTATATACAACCACCACGGCCATCGAATTATCCGGTAAGCCATGGGTTGGCTTCAGAGACTTTTCCGTTCAAAACGGGCAGATCTCATCCTACAATTACGATGAACCCGATCGTTCTATCCCAGTTTACCAAAACGGCGACACAGAAGGTGGCACCATGTCCTTTGACGCCGATTATCTGACAGAGAACGATGGAAGTGCAGAATCTCAGCAAGTGGATATAACCAATCGTTTAAACAAGCCACTTCAGGTGACGATCCCCATCTATATGCAAGAGGGGGAGTATAGTATATCCAAAGGAAGCATTACACAAAACTATACTTCAGATGGTAAGCAGTATATTGAAGTGCAGATAACTATAGAGCCGAACAGCAGTGAAGTAATCCATGTTCAAAAATAGGATAAATCGACTTTAAGAGTTGATTACTCCCCGGGAAATAAATTTCCCCTTACTATAACAAAAAGCGACTGAATCCAAGCTCAGTCGCTTTTTGTTATTTACTGCTCTTCGATTCTGCAATCTTTCCCAAGAAAAATCCGTCTACCTCGCTGATTTTCCCCCTCCACATGATTTTCCCTTTGGAAGGGGTCGGCTTACTGTCACCACAATATACCTTCGTGTTTTTCAAATGAATGAAATTGGCTTCAGTACTTTGGTTTTCTTCTACTGACTCGCCTGCCTTGGCGAGCTCCTCACTCAGCTTCTGAGCCACGTCACTGCCGTCCTCAAAGGTTTCGCTTAACGAGTCGAAGTATTCCTTTGCGGAAACGAGAGTACCCGTGATAACGGCCCCAGCGACGTTTAACGTGATATCTAATGAAAAGTCATGTTTGTTTGAAGCTTGCACAAAAAATTCTAAGATGCTGTCCTTTCCTGGTCCTGAACTCATGTTCACATCTCCCTTTCGTTAAGCTACTGTGTCATCCTCCGTAGAAAGTGTTGTGTCTTCTTCTTGATCTTCGTTTGTATCATCTTCTTTTTTGGATGACTTTTTACTTTTTGCACTAGTCTTGCGTGTAGAACGTTTCTTCCCTTTTGTTGACTTGCTGTTGGATTTTTTCTTGCTTGACGCTTCATCCTCATCGTCGCTATCTTCTTCGTCATCATCTTCTTCTTCTTCTTCGTCTTCGTCATCCTCTTCATCTGCAGCCGTTTCATTGGATTTCTTTGACGTTTTCTTTCTAGAAGAAGTTTCTTTTTCCTCTTCCTCGCCTTCCTCTTCATCACCTACATCTTCACGGGCTGCTGCAATTTGATTCATTTTCTCTTCTAATTGCTGCAGGCGATTCTGAAGCTCTTCATTTTCTTGTTTAAGAGCTTCATAGTCTTGGTTGGATTCTTCTTGTGACTCGTTTGTTTCTGTTGTATTTACAGCTGTTTCCGTATCTTCAGAAGCTTCATCATCTCTATCACGCTTAAATAGGCTGGCTGTAGATGATTTTAGTGAGACAGCGGCTTTTCTGGATTTTTCTTTTGCCGCTTTCCCGAAGTCCAGGCTTTTGCTTTTAATTTTTTCCTGGTCGATACGATCCAGCAGTTTTTTCCCGTTTTCAGGTGTCGCTAAATAGCCAACCGTTGCTCCAAGTAGGCTTCCTGCAACGGTCCTCTTGATCGGGCCGCTTCTTCTCGTTTTGTTCTCATTCGTCGCATTCTTTTCTTGTCCTTGATTCTCAACTGTTGTTTGCGTATTATTTTTTTCTGCCATGTGTAAAACCTCCAATTAGTTTATATCCGCCGGATTAAGGCGGTTCGTTTCCAGTTTCTTTTCAAGTGATTCCAATCGTTCCTGTAATTTCTTGTTTTCTTCCTCAAGGGCTTTTGTGTTGTTATCCGCTGCTTTTGAACTTAAGTAAGGGTCATTTTCCCACCAGTCCATGCCGATTTCCTTCGCTTTATCGACAGAGGCAACAATTAAGCGGATTTTGATCGTCAAGAGCTCGACATCGGCAATTCCCACCGTAATATCTCCTGCTACAACAACCCCTTTGTCTAATATTTTTTCTAAGACATCCACAATTGTATTGGATTGTACCGGATGCTCCATTCCCATCATGTAACCTCCTTAACCGCTATTACATCAAGCTTCCTAAAGGGCCAAGATCTATGTTCAAGTCTTCTGCATCCAGACCGAATACCTCTTTTAACTCTTCCATTTTTTCTTCGAGATTCATAAGGGCAATCCCCAGATTCTCCACTTGTTCATCCGTTAACGTACCGCCTTCGACACGGCGCATGGCGTGTCGTTCGACGATTTGCCTTAATAGCTCCACGACGGTCAATACAAGCTGTGCCAAGCCTTGTTCCGCTTTTTCCGGGTCGAAATTAATCCGCCCATTTGTCCCGCTGGCCTGTTGCATGAATCAATCCCTCCCTTTCTTGATCGAATTGATCGGATGTACGCGTTCCCTGCTTATGCTGAACCAACGTCTCAACAGAAGAGATCAACACCCGCAAATCCAGATACACGAGATCTACCCCTGCGATGGATATAATCAAATCTCCCTTTATTGCCACACCTTTATCGAGAATGACATCTAAAATATCTATAAGGGCTATATCTTTATTCTCGATCGATTCTCTTACGGTCATATTTCTCATTCCTTATTTTGTGATTAAGAAAAACTAGAAAAATGATAGGGTGGCCAAGGGCCGGATGCTTCAATTTTCCAACCGGCGTGTCCCAATTCTTCTTCGTATTGCTTAATTTCCTCTACAAATTCATCCACATTGGAAACCGGCAGGAGAAACACACTGTTCCAAGCCATATGTTCTTGTCTGCCTGTGACATCCTTACTCCAATTTTTCTTGACGTTTCCGTGGAGAGAGTGCTCTTTCAGTTTTTCATGCACCTCTTCACAGAGGCGGTTTTTTTCGTTTTCCAGTTCCCGGTCAATCAGCTGATCGATCTTTTTCTTTTCAAAGAACTGCCTGCCCTTTGGTAATTCACTGATTTCTTTCCTTTTGGCTTCAATGGACGGATTGCTTTCGCTTACTTGCTTCTTCAACAGCTTATCGTCACAGTAAATTTTGACATTCCATTCTTCATTGCCATCGAGTTGTTGAAAGGTCGTTTCAAGTTTATTTCGATTGCCTTCGATCGTGTTCTTCAGACTTTCCTCATTTTTGTACAATGTACAAAACTTCAGGGGAATGATGGTATAGAGTTTCGACACCATCAACACGGTTTCATGATGATGGAACGCCTTTTCCTGAAGCCAGTCCATGTCGTTATCGACTTTTTCCTTGATCGACTCCTCTGAGTAATCATCGGCTGGCAGATCACAGACAATGGCGGTCACGGCTCCGATTTGAATCGTATACAGTTCATCTTCCCCATCAAATCCTTTCATGGGGGGAAGGGTTTCTTTATTTGCTTCTTCTGTCGGGATTAAGCCATATAGATAAAGTAAATCTCTCATCTGATCACCCTTATTTCTTTTTCGTTAGTTCTTCCCATTGCTCCATTTCCATCTGTTTCGCTATTTCATATCTTGTTAAGAGCTCATCTTCTTTTTCCTGGAATGCTTCCTCGGGGATTTCCCCTAATTCATACATCATTTGAAGCTGAATCAACTTTTGTTGAATGGTAGGAAGGTCGTATAATTCTTTATCCGCTTCTTCTTTGATCTTTTCACCGACTTTAATGACCAGATTAATTGGTGCGCTCACCAATTTATGGATCATCAGCCTTCCTCGACCTTTAATCGGATGTTGACGAAATTGTATGCCGGCCAAGGGCCGCTGTAGTTGAATTCGACCTTATCCTTCCACTTTTCATGTGCCTCGTTAACCTTTTGATCAAACAATTCTTCCTGATCCCGGTCAATTAAGAATGAAGCGTTGAGAAGCATTTTCTCACTTGAAGGATCATTTGCCTTTGCTGACACGGCTGATTCCTCAAGGGGTGCATAGACTTCCTGCTTAATCTCACTTTGCAGGGAAGCAAATAGCTTCTGAGCCATTCCGCCAAGCTGAATTCGGTCATAATACGCGGCCGATTCTGATTTCCCTTTAACGGCTGAGGCCATTTTTTCCACCTGCGGGTTATCCTTCACCATGGCTTCAAGCCATTCCTTTTTACCGATAACCTTTAAGCCCAGCTCGATTTTTCCCTTGATTGCCGGGAACAGAGTTTCGAACTGCGGATAAAGGTTTTCAAGCAGGGCCTCAACATCATCTGTCGACTTAAAGACATTTCCGAAGCTGATCGGGATGACCGTATCCTTTTGTTCCATGACCCGGGATACTGCACCTTGGTGCATCAACAAATTCTGCTTCTTTGGATGATAGATTTTCATCGGTACTTCTGCCGCTACCATCGCGGCATCTTTATATCTGATTGTGAACGTTTCGCGTTCCTCACCCTCTATTTCAATGGAACCAAAATGATCTTCCTGTTCCGTTTGAATGGCACAAAATATATATATCCCCATTTCTTCCTGACTCATTTTAAAACTCTCCTTTATTCCTCAGATACCCTCATTTTTTTACATTCATCTATAATCAATTGTTCTGCTTTTTCTTGTGAGTTTTCTCCGTCGATACATCGACTGACGCTGTGTGCTGCTATATCAATACATAGACGTTGAAAATCTGTATCCTTACCGTCTATGGGAATGTCTGATTCAATGGCGAGTCTTGCAATCATTAAGGAAGCACGCAAGCTCGGTCCGTTCATTTCGTTTGTACATTGATCGCGTAATGTTGAGATTAGTGTAGTAATCGCTCTTGCTTCACTCATCACCAAGTTAGCTTTTTCTGATACAATCTTCGCCTCTTGTTCTGCTCCCTTGTAATCTACGTTAATGGTGATTAACCGATCCAGTAGAGCATCCTGTGTTTGATAAACCCCTGCATACTCTGCAGGATTACTAGTAAAAATGATGGCAAATTCCGGATGTACTCTAATAAAGGGCTCAGTGAGCTTCGAACCATACAAAGGAATGATTCCTTCTTCCAAAATGGATAGGAAGATATTATTCGTCGTCGGCTGTGATCGTGTAAATTCATCGTATACAAGGGTATAACCATTCTTGACGGCTTCCAGTAAACGTCCGTCTCTCCATGTCTCTGTGACGCTTTCGTCCTTTTTATAAACGGATCGTACATATTGATCGACGACCTTTTTACTTGTATAACCCGTAAAATCACCGATTAAGTCTTTATTATTCAATTCGTGATTACCGTGCATGAGCATAACCGGTCTTTTTCTCTTTTTCGCAAGTGCGAGTGCAAGAGATGTTTTCCCGGCCCCGGAAGGACCTGTGAAATGCACAGGATATCCAGCTTTAAGGTACTGCAATGAGCGCGAAAGCAATTCTTTCGTTTCATCATCTTGTATTAATGCCCTGCTATCCTTTTTGATCCGTTTAGTTAAGACCGTCACGTACAATTCCCTCCTACTCGCTCAGGACACTACATTTCCTGTCCAATGGCACTTCTGTAACGGATATCCCTTCGTTTAAATGACGTAACTTCCTTTTCTTTATTAAGGAGAACATCATATGTTCCAAGCATTTCGTCTTTCGCATATTTCTTCATATATTCTTTTTCTTCAATCACTTCGACTTGCAGCTTCCAGCCTTCGTCTTCTGTCAGTTCCACCGACGTAATCTTATGGACCGGAGCTACATGTTCATTGAAGAAATCCGTCACACTGTTCATGATTTCTTTGATTACCATAGTTGCCTCCTACTGTAGATGAAGGGGAGGGTGCCAATAATGGCCCCCTTCATACACATATTCTTTTGCTGGCACTCCATTTAGATGCTGAACTGGGAGCTTCTTTCATTCTGTTGTGTAGCAAGACCGTTTTCCTCTACGTCATCCCGTAAGAGACCTACTGCCTCTGCATAACGCAACCATGTATCGACGCTTGCAATGACAACCCTTGCTTCAACTGTCAATATTTCAATTCCAACGACAGATACTCTTGCAAATGCGTCAATGACGATCCCTTTGTCTAGAATACGGTCGATGACTTCTGCTAAACTTGAACTGTTATTACTCTTTTGAATAGCCAATTGTTATTCTCCTTCCGGTGTTTAGGAACAGATTGTCTTAATGTCTTTTGAAGATTTAATATTTTCTGAACTTTTTATTTCAGTGGAACTCTTAATGTTAAAGGAGCTCTTGATGTCACTTGCTCCCTTAATATTTCCCACGCCTTTGATATTTGTTTGTTTATCATTTGATGAAGAAATTTTCTTTTGAAATTCTTCTCCTGCTTCTTTTGCATTCCCTAACTTTTCCCTTACGGAAAGCAGGACATCCTGTACTTTTTCCTTTGCTTCTTCTGCTTTGGTATGAACATTATCGGCATTTTTCTCTTTTGCATTCTCTAATTTCCCGGATGCTTCGTTGGCCTTTGATTGAATACCATTTTCCACACTGTTCACAAAGGTTTCTTTCGCTTTCTCTTTCAATGTATCTTTCACTTTCTCTTTCACAGGCTCCGGAGCATGGTCGTATGCTTTTTTAGCCATCTTCCCAACTGCTTTTTTTACAGGCTTATTCATGTAATGCCCCCTTTAGGGATGCGATTATTTCTTAGACTCCACCAGGCTGTTCAACATTTCTTCGATACGTTCTAAACGCTCATTCAAATTCTTGTTTTCTTCCTTGATCTCTTCTAATTCTTCTGATTGATTCGAAGAATCTTGATTGTTATCAGCTTTGGCATCAGCGTTTTCCGACGCCTCTTCTTTTTTCTTCTTAGGTGACAGCAATCCACCTTCGAGCCTGCTCATGTATCCGGTAGCGGATTGTCTAAGGGTGATGATAGCCTGCTCTGTCAAGAATTCCTGAGCGGACCTTCGCAGTTCTTTACTTGCCGCTTTCATCACATCTGATTTCCCTAGACTGTCCACTACTTTTTTTCCTGTACCAGGATTCGAAAGTAAGCCAATTCCTGCACCGACTACTCCACCGATAATCGCATAATTCATTGATTGTCTGTTTTCATTGGATTGTCCTTTCTTTTCATCAGTGCTCTTCGTTTCTTCTACCTGTTGACTGCTTTTCACTTCTGCCATATTCATCCTCTTTTCTATTAAAATAGTAAAACTATATTTCATTTACTTGTTTAAATGCTGAATGCTGTTCCTCTTTCATTTGACTGCTTGGTGAGACCTTCTTCCTGTACTTCGTCTCTCAGTAGCCCAACTGCTTCTGCATATCGTAACCATGTATCCACACTCGCAATGACAACCCGTGCTTCAACTGTCAGAATCTCGATCCCTACTAAGGAAACTCTGGCAAATGCATCAATGACGATTCCTTTATCCAGGATTCTATCGATTACTTCCGCGAGACTTGAGCTATCATTACTTTTTTGAATACTCATCGAATCTCTCCTCTATAATGGTTTTGCCAATGACGTGCTTCTATTCTGTTTAATCGGTGTTTACCTCGATTATGGCCCTGCATAAACTAGGTCATGGGAATCATTTGAAATAAACTGCCATTTTTTATACATGTTTTAATCAACGCAAGGCCCTCTGTAACATTTTTTTCTTAGAGATATATAAGATTGTGGGGTTGGAGTAGAAAATATAATTCAATTAAGACAAATTGATTACAGTTTCTAACTTTATTAGATGGTTGTATTTAAAAGGGAAGTGTGCTTTGAATCGGTCGCAAAAACCAAAAAAGAACCTGAAGCTTCATACGCTTCAGGTTCTTCTTTATTTATTCATTTGAGCAAGGAAGTCACCCAATAGATCGTCCATCGATTCTTCTTTGGGCTCTTCGCTGACCGTTTCCTGGGGTTTCATGGCACTGTCCCAGTCAAAGTTGTCCAATTCTTCATCTGTAGAGTATGAGCGCTCATCCACTACTTCTTCAGGTGAATCATCTATCACGTGGTCAAGGGACCATTCCCGCGAGGTATCGTGACTTGCTGCCGATTCTTCCTGAAGATAGAGAGCTTCATCGATATCTAATGAGCTACTGCTTATGGAAGCAAGCAGGGAGGCTGTACGCACCGGGTTGGAAAGCAGCTGGTACACGATACTCCCTAAGAGCGCTTCTGAATGTTCATGCTTTAACCAATCACGTTGGGACTTGTCCAGGCCCTTCGGAAGGGGGATCGTAATGGCTTCCCGCTGCTTGGAAATTGTATCATTCACACCGTTCAATACAAGCTCTGCAATCTTGCTTGAGAAATTTCGTTTTTCTGTTTCCTTCAGCTTTTGCAGATGCTTTAATACATGGTCAGGTGTATCAGAAGGAAGCCGAAACGTAATCGGCTGTCCCCTCGACATCCCTTTTTCTTTCATACCATCACCCTATTTGGTTTTCGCTAATTTTTGTTCGTCTTTCTGGGCTTGTTGTTGTTTTTCATTCTTTCTTGTGAAGTCCCCAATCAGCTTGTAGTAGGCATTGGCCATCATCCAGATGCTTTCCTTCTCATCTTCAAAGAAGTCGATATTGTACCCATCAAGATTATTATTAAGCGTTTTGATATATTCTTTCAGGACGCTTGATCCACCACCTATGAAGTAGCAGATTTCCGTTTGAGAGTTCTTTTGCCACATATTACGAAGGTGGCGGTATTGCTTCTTAGCCAGTTCAAGCATGATACGGTCCACAATGTCATGGACGCTTGTACGACTTCCTTTGACCATGATATGATTGCGATCATTTTTCTTCGTGATGATTTCCACCACATCGCGTCGGCTATCCAGCTCAATGCCGTGTCTTGAACGGATTTCTTCACGGATCAATTCTAGGGATTCAGAAACACCAAGGTTAAAGCCTTGAGCTTTATCATCGTCTACTTTTCGATCTTTGATGACCGCGATATCTGTTGATAATCCACCGATATCCTGAATCAAAATGCGCTTATCAATCAAATCTTTATTGATGATATTTGAATTATTATCCATCACAAGGTTGATAAAAGCAGCAAATCCTTCAGGATACACCTTCACTTCATCAAACTTGATATTTACTTTGATTCCTTGATAGCGGGGAGTGACAAGGAACTCGACCTGGTGAACAGAACCTAATAATCTTGAACGGTATCCAACATCTTTTCCTTCCTTCACCTCGCGAAGGGGAAGACCTGTTCCGAGCGTATAGTTTGCTTCTATTACATTATTATTCTTTTTAAATAGATCGTTGCGCGCTGCATCTAGAGCGATCGAAGCAAATAGCATAACCAGTGTTTGATCTTCTTCTGATTTACTGCTGCCCGGATCAAGTTCAGTTGAGTTATTACTCTTCGTTGCAAGATTACCGACACGGTAAATCGCATTATTGTCTTTCAAAGCAGGGGAGTGGACACGGATATGTATGCCGTCTAGTGGGTCTTGTGTATCCAGCTCCTCGATTCCGATGATCGGACGATCTTCAATATCCCTGGCGATGACGTTCGGAATATTCACCTCAGCGTCCATTTTTCCAAAAATACCTTTTAAAGAATCATTACCAACATCAATGGCTGCAATTCGAGAATTTGTCATTAAAATCATCCTTTCATACATGAGTAAGAATTTGTCAAAAAATTTCAACTCTTACTTTCAGATTAAACAATTTCTTGTCTCTGGTCAATCCTACTTTTCTATCGAAATTCAAAGAGACAGAACGAGAAATTGTATACGTTTTTGTATCGTTGTACACATATTTTGTACACATCCCTTTAAATTAACATGTGTACTAGTTTGTTTACATGTATACATTTTTGTCTACATTTGTATACGTTATTGTTTACTTGTATACATTTTTGTAAACTTTATGTTTTTTACATAATCTTACTTCGATTGGTGCTCATTCTACTACTCTATAAAACCAGGAAACTACCATATTTTTTACAATTGGAGATCGAGGGGAATGAAACTGGTGATTTAAGGAAACAGCAATGCACAAACAAAATAGGGAGAGTCGAATAGAGAAGAGGGAGAAAATTGTCGATTAAAGAAGAAATGTGAAAGAAAGGAATAGCTTTCTAGGGTGAGAACCTAGTAAAAGAGTATAAAAAGACTCCGACACTCCACGGTGCCGAAGCCTTCTGACCAATCATTCCATTATTGAGCTGTATATCCACCGTCGATGACAACGGCCTGCCCTGTCACGCTACCAGCTTTATCACTGGATAGGAACATGGCATAATCCGCAATCTCACTGACATCCAGTAAACGTTTTTGAGGGACTAAAGGATAAATGACTTCTTCCAGGACTTTTTCTAATGGAACATTGCGTGTCGTGGCAATGTCCTTAAGCTGTCCTCTGACGAGTGGAGTATCCACATAACCCGGGCAAATGGAATTCACTGTAATGCCAAATGGAGCAGTCTCAAGTGCCGCTACTTTCGTTAATCCGATCACACCGTGTTTAGCACTGTTATAGGCAGCTTTCCCGGCAAAACCTACTAAACCGTTGATGGAAGAGACATTGATGATACGGCCGAATCCTTGTTTCTTCATGATAGGAAGAACATGCTTGATGGCAACGAAAGGAGCCGTAAGCATAATCTTGATCATGAGCTCGAATTTCGCTGTCGGAAACTCTTCAATTGGTGACACATGCTGTAATCCTGCATTGTTCACGAGTACATCGATGCGTCCATATTGTTGGTAAGCTTTATCGATCATGTTCTGAATATCCTCTTCACTTGTTACGTCCGCTTTAAGGCCGATTGCTTCATATCCAAGGTCTTTAAGGTTTTCAGCTGCTGCCTTAACGCCTTCTTCATTCAGATCCGTCAGTACCACTTTACTTCCGTTTTCTGCATAGGATTTCCCTAATTCGAAACCAATGCCGCTTGCTGAACCTGTTATGACTACTACTTTATTTTCTACCATTTCCAAACACTCCTTTAAATTATATTAGACCGATGCTTGCCATAATGATCCCTGCTATCACTGCGATCGTAGGGATGACCAGGCCGACAATGAATACATCTTTATAACAGTCTTTATGGGTTACATTCGTTACGGCCAAAAGCGTCAGTAATGCTCCATTATGTGGCAGGATTGATGCACCTGAAGCAATCGATGCCATGCGGTGAAACGCTTCTGGGCTTATGCCCGTTGTCTGTGATAAGTGGTAATAGGTATCGCCAAGTGCCTGCATGGCAATTCCCATTCCACCTGAAGCAGAACCGGTGATCATGGCAAGGATCTGTACGATCAATGACTCAGAGATCAAGGGATTTGACGAGATTCCCAGTACTAGATCCGTGATGCGGTCAAAATCAGGTACACTCGTCACGACTGCACCGAAGCCTACTGCGGCACTTGTATTGATGATAGCCATCACAGAGCCTTTTGCCCCTTCATTGATGGAAGAAATGAATTTCTTGTATCGACTCACATTCATAATGAGGATCAGGACAATCCCAGCCAGTAAAGAAGGAATGGCATCTAATTTAATTCCGTTTAATAACACCACAACCAAAAGCAGTGGCAGGAGAGAAATGATCCAATTAGGCAATACTTGTTCCTCATTTTTCTCCTCAGATCCTGAACGATTGATTTCTTTGAATGTATCCCCTTTGGCTGCCATCTTTTTCTGCCTGCCGATAAGCCAGAGGTATCCCCCGATAGCCATGATGACGGATGCCACAACCCCCATCCACGAACCGGCCATGGGTGTCGTATGGAACGTCTTCATGGGAATTAAATTTTGGATTTGCGGTGTTCCCGGAACAGCCGTCATGGTGAACGTGAATGCACCAAGTACAATGGTCGGTGCAATAAGCTTCCTTGAGATATCCGCATTCCTGAATAAAGCCAAAGCGATGGGATAAATCGCGAACACCACGACAAAGAGACTCACGCCACCATAGGTCAGAACAGCCGAAGCGACTAGTACACCAAGAATCGCACGCTTCTCACCAATCATTTTAGTGATTTGGTAAGCGACGGATTTAGCAGCCCCCGTATCTTCCATCAGCTTTCCAAATATGGCTCCCAGTAAGAAAATCGGAAACCATTGCTTGGCAAAATTCACGAATCCCGCCATATACGTGTTCGTATACGCATCCATCAGATCCATACCGCTCATCAGCGCGACAATGCCTGCGACGATCGGTGCGATCCAAATAATGGACCATCCCAGATAGGCAAAGACCATCAACAGGATCAATCCTATTAAAATACTAAACAACTTCTTTCCACCCTTCTAAAGAAAACAGAACGAGAGTACACAACTTCGCTCCCCTCTTCCAACGTTTAAATAGTAAAAATTTTTGACGTATGAAAGTTTACTCCTCTCGTATTAATAAGTAAAATGAATTTAAACTATATTTACCATGCAAAAAAGTTATAGATTAAAAGGGAGAGATTCCATTGGATATACGCCAGCTTACTTACTTTAATGAAGTGGCAAAATATAAAAGTTTCACGAAAGCTTCAAATGTACTGCATTTATCACAGCCTACTCTCAGCAAAATGGTCCGGAGCCTTGAGGATGAGTTGGATATGGAACTGATCGACCGTTCTGCCCGTCAAATCGAACTGACGGAAGCGGGTGAAATCGTCTATGAGCAGGGTCAGGTTATCCTTGAATCTCTGGATCATTTATCCACTCACCTATACGATTTAATGAATTTAAAAAAAGGAAAAATCAAAATCGGGATTCCCCCTTTGATTGGCTTTTTGTTCTTTCCAAGTATTATAAAAAAATTTAAAACGTTATACCCGGACGTCCAAATACAGCTAAATGAATATGGGGCAAATAAGGTGGAAGAAGAGGTGGGAGGAGGAATACTCGACCTTGGGGTAGTAGTACTACCGATGGATGAAGAACAGTTTGATGTTGTCCCTTTCCTTTCCGAAAAGCATATGTTATTTGTCCACCACTCTCATCCATTAGCAGGAAAAGAGTCGGTGGAAATGAAGGAATTACATGATGAGGATTTCATCCTCTTCAGTGAAGATTTTGCGCTTCACGACAAAATCATCGATGAATGCAGAAAAGCGGGCTTCTATCCCAATATCGCCTATGAGAGCTCTCAGTGGGACTTTATAGGGGAAATGATCGGACAAAACCTCGGTATTTCGATCTTTCCTCAATCCATCTCCAAAAAAGTCAATCAAGACGTCGTGAAAGCCATCCCCATCATAAATCCAACCGTTCCATGGAATTTGGGGCTCATCACAAAAAAAGGGAGATACGAATCCTATGCTGTACGGGAGTTCAAGAAAATGCTGGATCCCCGATAAACCCATAATATTATTGCATACATTAAATAAGTATTATGTATTTTACGCATAGGTTCTGCAGCGATATAGTATACCTGTAAAACATATTCAGGAGGTATACAAGATGAATGAAAGCAGATATCAACATGGATTAGATAAACTGATGGAATACACACTGACAGAAAATAGGGATATTTCAACCCATCTGAAGATTTCAGAAGCGTTAGAGGATATCGCTCCCGATGTAGGAAAATACATCATTGAATTTGCATACGGTGATATCTATTCCCGTTCTGGATTGACGAACAAGCAACGAGCCATCGTGACCATCTCATCCCTCGTGACACAAGGAACGGAGCCTCAGCTTGAACTTCATATCAATACAGGGTTGACTGCGGGATTAACAGAAGAAGAAATCGTTGAGAGCATTACACATTTAATTCCTTATACCGGTTTCCCACGTGTACTTAATGCCTTGACCGTTGCGAAAAAGGTATTCGAAATGCGACGGGAGGAAAAACACTGAAAGAAAGAGGCTGGGACATAACTAAATCTATACACTCTAAAGACGAACAATGAGATTACGTGTTACACCGCTGCCCGATTCCGTGCAAGACTTCGCTTTCCTCGGGCGGAAGGCGAGCCTCCTCACAGCTTGCGCTCCTGCGGGGTCTCACCTATTCCGCTTTTCCCGCAGGAGTCTTCGTCTTGCACTCCAATCAACAGCTGGAACCTGCTTAATACATGGATTAAGCTCTAGCACTAAAAATTAAAAATCCGAACGAGATGGATTTTTTCAAACCACTCGTTCGGATTACTCTTTAGCTGAAACCCTTTTGTCCCAGCCTCTCACTTTATCAAAACGGTTACAAGGGCTTTTTCACCTCTAACACTACCTTACCCTTAGCTCTGCCCGTTTCGACGTACTGTATGGCCTCCTGAGCATCCTCAAGGGGGTAAACTCTATCCACCACAGGTCGTATTCTCCCTTTTTCCACAAGATCTTTGATTTTACTCAGCTGTTCCCCGCTCGGTTTCATAAACAAGAAGTGATAGTCTACGTTAAACTTCTGTTCAAGAGCGGTTATCTTTCTGCTCACAATAGAAAATACGATGCGTTTCAGTAAACCCAAGTTGTTTTCTACAGCGAATCTCCCATTTGGCACTGCCGAAACCGACACGATTTTACCGTGTGGTTTCACTACCCGGAACGAACGGTTCAAGGATTCTCCTCCGAGCGTATCAAATACCGCATCGAATCCCTTTAGAACTTCCTCAAATGGTTGTTCCCTATAATTGATTACCTGATCCGCTCCAAGGGATGAAACTAAGTCGTTCCCTTTTTCACTTGCCGTAGTCGCTACATACGCTCCCATTTCCTTCGCAAGCTGAATGGCAAATGTACCGACTCCCCCAGCACCTGCATGGATAAGGATTTTCTGATTTGGTTTAAGTTCGAGAATATCATGAAATGCCTGCCATGTGGTCAGACCTACCAGTGGAAGGGAAGCTGCCTCTACAAACGTCAAGCTGTCAGGTTTCAGCGACACATCGTCTTCATGAACAGAAAGATATTCAGCGAACGTGCCGATCCTCTTCTTCCGCGGCCTGCCGTACACTTCATCCCCCACCTGAAACTTATTTACTTTTGCGCCCGTTTGAATGACTTTCCCTGAGAAATCATTCCCCAGAATCAGCGGCATCTTATAGCTCAACAGCATTTTCACCTTTCCATCCCTGATCTTGAAGTCGATCGGATTCAGACTAGCTGCGTGAACCTCCACTAAAACATCATATTCTCCCACTTCAGGAACAGAAAGCTCCGTCAGCTCTAAAGGAGTGTTCTTTCCATACTTCTTTATCGTCATAGCTTTCATATACATCCTCCTATATAAAGTTTAAATGTTTAATCATATAAACGTATTATGTATAAATGAACTTCATCAGTCAATAAAATTGCATAGATAACTGTTCCCAATATTTTGTATAATGGTAGACATGACGCATTCGGGAGTAAATTGCATGTGAAAGATATTCATGTCAGTTACAAAGAATTGAAGGAAAAAGGAGTTTCATTCGTGGACGAGCCTCATCTAATTGCAAAGATGGATGACACGGAAACCTGGATGGTGTTCTTTATGGATACGGAGGGGAATACACAGGCGTTGGTGAGCGAAATTGAGGAGCTAAAAAGGAAAGAGGAAACCGTTAATAAGACGGAATCCTCTCTCTTTCAAATGGGAGATCACAAGCTATCTGTTTCAACGTTCTGTTCATCCACCTCATACGTTACATCATACTCCTCTGCTAGGACCTTCATATCCGCATGATACGCTTCCACAAGCCTGTAATACTCATCGACTTTTGCATTGGATTCTTCGATCAGGCCTTCATCCTGGTCTCTAATCGCCTTCTTCTCAAGAATAAGAGCATCATAAAAAGTCTGGGTCGCTGTCACAATCCTGTTCTTCATTTCTTCAAGCTCAGGAGTTCCCGCCTCAATACCCTTCGCTTCTTCCAACGCTTTCTCATAGGCAGGAATGGTGGTAGTGGTCAGCTCCTTATAAAGGGTTGGATCATCGATATAATTAACACCTGAGACAGTCGCCAAAGACTGAATAGCGGCGACTTCATATTCTGCCACCTTCTTGATATCTTCATTGATGAATTGAAGGATCGCTTTCTGCTTTTCGGTATCCGACATCTTTTCATTATCCTTTTCATCACTGACCAGCTCCACCTTTTCACTTTCCTTCTTCTTATCGGTGTCCTCCACTTTCTCTGATCCATCATCTTTATTGATTGAAATCTGCACATCACCACATCCACTTAACAGAACGCCTGATATGACTGCTAACCCAAGAAGATTCTTCATGATTTAATTCCTTTCTTATGCAATCTGGTCAATTGCTTTTAGAAATTAAATACCCAACTTTTGTAAAAATAATCTATATTTTTCTAAATGTTAGTGTCCCTTTCTTATGTCATATGGCAAACACACGCGATTTCCTATACAATTTATGTAAACAGCAAGATTGCGTGGTGACTGAATTGAAATTATTACTAATCGAAGATGATACTTCCCTGTTCAACGAAATCAAGGAAAGGCTCTCACAGTGGTCATACGAAGTGTATGGCATCACCGACTTCAATCATGTGATGCAGGAGTTCGCCGAAGTGAAGCCAGATCTTGTCATCATCGATATTCAACTGCCTAAATTTGACGGCTTTCACTGGTGCCGGATGATCCGCACCCATTCCAACGTACCGATTCTGTTCCTGTCCTCCCGCGATCATCCGACGGATATGGTCATGTCCATGCAGCTCGGGGCGGATGATTTCATCCAGAAGCCCTTTCATTTCGATGTGCTGATCGCAAAGGTTCAGGCGACCTTAAGGAGAGTGTATAACTATAACACGGAGCAGGTCAGCATCAAGACATGGTCCGGGGCAACCGTTGATTTTGAACGGAACACGGTGTCCAATGAATCGGGATCCGTAGAACTGACGAAGAATGAAATGTATATCTTAAAGCTTCTCATTGATCAAAAGAATAAGATTGTGAAGAGGGACGACCTTATCAACAACCTGTGGGATGACAAACGATTCATCAGTGATAACACGTTGACCGTCAATGTGAACCGCCTCAGGAAACGTCTTGAAGAAATCGGCTTGGGCCGCTTCATTGAAACGAAAGTCGGCCAGGGGTATATGGCCATTGAAGAGGATTCACCATGATCCGTACATACATATGGGAGCGGATAAGCTGGATATCGTTCGTGTTGATTCTTCATCTATTCTGGATCTTTATCGCCTTTATCGATACAGCCATTCCCTTACAGCCGATTCTTTACATGGTGTTTCTTTCCCTGCTCTTTTTTTCCGTGTTTGTTTTCATCCGGTACCAGAAAGAAACCCGTTTCTTCAAACGCCTGAAAGATTGGGACCATAATCTTCATATGACAGGGGTGGATGCCCCGGATTCCCCATTTGAAGAAATCGTCTCGGATAGTTTGTCTGAGCAGGCCTCCCTCCTTAGACAGGCTGCTTCCGAGAATCGAGTGATGGTCGAACAGGAAAAGGATGACCTGCTGTCCTGGATTCATGAAGTGAAGACCCCGCTGACGGCGTTGCATCTGATGATTGAGCGCGTGCAGGATGAGTCTTTAAGGTCTCCATTAAAATATGAATGGCTCCGGATCCACCTTTTATTGGATCAACAGCTTCATCAGAAGCGGATGACGTTCATGGAGAATGATTTATACATAGAGGACACGGATCTCGAGTGCGTTATTTTTCAGGAAATAAAAACGCTGCAGTCCTGGTGCATTCAAAAGGGGATCGGGTTTGATCTTCAACTGGGTGTCACGAACGTACTCAGTGATGCGAAATGGCTGGCGTTCATGATCAGGCAGCTATTGACCAATGCCGTTAAATACAGCACGGCATCGGACATTGTCATATCAAGTGAACTGCGGGATGGAAAAGTGACACTCACGATTCAGGATTCAGGCAGGGGGATCGACCCTCGGGATATGCCAAGAATCTTTGACAAAGGCTTCACCTCGACCCTCGACCATCATGATCATGCTTCTACCGGAATGGGGTTATATTTAACCAAACGGGTTTCAGAACCTTTACTTATTTCTTTGGGGCTCAATTCCAAACGGGGTGAAGGCACCACGGTCACCCTTACCTTCCCTGAGAAAAATGATTTCGTCCAACTTACCGGCGTGTGACAAAAATGTCACATGCTTTTCTATTTTGTTCGAACAATAAAAGGAAAAGAATCTTCCTGCTTTTTATAATAAAGGTATCAAATCAAAGGAGTTTTCGGAATGACCATATTAGAAGCAAGCAAACTTCATAAAAGCTATGGAAATAAATTTAATAAGCAGGAAGTGTTAAAAGGAATCGACCTCTCGATCCAAAAAGGGGAATTCGTCAGTATCATGGGGGCGTCAGGTTCCGGTAAGACCACCCTATTAAATGTTCTTTCCTCTATAGATAAAGTGAGTGAAGGATCGATTAAGATCGAGAGTAGTGAAATGACGACCATGAAAGAAAAACAGCTCGCACAGTTCAGGAAAAACCATCTGGGATTCATCTTTCAGGATTATAATCTCCTCGATACCCTGACTGTGAAAGAAAATATCCTACTGCCTTTATCCATCACGAAGACCCCTAAAAAAGAAGCTGACCAGAAATTCAATGACCTTGCTTCAGAGCTGGGAATTCTTGAGCTAAGAGATAAATATCCAAACGAGATATCAGGCGGTCAAAAGCAGCGGACATCAGCTGCCCGTGCCTTCATCCATGAACCAAGCATCATATTCGCAGATGAACCGACAGGTGCCCTGGACTCGAAATCAGCATCGGATCTCCTGAACAAGCTGAGCGACCTCAATCAAAAGCTGAAGGCGACAATCGTCATGGTTACACATGATCCCGTTGCGGCCAGCTACTGCAGCCGCGTTGTCTTCATTAAAGACGGGCAGATCTATACTCAGTTAACAAAAGGGGACCAGGAGAGACAGCATTTCTTCCGTGACATCATGAAAACACAAGGCGTACTCGGTGGTGTGCAGAATGAATCTTAATACCCTGATCTTCAGGAATCTGAAGAAGAACCTGAAGAATTATTACCTGTATGTATTCGCCCTCGTATTTAGTGTCGCCCTGTATTTCGCATTCGTGACCCTGCAATACGATCCATCCATGGATGCAACGAAGGGAACCATTAAAGGCGGGGCTGCAGTAAGGGCAGCATCTGTTCTGTTGGTCGCCATCGTCTCGATTTTCCTTTTATATGCCAATACCCTTTTCATCAAGAGAAGAAGTAAAGAAATTGGGTTGTTTCAGTTAATCGGTATGACAAAGAACAAAATCTTCCGTATTTTAAGCGTGGAGAATTTCATCCTTTATTTCGGTTCTTTGATACTTGGTATCCTGATCGGGTTTTCCTTCTCCAAGTTAATCATCATGATTTTGTTCAATATAACCGGTGTTAATGCGATTGCCACACTTCACTTCTCCACCAAGGCACTCATCCAGACCATTATTGTGTTCTGTGCGATTTACCTGTTGATCATGTTGATGAACTTTGTGTTCATCAAAAGACAAAGCATCTTATCACTATTCAGAGTCCGTTCTTCAACGGAAACGAAGGTGAAAAAAATGTCCAAGTTCGAAATCGTCATTGGGATTTTCGGTATCCTATTGATTGCTTCCGGATATTATGTCTCTTCCAAATTGTTTGGCGGCGACTTCTCGACCATGCCAGAGCTGTATGGTGCCATGCTCTTTATACTCGGCTCGGTGATTCTTGGTACCTATTTATTTTATAAAGGGTCCGTCAGCTTTATTTTCAATGTGATTCGTAAGAAGAAGGATGGTTACCTGAACATTAACGAGGTTCTGTCTCTTTCATCTATCATGTTCCGGATGAAATCCAACGCATTGCTTTTGACAATCATCACCACTGTATCCGCTCTCGCTATTGCTTTATTGTCTTTGAGTTATATTGGGTATTACTCAGCTGAGAAAACCGCTGAGAACAATGTACCGGCAGATTTTTCTTTAATAAACAAACAAGACTTCAATGATTTTAAAGACGCCCTTTTGAATAAAGGGATTGAATTCAAAAAAGAGGAAATCGAAGTCATCAGAGTTCTCGTCAACCTCGAAGACATTACGGACTCTGAATTCGGTGAACTGAACGGTTCACTGGACGCCATGCCTACTGCTGTCATCAGTGAAAAAAGTGTAGAAGGGATTGACGTAAAAGAAGACGAAACAGTCTTTACAGGCTATAGCGACTTACTTCAAAAGCTGATGCCACTAAAGGATTCCGGCATGACAGAGCTGAAAGGAAAAACGAAGAACATAAAGCTAGAATACATGGGAATGCAGGATGAATACCCGATCTCAGCGTGGTTTACAGGATTTGGTTCATCTGCGGTCATTGTCGATGACCATGTTTTCCAACAGCTAAAAAAAGATCTGGATCCAGAAATCCAGAGAGAATCCTCCCTTCATATCGGTGTGATCATCGAGAAGGAGAACGACTTAACGCAAGCTAACAAGCTCTTTCACGATTTAAATCTTGTGGAAAGATGGGGGAACGCATCACAATACGACATGAAAGCTGATCAAAAACAAAGCATGGGACTCACTATGTTCATCGTCGGATTCCTCGGCCTCACCTTCCTGATCACATCAGGCTGCATCCTGTACTTTAAACAGATGGATGAAAGTGAAGATGAGAAGCCGAACTATACGATTTTACGAAAGTTAGGTTTCACTCAAGGCGACTTGTTGAGAGGCATTCAAGCCAAACAGTTATTCAGCTTCGGGATCCCTCTCCTCATCGGACTTCTGCACAGCTACTTCGCGGTCCAGTCCGGATGGTTCCTGTTCGGGGCCGAAGTCTGGACGCCGATGATCATCGTCATGGTTTTATATACAGTGTTGTATTCAATCTTCGGTATTTTATCGGTGTTGTATTATAAAAAAGTGATCAAAGCATCACTATAATGGAAAGAGCCGTCCCTGTTATTGGGCCGGCTCTTTTATGTAGTGCGGGATTACTTCCTTTTCTGGCTCTTTTCTTTATTCATTTGCAGCTCTGCTGCATATTCTTCCTGGGATTTCCCTTGCTTAAAGCTCTCAGACTGGATTTTTTTGAATTTGTTATCGTTTTGATTTGGCATTTTTGTACACCTCCCTGCAACAGGGATAGTTTATCCTTTTGGATGAATATTATGCCCCCCATCATGCTCTTCAGCCATTTCAATCCCCTTCATATATTCAATCACCTCTTCAATATGATGAGTATACAGAAGGGTGGTTCGAAAATCATACATCGCCTCATCTTCTACTTTTAAATATTCCGTAATGGGGATAGTATTAAAGAACTTCCTCCATTTATACTTGCTTTCCATTTTCTTTGTTTCTTCCTGAATCCTTTCCCGGTCAATTTTCAGAACGGCAAAGCTGACGGCTTTGACTTCAGCATCCGGGAATATTTCGTGTAAAGGCTCGATCATTTCGTCAGATAACGTCGCTTCAGAAATCACCCCGATGTTATCTACTTCATACAAAAGCTGATCGGTAAGTCTTTCGTATACTCCCTCTTCCGTTTGTTCGTCGACAAAAATGGCTACGCAGTAATCCGCTTCTTTTTCCTTTGGCTTCTTCTTAAAAAACATCATTGCCGCCCCCTTTTATAGATCATTTTCCTGGTATTCTATTAAAATATCACATTAATCAAATGACAAAACCTGTCATGAACACATTTACCAAAAATAAACAGACGATGACCTTTCTATTTTGAAAGGATTATAAAAGAGGTAAATCTAAAGGCATACCATACGTTCTAAAAACCCTGTCCATCTCATGGGAAGGAGAAGAAGTAATTGATGGCGAATGAGTGATTGTAGTAAGTTTAACCACTTCCCACTCAATACTCACGTAAGGAGAACCGATATGGAAAATTCAATATGTACCAAACGAGAATGGCATAAGAAGCAAGCAATTGAAAACTTTAATGACTGCTGGAATTTGATTGAGAAAACGGACCGATCTCAAGATGATGATCTCAGAATGATTCATACCGCTCATGCCTCACGATTTCATTGGGGAGAAGTAGGGACTCCTGTCGAGTTTGCCAGAGGAGAATGGCAAATTTCGAGGGTATACTCTCTTCTTGGTATGTTCGAGAGTGCACTGTATCACGCAACCGTTAGTCTTAATTTCTGTAAGGAAAATAATATCCGCGACTTCGATTTGGCATTCGCCTATGAAGCGATTGCCAGGGCACATAGCATTGGAAATAATCTTGAATTACAGAAAAAATATCGTCGATTAGCTGACCAATCTGCCAAAGATATTGAAAAAGAGTCCGATAGAAACTATTTTATGTCTGAATTACAGCACCTGTAATTCAGACATAACAAAAAACAAAGCCAATGCTGGCTTTGTTTTTTGGTTCTCTATTATATGATTAAATCCAAAGATCATTCACGGTCAACTTTCTCTTCAATTTCGTCATACTGGTCCTCATAACGAATAAACTCATGCTCCTGATAAGCCGCCATCACCCCGTGATAACTGATGTCGAGGCCCATTTCTTCTTCCTCTTCAGTAGAACGGACAGGTATCCATAACCGGATAAGAGAAAGACCCAGCCAAGTCATGCCGAAGCCCCATACACAAAGGACGATCAAGCCCAGTAATTGGACACCCAAGAGCTCCCAGCTTCCGCTTGAGAAAAGGCCGCCATCTGTTGAGAATAAACCGACCGCAATGGTCCCCCATATTCCCGAAACACCGTGAACCGGAAACGCTCCAACCGGGTCATCAATCTTCCTTGCATCCAGCCATTCTGTAGCAAACAGCATGAGAAGTCCCGCTACGGCTCCGATGAAAATTGCCGCCTCATCACTGACAAACGCGCAACCAGCGGTGATTCCGACCAGCCCTGCCAGTGAACCATTGATGACGGCAGCGGCATCGGACCGTTTATAGCGGAATAACGTGTAGAGAAGGGTTGCAGCTCCCCCTGATGCAGCTGAAAGCATGGTCACCACGGCAATATGACCGATCTTCACATCCGTCGCGCTCAGCGTACTTCCGGCATTGAAGCCGAACCAGCCAAACCATAATAAGAACGCTCCGACAGAAGCGAGGGGCAGATTACTGGGAAGAGCAATGGTGCTGGTACCAAGTGATGTGTATTTCCCTTTGCGTGGACCGATGAACATGGCCGCTGCCAACGCGGAAAACCCGCCGAGGGCATGGATGACCGCAGATCCGGCGAAGTCCATCATCCCAAGGTTTCCAAGCCATCCGCTCCCCCAAACCCAGTGCCCGCCAATGGGATAAATGAAAGCCGTCATCAGGACAGCATACAGAATATAGGCGCGGAAGTTGATCCGCTCAGCAACCGCTCCCGACACAATGGAAATGACCGCAATGACAAACGCCGCCTGGAACAACCAGAAGGTATCAAGAGAAATAGTGAAGTCCAGATGACTCAGATCCCCCTTCAGCGTGAAACCGCTCGTGCCGATCATCCCGAGAACATCACTTCCATACATAAGGCCGAATCCAATGAAATAAAAGCACAGTGCCCCGATCGTGATGTCGACAAAGACCTTCATGATGATATTGACATTATTCTTATGCCTCACAAACCCTGCTTCTAAAAGGGCAAATCCACCCTCCATCAAGATGATCATGGCTGCCGTCAAGACGACCCAGATTGTATCCATTCCAGCATTTAGTGTTTGAATCGTCATCTTAAACCTGTCCTTTCCGGTATTGAAGTATCTCTTCCGTCATCGCACTGGACACTTCCAATTCTTCAGAGGAATGGTCCCTGCACGAAGATATGATTCCTTCAATCTGCTTGATGCGGTTCTTGATCCCATTAATTTGTTTCAATCGATCCTTCACATGTACCATATATTCCACGGCCTGATGATGATTGGGGGGACGACTTGCAAAAAACTTCCTGACAGGTGATAACGAACGGTAAAATGTTTCTTCAGCCCGCTTTTTTTCTTCGTATTTCCTGATTTTTTGTTTCAGCTCATCGATCTCTTGCTCTCTATGATTCTTGATATCTTGCAGCACATCTATAAGTTCATCACAAGCAAAATCCAACTCCCGATTTAATTCATCACGGATTTTCATGTAAACTCTCCTTACAAATCAATGTTATGTTTTCTAACATAATATCAATTTACTGAAAATTTGTACAGATAAAACCATCCTGGCTCACGTTCTTTTTTCCTATTCACCAAAATATAAATGAATGGAGGCAAACCAGAATGAGGAGGGGAAATATGGAACGGTTTGACAGCCATCTAAAAAAGAATCTGTTGCATATCCATAAGAATGTTTACCTATCGAAAAGCGATGAACAGTATCACGAGAAGATTCTTCGTTATCATGACCCTTCCTCTCCGGAAGCCCATTATCTCCTGGGACAAAAAATGGAGCAAAAAGGTCTGTTGGTCAAGGCATATAAACATTATCAGGCAGCAAGCGGGGTATATTCCCCTTACTACTTTAAAGCCAAACAGGCATGCAGGCTTCTTGAGGATCAAATCAGCGGGGAAATGGGACAAGTTCAGAAACCAGACAAAGCCATTCTTCCCCTTTATGTAAAGATCATATTGTGCACGCTTCTTTTCATCAATGTGTGTTTATTGATTCTGTTATTTTTATTCCCTTCATTGAGCAGTACCATTTCATCCAGCCTAAAAGTGTGGAGTACCGGAACAAATGTCGTGTACGAGACAGAAGAAATTCCTTATGTCATGTACTTCCCGATAGACACCCCAAAGGATGAAATCGAACAATCCCTCCATGACGAGTCGATCCGTATTGGCAAGAATGAAAAAAACAAGACCATTCTACTTTATGGTGTTAAAACGACTGATCCAAAGCTATCCTTGAAAGTCCTTCCGTTAAAAAGCGACTCGGTTAGGGAAAGTTCCTTCGTAAGGGCAGAGTACAATTCAACGTTAAACGAACCGGTGAATATACGTTTTTTTAATCAAAGCAAGGCAGCATCCGCAATCGATCCATATCCCCTTCAATTGATCGGTGCCAATTTAGTTCGAACTGCCTTGCAGTCCTATATGGAGGACAAGGGGTCTCCTCCAGAAAGCATCGATCAACTCGTCTCAGATTACCCTCATAATTACCTGAGCTTTATTCCGAACGAGTTCAGAACCGGTTCAAACGCAATTTCCAATCGTTTTTCAGGTGCGGGTGGTTGGGTGTACAATCATGAAGCAGGGACCCTGGCCGATATGTTTTATCCAAATATCCCTGTTTCTACACCTATTCCCTTCACCCCCGTAAAAGTAGACATCAACAAACGAACATTTTCACTCGTTGTCAAAGCTCCGCCGTACATTGTCTCGTCACACTCAATCGGGATCGGAAAGCACGACTCCACTCCCACAGGACATTTTCCGATTCGTAACCGCGTCCTGGAACCATTCGGGGAACATCCCGACATGTTCGGTTCCGCTGCCCTTGGAATGGGGGATATCGCCATCCACGGGACCCTTGATGAAACGTCTATCGGAAATTCTTTGTCACATGGATGTATCCGCCTTGTGAATCCAGACATTGAAGCGATATTTGACTTCGTTCCTAAAGGGGCGGTTGTGACAATAGATAACAAATCGCTGGATCGTGACCTGAAACCTATGACGGACAGCCTGGATCCCCTATATCCCGATGAACGTCCGTTAAATAAACAGTCTACGACGACAATATTTGACTGGGCAGGATGATCAATCTTGTCCCTTAAGGCAGTTACAGAGATAAAACCCAAAGACCATACTCTATTGATTTGGTCTTTTTCCTATGAAAGGATAACGAGGTATTACTCATACTTGAAAAAGGTAGAATCTATTCACTGTCCTTGTTGATAGATACGTATTTTCACAGAGATGGACATGCTGTCTTTGCGTAAATTGGAGTATAACATCGACCAAAAATATTCACCTGAAATCTTTTGTTATTAAGCTTTTCAAACATGACAAACAAAACCTGGTTTCACCAGGTTTTGTTTGTTTTTACCTTTTTTCATGCGGGCTACCTGTTTAAAAATATTTTATGGTATGATGATTAAATTGTTTGCCCATTCATTCCATTGGTATTCAACTAAGAAAAGAGGTAATTATGAAAGAAACATCATTATCCAAACAACATTGGTTTCTCATCTTTACACTTACATTGTTAACATTTGTTCTCGGGACAAGTGAATTTGTCATCGTCGGGATCTTAACGGAGATTTCTTCAAGTCTCCATATAACGAATGCAAAGGCAGGAACGCTCGTTTCAGCTTTTGCCATTACATTTGCCATCGCCACCCCCATCGTGATGTCTGCAACAAGTCATTTTCCTAAACGGAAATGGATGTTGTTTCTGATCGGATCATTCATCGTTTTGAATGCCCTATGTGTGATTTCGACAAGCTACGTCATGCTCATGGCTCTACGAATGCTCACGGCCATTGTGACAGGCGTATTGATCTCCCTTGCCATGACCATTGCCAGTGAAGCCATTCCCGTCACGAAACGAGGAGTCGCCATCTCATTCGTTTTCGGCGGATTCACCATGGCCAACGTGGTTGGAGTACCGATCGGCACGGTCATTGCCGAATGGTACAGCTGGCACGGCACATTTCTATTAACAACGTTACTTGGTGTAGTGGCCTTTGTGGCATCGTTCTTGAATTTACCGGGTAAGCTCAGTCAATACCGCAGCTCCATGCGCGATCAATTCTCGTTATTGACCCATCCGCGCATCCTGATGGCTTTCTTCATTCCATCCCTTGGATTTGGTGCGACCTATGCTGTGTTTACGTATCTCGTACCCATTTTGAACATGATGGAAGCCCCGGGCAGCTCCATCAGCTTGATCCTGTTCGCCTACGGTTTCATTTCCATTTTCAGCAACATCCTTGCTGGGAAGATTGCGAGTCACAATGCCATCGGGAGACTTCGATTCGTTTTCCTTATTCAGGCGTCGGTCCTGTTCGCCCTGTACTTTACGACGGATCATTTCATTATCGGTTTAATCAACATTGGCTTGATGTCCTTGATGGCCATCCTCCTGACGACATCAACCCAGCTCTACTTGATTGACCTCGCAGGTGTGTATCAGCCGAAAGCGACGGGACTTGCCGCTTCCCTGATGCCCGTTGCAAGTAATGTCGGCATCGCCATGGGATCGGCACTCGGTGGCCTTGTCTATCATCAAGGGCCATTGATGAATGTGACACTCGTCGGTGGTGTTGTGGCCATATGTGCGAGTCTGCTGACATTCTTGAGTTATCGTTTGGACCAAAAGCAGGGGACATTGGCATCATAAGCGTAAAAAAAGGTTCTGATCAACGGATCAGAACCTTTTTGTCATTTATAAGCTTTTTTAAATCCTTCGTAACTGTTAATCACCGCAGATACCAATAGGGCAACCGAGATAGTGAGATATAGCCACTGGAAGTTGAAGGACTCGTTGGAGATTGTCTGTATCCTATCCATAAATTCAGGGTTCAATACATCCATATTCCTGAACATGAACATAAAGGCCGCAACGGGAATGAGCTGAAATACTGCATTCATGGCAGCAAGCTTTCTTGTCCAGACACCATCTTTCCATTTCCTTAGAAGCAGGAAAAGTTCCAAGACAATCAGGAACACAACCAACGGCCAGTATCCGATAAGGACATCCTGGTCAAAGATGGGGGTGAACCCTCTACCGTTGTCACCCTTTTCATATAATCCCAGAACACTCGCAGCCTTAAAATAACAAGTTGCCCAAATGACCGTCCAAATCAACCCGCCGAATATCTCCAATTTGGAAATGCGTTTTTCTTTTGGGATATAGGGGATGTCTTTTAAATCATCCGGCGTCCACTCCTTGCCTTTGATAGTGAGCGGTACCTGGCTGTCAGTAGTGACGGTCCTCTCAATGACGACAAACGTGATGGTGAGCCAAAAGAAGACCTGCATTCCAGTGCCGATGACCTCGACGATCCCATTTCCTGCAATGGAGAGGACGACCTCGACGGGATTAGCTCCCCCGGAATAGTCCAAAATGGAGGATGCTGCTAACACGATGAAGGTAATGGCTGCGGAAATCGGAAGGATTATTTTCAAAAGGCTGATGTACAGGTCATAATATCTCGGTCCGATCAGATGCATCGGCCTGTCTTGATAATTCGATGCTAAAACAGCAGGGTCCCCGAGAGATACCAGTACCTCTCTCACATCATTTTCTGTATAATCCTCCGGCAGCATATCCTCAATCGAGGATTTCAATTCCAGGGCAATATCCTCCCGATTCTTCTCGGGCAGCCTTCGCATCACTTCTTGAATATAAAGCTCAACAAGCTTCATCATTCCTCTTCCTCCTTTAATAATATCGCCAATTCCCCGTACATTTTTTCCCACTCCGTCTTTAACTGGGCCAAAATTTCGGCACCATATTCACTCAATACGTAATACCTTCTCGGCCGGCTTTCCGTCCGGTCCCAGCTGCTTGTGACCAATTCCTGCTTCTCCAAACGCCTCAGGAGCGGATAAAGTGTACTCTGCTCCATTGAAATCCCGCTTTTCTCCAATAATTGGACGAGAGAGTACCCATACTGCGGTGTCCGCAATTGACTCAATACGGCCAGGGTCAATGTTCCCCTCCGCAGCTCCGTCGTCAAAGATGTCAGCAGTGACTTATCCATATGTTCACCTCATAGTTCGTTTTATACTGTGTGTCGTACACTATATGCTTTATACTATGTATCATACACTATGGACGTGTATGAAAGAAAGATAATTTTGAAATGTTCATACTAAAATATTCAATCTGACCGCATTCTACTGCTTTAATCAGGCAAAGATAGGTATTATTCAGCTCTGTGTGAGGTATGGTTCACCTCTCTACTGCTAGTTGAGCTAAAAATGGGAAGGGATTGCGTCATTTTCCTGATGGATTGCGTCATTTTTTTATTATTTGCGTCATTTCGGCCCTTAATTGCGTCATTATTTATTTCATTGCGTATTTTTACATATATTAGGGAAAGTTTCATTCATTGGAGTTAGGCGAAATGTAGATTTTTACATTTATTGAACGACAAAGGGCAGTACTGCAATCAGTACCGCCCCTCATGATCAATCTTTATCTCTAGCCACCTGCGTATCACGAATGTTCTTCTGAATCGTGATGGCCGCAAATAAACTAAGCACAAATGACATGGCATAAAATCCTTTTTCACTTAAAATGATGCTTCCGGCATTATAAAGACCGATGGCCATCAAGGCAATCGCGACAATGACGGCGAACCAGCTGAGACCGTAGTAGATACCGGAAACAGGAATATCCTCTTCCTTATCCCTAACCGCTTTTTGCAGGGATACAGCTGCGTAAAGACCGAATACCAATACGGCAAAGTAATACCCTTTTTCATTCAGCTCCATTCCGGCATTGAATAAGCCGATCAGATAAGCGGAAACACCTACCACCAAGGCCGCCCAGCTCGCTCCTTTAAAAGCCGCCGTCGGTTCCCCTTCTTTTCTCTCTACTTTGATCTTTGGTTTCTTGTCTTCGTTCTTGATTAATGGATTTTCATTGTAATCAGACATTGACCGCTCCCCTTTACTGTCGTATATTGCACTCCTCTACAAAAAACATTATAACAATTTTTTACAGAATATACTTACATTTCTTGAAACGGCTCTCATTATTCCATCTTCTACGTTACCTTTAAGACTACAAGAGAAAAACACTTAGGTATGCATGATAGACTTCAAATATTTCCCTTACATCAAAACGTCTCGTTCCCTTGCACTTTTTGCCTATTACCATTAAAGTATATACTGGTTGGAATCCATCCTGATTGGATAGAACTGAAGTATGTTACTTTTTAATTTTGGGAACATGTTTCCCTAAAGGAAAGGGTTTAAATAGAGTATGAAAGATAATTTTTGGCATGAGTTACCTCGGCCGTTCTTTGTTCTGGCACCGATGGAAGCCGTGACCGATGTGGTTTTCCGTCATGTTGTCAGTGAAGCGGCAAGACCAGATGTGTTTTTTACAGAGTTTACAAATACAGAAAGCTACTGTCATCCGAAAGGAAAGGACAGCGTACGCGGGCGTCTGACCTTCACGGATGATGAACAGCCGATCGTCGCCCATATCTGGGGGGACAAGCCTGAATACTTCCGTCAAATGAGTATCGGTATGGCTGAAATGGGCTTCCGAGGAATTGATATCAATATGGGCTGCCCGGTGCATAATGTCGCAGCCAACGGGAAAGGCTCCGGTCTGATCCGCCGTCCGGATACGGCAGCGGAGCTCATCCAGGCAGCGAAAGCGGGAGGCCTTCCCGTCAGCGTGAAGACACGCCTCGGCTATACCAAGGTCGACGAATGGTACGACTGGCTGAAGCATCTTTTGGAACAGGACATCGTCAATCTTTCCATCCATCTCCGTACGAAAAAGGAAATGAGCGATGTCGATGCTCACTGGGAACTGATTCCTGAGATCAAGAAGCTCCGTGACGAAATCGCTCCTCATACCCTTCTGACGATCAACGGAGACATCCCTGACCGTCAAAAGGGACTGGAACTCGCAGAGAAATATGGAGTGGACGGCATTATGATCGGACGTGGGATCTTCCACAATCCATTCGCCTTTGAAAAAGAGAAGAAAGAGCACACAAGCGGGGAGCTTCTCGATCTTCTGCGTCTCCAGCTTGATCTTCATGACCAGTACTCTGAAGAACTTGAGCCGCGTCAGTTCAAACCGCTTCGCCGCTTCTTCAAGATCTACGTGCGCGGATTCCGTGGAGCGAGTGAGCTCCGTAATCGTCTGATGGAATCAGAATCCACAGATGAAGTCCGTGCTCTGCTTGATGAATATGCAGATCGAGTCAAGGAAGATGAAGGGTTTTCAGTAACGAAATAAAGTCAGAGAGAGGGGAGCTTCGAAGGCTTTCCTCTCTATTTTTAACACCGACTTGTTCACCATTTCACAAATCTCCATTTAAAAAGTGCATGTCCTGCAACACCTAAACTGCAAGAAACATGCACTCTTCATAGAATAAAACATCCTTTATTTCCCGACAATCGAATCCATCACCCAGTTCGTCCGCGCTCCGGAATCTCCCGTGCTCGGACATTCACCGCCACCGCCGGTTAACTCTTTCACAATCGTTTCCACCAATGGCTGATGTACATGCATCGGTCGTTCAAAACTCCACTGTTCTTGACCTTCCGCTGTTTTCAGCGTGACCGGATCATCACCAAAAGTGGAAAAGCTGATCTTCCCTCTACTTCCGACAATTTCATTCCTATCCACATCTTCAAAAGCCGTGAAGCACCACTTTCCGACCCCTTGAACGCCCGAGGCAAACCGATACGTTGCTGTCACAATGTCCTCTGCCTCATAATAACCTGCCTGATTGGAAGCAAAGCCCTTTGCTTCTTGAATAGGTCCGAGGAGAAAATCAAGGATATCCAGCGTATGACTGGCCAAATCAAAGAATAACCCTCCACCGGCGACATCAGGCTGAACCCGCCAAGGAAGATGATCACAATCCATTACATCGTCTCTTGCCTTCTGATATTGAGTCGAGGAGACAAATCGAACGTCACCAATGCTGTTTTGATCCAGCAGTTCTTTTATTTTCAAAAATCGCTCCTGCCCCCGACGGTAATAAGCGACATACAGCGGAACGCCCGCACTCTTACAAGCTGCCAACATCTCCGTGCATTCCTTGAAATTCCGGGCCATCGGCTTTTCCACATAAACCGGCTTACCGGCAGCCGCCGCCTTAAGGGTATACTCCATATGCGAGCCTGGAGGCGTGGCGATATAAACCGCATCCACCTCCTGATCGTTAATCAGCTCATCGGCATCATCGTACCACTTCGGAACCCCATGTCTATCCGCATAATCTTTCGCAAGCTTCCCCGTCCTGCGCATAACCGCTACCAGCTCGGAATATTCGACTTTTTGAAAAGCCGGTCCACTCTTCCGTTCCGTCACATCTCCGCAGCCGATGATTCCCCAACGGACTTTATCGTATGTCATGATCTCGTTCCCCCTAATGGATTCGTCTCACTTCCATTGTAACAATGAGTGCTACCTTTTGCTCCTCATCCGATACAAAATAAATAAGACAATAAACCATAGAGGAGTCAACAGTAAGGCCGGCCGTGTCGCATCCGAAAACAGCATAATCACCAGGATCGCTGCAAACATTGTAAGCACCACGTAATTGATGAATGGTGTAAACGGTGCTTTAAATGTGGCTTTCTCATGTAAGTGCGGACGGGTTTTTTTATACCTGATATGACAGATCAGAATGATGCCCCATACCCAAATAAAGCATATGGCACTGATGGTCGTCACAATCCCAAAGGCCTGTTCCGGTATAAGCTTACTTAACAATGCCCCCACTGATATGACCAATGTGGAAAGGAATAATCCGTTACTCGGTACATGGTTTTGATTCAATTTGGAAAAATGAGACGATGCCTGATGATCCTTACTCAAATGATAAAGAATCCGGCTCGTAGAAAACATTCCACTGTTACAAGCGGAAGCGGCTGACGTCAACACGACAAAATTAATGATTCCTGCCGCCAGCGGAATCCCGACCAGGCTAAATGTTTTCACAAACGGACTTTCCGCAGCATTCAGCTCCACCCATGGATTGATGAACAAGATGACGGCCAGGGCTCCCACGTAGAAAAATAAGATCCTTAAAGGAATTTTATTGATGGCGGAGGGGATATTTTTCTTCGGATTGGATGTTTCCGCTGCCGATACGGCGACTAATTCCACACCGACATAGGCAAAGATGACCATTTGGAAAGAAAGGAGGAACCCTGACATTCCATTCGGGAAAAATCCTCCATGGTCCCACAAGTTCTGAACCGTAACCGCTCCAGCATCTGTCTTAAACCCAATCACCAACAAAATGACACCAAGGACGATTAACCCAAGGATGGTGATGACCTTGATTAAAGCAAACCAAAATTCCAATTCCCCAAATAATTTGACCGTTAATAGATTGAGTCCCAACAAAATGATGACACAGATGAGGGCAGGGACCCACTGTGGAATGTCAAACCAATAGTTCACATACACACCAACCGCGATCACATCGGCCATCGCCGTCATGATCCAACAAAACCAGTACGTCCAACCCGTGACAAAGGAGAACCGGGGTCCAAGATACTCCTCCGCAATGTCTGGCAGCGATTGAAACCCGTCTTTCGATAACAACAGCTCCCCAAGTGATCTCATCACGAAAAACAGGGCAATACCCACAATCAAATAAGCAAAGATGATAGAGGGACCGGCAAGCTGTATCGCCTTACCGGAACCTAAGAACAGCCCCGTACCAATCGTACCCCCGATGGCGATCAGCTGAACGTGCCGGTTTGATAGATCCCTCTTTAATTCTCGTTGTTCCAACCTTAACTCCTCCTTACAACCAGTAAAAATAAGCACAAAAAAGAGATTGGATGGGCTCCAATCTCGTGGTCATAAGAATAACAAATATCAATTGGCATGAGCGCACACCAAAAAAATATCCGATACTCTTCTGTCCTTTTGCCTGAGATAATGAACCCTTCGGCGCCGCGGAATCCCCACGGTCTCTCCAGAAGCTGCTCCTGCCATGGGATGATCCATGGCAATCATAGCTTTCTATTAAATAATTTTTGATCGTAATAACTTCGTTGAATAGTTGATAATTTTAAGGGCTTGTGGAGGTTTTGTCAACAGAAGGGATTACATACTCAACATGATGTTCTCTTAGATTTCCTGTTTCTAATTTATCACCGTTGATTTTAATCAGAGGATTTAAATTAAGCGGAGATTTTCCGGTTATATATAGGTTGAAGCTCATTTTGAGGGTATTTAAGCGGAATTTTTCCGTCTAAGCAAAGGACAATTCTCCATTTTGACGTTATTTGAGTCAATAGACGGAATTTCTCCGTTTATTTAAGCTATTTTAAGTTTGATTTAATAATTAAGCGGAATTTTTCCGTCTATTTATCAGATAGAGTGTTTAACCTGCTCCCCTAAGCGATAAGAGCGGATTCTCTTAACCCCAGATGCGGGAATCAACATCTTTTTCTCAACAAGTTGAGAGAGTAATCTTTTTACCGTCTTGTCTGTTAGGTTCAAATACTTCCCAACTTCTATAGGGGAGATCGATTTTCCTTTTCGGATCGCTAGCCGGAGCACTTCCTTTTCGGCATAGGTTAGAGTGGTCTGCTCCAGCCCATCACCTAGCCATCGGCCAATCACTTGCTGTACAACCTGCTGACATCGACGAGGTTTTTCTTTCACTTGGTCATAAGAAAAGCGGATGACAGTCCATCCGTCCATCACTAACTGGTTTTGACGTTCCAGACTATCGGAAAATTGCCACCTGCTTATATTTTTTAAGTGAGGACCATAACCGTCTATCTCAAAGCAAATCCGGATGGCTGGACGAATGTAAGCAAAATCTAAATACCGTTTTCCATCCTTAAAATCATTGATTTCAAATTCTGGATGAAGATATTGAAAGTGATAAAATGAAGGCCACCAAACCTGTTTCAAAAACAACATTTCAGCCTGACTGTGACCTTCTTGTAAACGCCTCAACCGTTCCCCGTTTCTTTTCTGAGCATGTACATTCAAAAAACTCTGGTATTCTGCTTCAAATCCCATAGCAATCCTCCTTACTATCCAACGAGTTTTAGCCTGTTTTTCAAAAACATCCGATAAACTAATTGAATTTGAAAACCGTTCTTTCCTCAATTTTTCCACTTAACTATCCATCAATAGGAACCATAAAATCATATTCAGGAACTCCATACTTGGCAATCATCCTTTTCCGATACGCTTCAAATGATAAATAAAAATGTTCCGGTGGGTTCCCAAATAGGATGGTAAACACTCCGTTTTCAAAAGAAATTAAGTAGCTTTTCTCCTGGTTAACATTCGTATCCTTAAGGGATGCTTTTAACTCTTCTAATTGCGTAACTGTTAGACTATCGTTCAACATCACTTTTTTGCAATTCCCATCATTATTTTCCAATACAAACATACCGTGACCTTTACGTTCCTCTACCTTGTACTTAATAGAGTTTTCGGTATACTTTTCTATTGTTTTAGTGAAGTAATAACCGCACACCATACAAAAGATGTACTTCTCATCCGTTTTGTAATAATCATCAACATAAGCAGTACGTTCACAACAGGGGCATTGAATAGCATACATAATTGATGCCAAGAATGAATCATCTCCATTATTGAATTAAATTTTGGAAAGATTTTTTGAAATTTATGAGTGTAAAGTCTAGAGGAGTAAAGATATGTGGTTTCAACTAGAGAGAAGAAAAAAGCAAATGAAGAATTACAGAGTAGTTAGTTTGAAAGGAATTTTTTCAGAGAAATTTGAGGAAAGAACTACTTTTAGTCTAAAAGAATTTTCTTATTTGTCAATCTATATTCTTGTCACTTCTATTTGTCCTTAGAAAACTCATGATATTTTCGCCTCCCCTACAATTAGGAGAGGCATTTGGCTAACAGACTCAGTTATTTATGATACGGTTCCCCCCGATTTATCCGAAAAGCCCGATAAATCTGCTCCACCAATATCAACCTCATCAATTGATGAGGAAAAGTCATCTTCGAAAACGAGAGAGTCTCATTTGACCGTTTGATCACGTCATCACTCAAACCCAATGATCCTCCAATCACAAACGCCACTTTGCTTTTCCCGTACGTAGCAAGCTTGTCCAGGTTATCGGCAAGCTCTTCTGAAGAGCGCATTTTCCCCTGGATGGCCAGGGCGATGACGTGGTGATCGGGAGAAATTTTGGACAAAATCCGCTCTCCTTCTTTATTTTTTACCTGCTCCATTTCAGAATCGCTCAGCACTTCAGGGGCCTTTTCATCCGCAAGCTCAACAATATCGATTTTTGCATACGCACCAAGACGCTTCACATATTCGCTGATGCCCTGCTTTAAATATTTTTCTTTCAACTTTCCAATCGTTACTATGGTGATATTCACACATCCACACTCGCTTTACAAACAATTTACAAACACGTTATCCACAGAAACTATCCACATATCCACAATCCGTTTCTTTATATGGTATGGGAATATTAGTTCGCCACTATATATACGGCGTTATTCCCACAATATTCACAGGTTGTGGATAACTTCACTTCTTCAGACAGCTCTGTTAATTGAGGCGCTACCTCATGCTCATCTACGACAATATCCATGGCTAATTCCACGTGGTCTAAGCAACAGTAAATCATGTCGTTTCCTCCTCATCATACTTTTAAAGTCATGTATATATACTTATCCACAATTATCATATCATGTAAAGAAAAAGCAGGAAAGGGCACGTGCCATTCCTGCTTTTCGTTTTATCCACATTCTATAATCGCGATTCGTCCGTTAATTTCATCGTGACTTCTTGCTTCTTACCATCCCGGTAGATGGTGACTTTCATTTGATCGTTCACTTCTTTTTTATTGTATAGATGCTTCCTGAGATCAATTACATTCTGGATCTTCTCACCGTCAAGTTCTGTGATGACATCAAGCTCTTGCAAGCCAGCTTGAGCAGCAGGTGAATTCGGGACGGTTTGTCTGATCATGACACCATAATTGATATCCTTCGGCAGTTTTAAGGTTTCCTGCTGGTGGTAAGCAGAGATCTGATTGACGTCTTCAAGGGTGACACCCATTGCCGGACGCTTCACTTCACCGTATTGTTCAAGGTCTTCTATGATTGGTCTGGCTGAATTGATTGGGATGGCAAGTCCAATACCTTCTACTGCTTCCTGGGCGATTTTCATGGAGTTGATGCCGACCAGCTGTCCGGAAATATTAATAAGCGCTCCACCACTGTTACCCGGGTTGATGGCTGCATCGGTCTGGAGAACCTCTGCATTCCAATCCTCCATACCATCCTGGTTGATATCGACGGGTATCGTTCTCTCCACACCTGAGACGACTCCTTGCGTCACAGAACCTGAGAATTGCAGGCCAAGGGGATTCCCGATGGCGATGACAGGCTCTCCTGCTTTCAGCTCGTCTGAATTTCCAAACTCGGCGATATCGTCCTTCTTGATCTTGCTTCCGTCGATTTCAATGACGGCAAGGTCTGTCCAAACGTCAGTACCGCGAAGCTTTGCCGGAACCTTTGTACCGTCAGCAAGGGTAACCTCCAATTGATCTGCCCCTTCGACAACATGATTATTGGTCACAATATAAACGGTATTTCCTTCTTTTTTATACATGACACCGGACCCTGTCCCTGCCTGTTGATCCTGGGTCTGTCCACCACCCTGACCCCAGAAGCTTTGGGATTGGATATTCGTGATTCCTACTACAGAATCTCCCGTCTTTTCTACTGCTTTCGTGACATCCGTTGTCACATTGACTGAAACATTCTGAGTGGTGCCGTTATGGTAAGCCTGATCGGTTTCTTTCAGATCCTGATCCGGCTGGACCGAATAGGGTAATATATCAAAGTTCGTCAGCTGCGGGATGGCTACGACTACGAGGATTGCACCGAGGATGACTCCCAATAACCCTGCAAGAAACATCCCGCCCCGGTTTCCCTTTTGTCTGCCTGTCCTGCCTTCAGAATGATTACCGTCATAATATCCCATATATCTTCATCCTTTCTACCAGCTATTCCTTTTGTTATTTTATCTTTCCAAGCCCGATTATAGTCAGGTTAAATTAAAAAATGATGAAAAAAAGGTAAGAATTTCATAATCAAACCCAAGAGTGGAGGGGAGGTTGCTTACGGCAGGATATGGACGACACAAAAACGCAGACGCAATGACCAGAGGTAAATGCATATGACGAGAACATAGAAAATGCGCTCATGAAGTTCTTGGCATATGATCTCATGCCTCTAGCCGACGGAGCTGGACGACACCCGTGTCATTCTATGTAAACACAAAAAGGTGAAGACAATAGTCCTCACCTTTTTCATACCTTCATAAGAGACATCGTAAACATTTGAACCGGCTTAAATGGCAACTAAAGGCGTTGGAACTTTAGGGTCCGTATCAAATAGATCAATTTGTTCTCCTACTATGATTCCTTGGGACTCGAGTGTCTGAGTGACGCTCATCCTTGCCAGGTCTTTCATATTATTATCCAGACTCAAATGGGCCAGGTAGATTCCTTTTGTGTTGTCTCCCATCACTTCACTCATGGCAATGGCCGCATCTTCATTGGACACATGGCCATAGTCACTGAGGATCCGTCGCTTGATATTCCAAGGATAACGGCACATGCGAAGCATCCCGACATCATGGTTACTTTCGAACACATAGGCATCGGCATTCGAGATGATCCCTTTCATCCGGTCACTTACATAACCTGTATCCGTGACCAGAACCAGCTTCTTATCCCCATGATGGAAGATATAAAACATCGGTTCAGCTGCATCATGTGATACACCGAAGGACTCGATGCTCAACCCCCCAAAGTGCTTGGCCGTTTCCATATCAAAGGAGAACTTCTGCTCCGTATCGATTTTCCCCACTAAGCCGTCCATGGCATTCCAGGTCTTATCGTTCGCATAAATCGGAAGCTTGTACTTCCTTGCCAGGACACCGATTCCCTTAATATGATCACTATGCTCATGAGTGACCAGAATCCCCGACAGATCTTCTATCTTCCGGTCTATCTGACTGAACAAACCTTCCATCTGCTTGCCGCTTAAACCGGCATCGACAAGGAAAGAGTGCTCCTCTGACTCGACAAATATTGCATTTCCTGTACTGCCGCTCGCAAGTACACTAAAATGCATCGTCATAACGCTCACTCCTATGTTTCTTTTTCTGGATTGGTGATTTCTACGATCTGTGCCTCAACGGCATTAATAAATACATCTTCTTTTTTGTCATTTTTTTCGACGACGAAATGCCAGGTAGGGGCCAATACCTGATATTCATCGATGGGTCCGAAGGTTGAATACCCAAGGCTCGGTACACCGACAATTTCACTGCCATTTTCAATCTCATTGTTTTCCACCAGGAACCTGAGGGCATCAAAAGGGGTAACCAGCTGTTTTTTCCCCGTAGATTCTTTCAGGTTATCCAACAATGTTTGTTTATACGAAACGATTTCGCGGTCTGTATTCAAATAGAGAATCAATTTCCCATTGGCATTATTGAAGATTTTCCGGTCTTTAAACATCTGAAAATAGACAATGGTCTGTTCTTCTTTACTATATTTCCAGAAGCTGTACTGCTCTCCATTTAGGATGTGCTTTTTTAGAAAATCCTTTAATTCATCCGGAGAAAAATTTTCACTTATGGAAACAGGTTCTTTCAAAGTTGAATTGATTGTATTGTCATTGACGGCATTCACTTCTTGATCCTTTAATTTTTCCAGATCTTTTTCGCTGATTTTTTTCGTGCTGGCACTGATGATGGCATCTTTCACCGGTTCTTTGGACAACTTTGGAGGGTACTTGATATTGGCCGCTTTTAACGTTTCTTCAATTGTGGTCTGCCCTAATGTATCGGGATTGCTTTCCCTGATTTTATTCATGAATATGGTCAGGAGAAATATATCCAGAACCAAAAAGACGATAATGAAAATGCTCTTTGTTTTACTCCAATCCATCTGTTAGAACGCCTCCAATTCTTCCAGCGGGACCCTTATCCAGTTTCCACTAAGCTTATAGTACCAGGAAGGTTCGAATAGTAAGAACTTCTTGTTGGATTCATTTGTATCCCTGGTCATCTTGTATCCGACGACAATATCCTCTACGTCTTCCAGTTCTTTCGAGCTGTTCTTCAACGCATACAGGACAGAGGCACCGGAAGGAAGCTGCACGTCTCTGATTGCATTTTTCGACACCATGTCCAGTGTAAAGTACGGTCTTTCATACTTACTGATGGAATTCGTTCCCCACTCTTGAATGACCTCGGCCATATGATTCTCGTTAAAGACCGGATGGTTTTCCATGAACAATCTGTAGACAACCTTATTTTCAACGGTGCTGCTGGAAAAGTAATGATAATCATCCGTCCACCCACCATGATCATTCACAAATTCCATGCTTTTTTGCAAGAGAGACGCTGGAGCGATGGCGGAATCGCTATCGACAGATAAATTGATATACGAAAGAGTGCTGTATTCTTCATCCGTCTTCATGAAGCTTGGTATATTGATAAAGGTATTCTTTTTGACTTCCACGTTGTTGGGGTCACTGAATAGTGCTTTCTTAAAATCTTCCAACGATAGAGTATCAGCGTAGAATCGATAGCTCTTATAGTCTTTCGGATACTTTGGAAGAAAGATATTTTTGTTGGAATTCAGGGGCTGCTCTATATATTCATCATAAGAAGCAACCTTTTTCAAGAACATTTTCTCGAATTTTTGTAAGCTTTCCACATTCACCCGGCATTCATAAAAATATTTCTTACCGGAATCAAGGGAGGCAAAATAGATGGTTCCTGCATCCGAGTTCACCGTGTTCAAATCAATGACGATTCGATCGAACGAGGCCGTCGGAATATTTTTATCTTCGAAATGGATGACGCGGCTATAGACGGAAAATGGCACATTATCAGGAAATACAATCTCGACTTTCTTTTCACCCTGAGTGATGGCTTTCATCTCGTCTTTCGTATATTGATTTGAGTAGTCTTTCAAATCAAACAGTGTCCAGCTGCTCAAACCTTTTATCACATTGTCCATTGCTTCTCCATCAAGCGTCCCGACCGTCTTATTGCCTGCATGATAAAAAAGCTCGTATGGCTTGATCAATATCTTTGAAAGATTAGGCTCCTTCATCTTTTCTCCTACTGATACGTCAAAGGTTTCATTGCTGTCGATTGTGTCATATCCCGGTTGATATGTCCAAAGGTTAAAGGTCAGGAAGATACTGATGCAAACAAGTAAGGTTAATATAATCGATTTTATTTTTTCGTATTTCATGACCAATCATCCTCTTGTCCGACGTCATATGGGAGAGTAAAGATGATCGTTGTACCTTTCCCTTCCTTACTTGTCGCCCATACGTCACCGCCGTGTGCTGAAATCATTTCTTTCGCAATCGCAAGACCGAGACCCGTACCACCCATTTGTCTTGTTCTGGCTTTATCGACACGGTAGAAACGTTCAAAGATTTTCTCCAGATTTTCCTTGGGAATCCCTAACCCTTGATCTGATACGCTGATTTCAATATAACCATCTTTTTCTTTCACTTTAAATGTAATCGTTCCACCCTCAGGTGAATATTTCAATGCATTTGAAATGATATTGTCCAACACCTGGGTGATTTTATCCTGATCCACTTCTACGAATAACGCCTTGTCCGGTAGGTAGCGCTCGAAGGTCACATTGATGTTTTTCGTCATTTCAAAACGATCAATGATTTTATGGAAGAATAGAATAAAGTCGACCCAGTCTTTATTAAATCGATAGTCTTTGCTATCCATTTTAGAGAGTTGTAGAAGATCATTGACCAGCCTGATCATTCTTTCCGTTTCATTTTGCGTGACATCCAAGAATTGAGGGGCAATTGTTTCATCCTGCCAGGCACCTTCTGCCAATGCCTCGAGATAACTTCTCATCGTCGTCAGCGGCGTTCTGAGCTCATGGGATACATTGGCTACGAATTCCCTTCGCTCAAGGTCGATTTTCTCCTGTTCCGTGATGTCATGTAAAACGGCAATCAGACCGTTCACAAATCCAGTCTCTTTTTGAATGATAGAGAAATTAGCCCTCAGGATATAGGGTTTATCCTTTGTGCTGTAATCTAAAATGATGGACTCCTGCTCATTGGACAAGTCATCGAACGTATACTCCTCATCCAATCCCAACAGTGAAATGATCGGTTGGGAAACGACTGTTTCACGTGAAACATTCAGCATGCTTGCCGCGGGATCATTAATAAGGATGACCCTTCCTTTTCGATCGGTGGCAATAACCCCGTCGGTCATATAGGAAAGAACGGATGATAGCTTTCTTCGTTCACCTTCTGTCGTAGCCTGCGCTTCCTGGAGGCGCTTTGTCAGATTATTGAACGTGATGGCCAGTTGACCGATTTCATCATACCCATACACTTTAACCTTTCTGGAGAAGTTCCCTTTCGCCATGGCCAGTGCCTGTTTTCGCATATCGGATATCGGCCGGGTGACGGTTTGAGCGAGTAAAACCCCCAGGATAGCCGTGATGACGAGTGCGATGATGGTCCCGTTGGTGAAGATTTTATTAATATCGTTCATTTGATCATATACCCGCTCGATTTCACCAACGATATAGATGGCCCCGATCACTTCATTATTGGATTCGATCGGTTTCGCATGGACCCAGATACGGTCATGTGTCCGGTCGTCAAGGTACGTATTTTCAGAAGTAACACCGAGTGCAAGGACCCTTTTTATATCTTTATCAGACGTCACCCTGTTGACAAGCTTTTGATTATTCGGATCAGAAGTACCGATGATCCGCTTTCGATTATCGATGACCCTGATTTCGGCAATATCTGAATTCTTGCTGCTGTCTTCTAATATTCTTCTAATGTCTTCTTCCTGTGTGGGATCATCGTCCTCACGCTCTTTGATCATTTCTTCCTTGATGGTGTATTCTAATAATTCCACTCGATTCGTAATGGAAGATTGGAAGTTTTCCACCAGCTTCTGCTCAAGTTCCCTCACGAAATAAACCCCGATGATTTGCATAGCGAGAAGGATGAGCAGAACGTATATCAGAACAAATTTCAAATGAATCGAACGGGTTAAACCAACTTTCTTCATTCCATATTACTCCTGTTCAGGATTTCGTAAGTAATAACCGACTCCTCTACGTGTTACGATCCAGGTAGGGTGACTTGGATTATCTTCAATTTTCTCACGGAGACGTCTCACGGTCACATCGACGGTACGCACATCCCCATAGTAATCATATCCCCAGACCGTCTGAAGCAAATGCTCCCGGGTCATGACTTGTCCGATATGTTTTGCTAAATAGTGAAGAAGCTCGAACTCACGGTGCGTCAGTTCAATCGTTTCTCCCCTTTTTGATACAACGTATGCATCGGGATGAATCGTTAAGGAGCCGACGGTGATTTCATTATTCTCATCTTCAACATTTTGCTGTGCTCCATGCTGGTGGCGTCGCAGGTTCGCTTTCACCCTTGCAATCAATTCCCGTGTACTGAAAGGCTTTGTCACATAATCATCCGCTCCGAGCTCAAGACCCAATACTTTGTCGATTTCAGAGTCTTTCGCCGTCAGCATGATGATCGGCATTTCATACTTCTTCCTGATTTCACGACACACTTCCATCCCATCGCGATTTGGAAGCATAATATCAAGAAGGACAAGATCCGGCTTGATTTCCTCTGCCATCTTGACGGCTTCATCCCCATCATACGCGCAGTGAACCTCATATCCTTCTTTTTTCAAATTAAACTGTAATATATCTGCAATTGGTTTCTCATCGTCAACGACTAATATTTTCTTTTCCATATCGTTTGATCTCCTTTAGAAAAAAGTAATGTATCATATAAAGTTGTGATTAGTATAGGATTCTTCCTTTTAATTTATCACTTTCTCCATATTAATTCATCTTTAACTCTATCATACCCTTTATTCCCATGCTTGTTGACTACAATCTAAATATAACAAAGGGGACTGACAAATAAAATGATTGTGTCAGTCCCTTGCTTGATATCCTCTATATCATTATAGTACATCCAATGGATTAATCAGCGATCCGTTCTTGTATACCTCTATATGAAGGTGAACACCCGTTGCTTCACCTGTTTCTCCCATAATTCCAAGTTTTTGTCCTCTCTCGACCGTTTGACCGGCAGAAACAGAAATGGAATTCAGATGGGCATAGATGGTCTTATAACCATTCCCATGATCGATGACGACTTTATTTCCATAACCACCATCATCCCATCCGGCTGAAACGACTCTTCCGTTATCAACGGATTTAATGGTGCGGTCACTTGGACGTGCGATGTCGATCCCTTTATGCATTTTCCCCCAGCGAGGTCCCTGCTTGGAAGAAATGTAACCGCCATTCGTCGGCCATGCAAAACTTCCAGAACCCCTGGACGGAGTGGCTTTTGTTCCTTTAATCAGGATGTATTTCACTGGATCTTTCAGTTTTTTCTCTTCTTTAACATTTTTATCGGTTTGAGAACCGTTTACCTCTGTCGTTTCAAACGTAACGGATTTCTCTCCATCTTGACCTTCCTGCTTCACTTTCGTATCGCCTTTATTCATTGAAGAGTCTTCCTTGACTTCTTTTTCGTAGGCGATTTTTTCAATTTTATTGGCTTCCTTCTTAACGAGAACATGAACAAGAGGCTCATACACAGTTACATTTACCTCTGTACCTACTTTCAAAGCACCGTCCTCTTTCAAATCTTCATTTAACTCCAGCAATTTACCTGTCGTTATAGAATGATCTGCAGCAATCGTGCTCAACGCATCGCCTTCCTGGACTTTATACTTCTTCTCTTCCGCTGTTCCTTTTTTAAGAAGCTCAGCAGCTTCCTTCGGAGACTTTAACTCTTCCGGCTTCACTTGTGCCTTCTTCGTTTCCACATTCTCTTTAAATGAAACATCCAACAAACGGGTTTCATTTTCTTTCAATGGGGGTAAAGAAGTAGATGTAGAATCCTTTGTGCGATCTTCATATTCATTAAGCTCTTCTTCAGAAACATAATTAAGCTTAAACGATTTTAGCGCTTCTTCAGCCGCCTTTTCGTCCTTTACATAAGCAACTGGTTTATCGTTGACAACCAAAGCAAACGCATTCGCTTCAATTGATACAGATGAATTTAAACTTTCGATGACTTGCTGATTATTGGTTTTAACCGTTTCGAATACATTCTCAGGTATGTATGTTATGTCTTGATTAAAATCAACCTGATAATCACTGTACTCCTTCTGTGCCTTCTCAAGCTTCTCTTCTAAAACGTCCTTCACCTGTTCCTCATTTGTAACAGCCCCTACATACTCATCACCCATGTACACATGATAGATGGTTTGCAAGTCGTTTTCGGACCCGTTAGACGCCGTCGCTGAAGAAAACGTTAAGGTGGAAAGTGCGAGTGTCGTTATTCCCACTCGTTTCACAAATTGATTTGATCTATGTCGAATATTAAGTTTTTCTAAAAAGGGTGATAACTTCTTTCCAAAACTCATTGACTTGCCTCCTATAAACTAAAGCAAAAATCCCGGTTAACGGTAGTTCATTATGCCTAATTTAGTCAAATTCTATAAAATTCGTACTTTACTAATTTACCATAATTCGACGAAAACCGGGACGCAGAATGATGATTGTAATATAACTGTATAATTTGTCAGTTCATATCCTTTTCGTATATAGCGAAAGATCCTTGTCATAGTGGGAATCAAATGGGTCAAAAGGTGGATTTGTCATTGAAATAGTGCTGGTAATAATTAGAGGAAAGCGGGGTTGAATGTTACATAAGTGTTACAGAACATAATAAAAAAGTACTACGAGAGTCAAAGTCGTCGCAGTACTTTTTGTAAGATGGCTCAGGACGGAATCGAACCGCCGACACATGGATTTTCAGTCCATTGCTCTACCAACTGAGCTACTGAGCC
>NZ_JAXBLY010000019.1:0-110293 GCF_033963925.1 Rossellomorea sp. YZS02 | reverse complement strand
GTCAAGCGGTTAAGACACCGCCCTTTCACGGCGGTAACACGGGTTCGAATCCCGTATGGGTCATTATGAAAAGACTATCATTGTTGATAGTCTTTTTTTTGTATTAAATTAAATAGTCTATTTGAAGAGATATCTTTGAATATGGAGCGAGAACGGGATCATCATGGCAGGTTTTATATTGATAAGTCTTTTCCTTAGGGATGACTGTGTTATCGCTTTCTCTACTTTATTATTGACCTTGAGCAGTTTATTATGGACTTACCCCATTTTATTATCAACTTCTGTACTTTTCTCTTCATTTTCATTTTCCATTCATAAGAACAGATTAAAAGAAATCCAAAATCAGATATCCATCTTTAACACCTCCATTCGACATCACCATCCCCTTTCGCAGCCAGCCATGAACCATACAAAATCCCGTAATCCTTCTGTATTTTTTGCAAAATTCATTAACTATTATTAAAAAAAATTCGACAAATTCCGCTATGAATTCTTCATGATTCCCCTATGTTTTTACAATGTAAACCTTATCATTTTGAATAAATTCCCAAATAAGCTATTTATTCATCTATGGATGTAGTAAATTGTCGTAATTGAGCGACGATTATAAGGAGGATTTTAGTGTTCTTGTTAGAAAATAGTTAAGTAGATTGAAAAAATGTAGGTGAGATGATGAACGCAATGACCATAACAGATTATGATGTTTTTTTGTTTCATGAGGGTAATTTACAGCAGGCCTATCAGTTTATGGGTTCCCATGTTAGAAGGGATTCGACAGGGACCTATACAGAATTTTGCGTTTGGGCACCGAAAGCAAGGCATGTTTCATTGGTGGGATCCTTTAATCAGTGGAACGGGAGTGGGTATGACCTGAAAAGAAGAAATAGGGAAGGTTTGTGGACGATTCGTGTGGATAAGGATTTATCGAACGAAACGTATAAGTATGAAATCACCACACCATCAGGTTCAAAGAAACTGAAGGCGGATCCTTATGGATTTGCCTCTGAACAGCGCCCTCATACGGCAAGCATCGTGTATGAGCTGGATGGCTTTTCCTGGGAAGATGAGAAGTGGATTGAGGATCGTTCAGCTAACACGATCTACGACAAGCCTATGTCGATTTATGAAGTGCATTTGGGCACATGGAAGAAGAAATCGGGAAAGTTCCTTTCTTACAAGGAATTGGCGGAACAGTTGATCCCTCATGTGAAAGAGCAGGGTTTCACTCATATAGAACTGCTGCCAGTCACGGAGCATCCTTTTGACCGGTCCTGGGGATATCAGGGGACGGGGTATTATTCACCGACCAGCAGGTATGGCTCGCCACATGAGTTGATGGCATTTGTGAATGAATGTCATTTACACAATATCGGCGTCATTTTGGATTGGGTCCCTGGACATTTTTGTAAGGATTCACATGGATTATATGAGTTTGATGGTTCGTTTGCCTATGAATATAGTCAGGAAAGGGATCGCGAGAATTATACGTGGGGAACGGCGAATTTTGATTTAGGGAAAGGTGAAGTGAGAAGCTTCCTTATTTCCAATGCCCGTTTCTGGATGGATAAGTATCATATCGATGGCTTCCGGATCGATGCAGTGGCAAATATCATTTATTGGGCAAATCAGGGACAGATGGCTCCCAATGAAGGTGCCATACAGTTCTTGAGAAACTTGAATAAGGCTGTGTTTGAATACGATTCTTCAATTTTGATGATTGCAGAGGATTCTACGGACTGGCCACAGGTGACATCTCCTGTTCATTATGGGGGTCTTGGATTTAATTATAAGTGGAATATGGGATGGATGAATGACGTCCTTAAATATATGGAAACCGATACGACTGAACGAAGGCATGTACATTCGCTCATAACATTTTCTTTGTTATATGCCTATTCAGAGAACTATGTACTTCCTTTTTCACATGATGAGGTGGTACATGGGAAGAAGTCACTATTGAACAAAATGCCGGGGGATTACTGGCAGAAATTCGCACAATATCGTTTGCTCCTGAGCTATATGATGGCTCATCCGGGGAAAAAGCTTCTGTTCATGGGAAGTGAGCTTGCCCCGTTTTCAGAGTGGAAAGATCTTGAGGAATTAGATTGGCATTTACTGGATTACGAATATCATCACAAATTCAATTCATATTTTAAAGAGCTCATGCATTTATATAAAGGTGCTGAACCATTATTCCAGATGGATCATCGTTCAGAGGGCTTCGAGTGGGTGGATGTGAATAATGCTGAACAGCAGATTTTTTCCTTTATCCGTTATGGGATTGAAAAAGAGGAGCATCTGGTGGTGATCTGCAATTTCAGTCCACATGTGTATCACCGGTATAAGGTGGGAGTAAATAAGGTTTCTTCTTATGAAGAGATTTGGAATAGTGATGATGAGCGATTTGGTGGTTCACACCAGGTCAACCCCGAGCCGCTTACCGTACACAATGAAATGTACCATGGAAGAGAAGGATATGTGGAAATGACGATTCCACCGTATGCAGCCGTTTATTTAAAACCAATCGATTGAAAGGGGAGAGAAAGTGATGGCAAAAGGTAGATGTGTGGCCATGTTATTAGCAGGTGGAAAGGGGAGCAGATTAAGTTCATTGACGAAAAGTCTGGCGAAACCCGCCGTACCATTTGGAGGGAAATACCGTATCATTGATTTTACACTGAGCAACTGTACGAATTCAGGTATCGATACGGTAGGGGTCCTTACCCAATATCAGCCACTTGTATTGAATTCTTATATTGGAATTGGGAGTGCGTGGGATCTTGACCGTAAAAACGGTGGTGTGACCGTGCTGCCACCATATGCTGAATCCTCTGAAATGCGCTGGTATACAGGGACGGCAAGTGCCATCTATCAAAATATGAATTATCTCGAGCAATATGATCCTGAGTACGTTCTGATCCTGTCTGGTGATCATATTTACAAGATGGACTATAGTAAAATGCTTGATTATCATATCGAGAAAAAAGCAGACGTATCGATCTCAGTCATTGAAGTGGGATGGGACGAAGCGAGCCGTTTCGGGCTGATGAATACGAACGAAGAGATGAGAGTCACAGAGTTTGAAGAAAAGCCGCCTTTCCCTAAGAGTAATCTTGCTTCGATGGGTATCTATATTTTCAACTATTCCGTGCTGAAGGATTATCTCGAGATGGATGAACGCAATCCTGATTCCAGCCATGACTTTGGAAAGGATGTCATCCCGCTCCTGCTTGATGAGAAGAAGAAATTGATGGCATACCCATTCGAGGGCTATTGGAAGGATGTCGGTACGGTCAAGAGTTTGTGGGAAGCGAATATGGATCTGATCGACGAGAAAAATGAATTGAACCTGTTTGATCATGATTGGAGGGTGTATTCCGTTAATCCGAACGAGCCGCCTCAATATATTGCAGGTGATGCCCTTGTAGAAGGATCACTTGTGAATGAGGGATGCACGATTGAAGGAACGATTCAGAAGTCAGTACTCTTCCAGGGCACGACAGTGAAAAAAGGGGCGCACGTCAACCGATCAGTCATTATGCCGGATGCAGTCATTGGAGAGAACGCGTATATCGAGCAAGCGATCGTGCCTTCGGATGTGAAAGTACCGAGCGGGCTGTGCATCATGCCGGAAGAGGGATCCGATGAAGTCATCCTCGTGACGGAATCATTCATTGAAACACTGCTGGAACAAGAAAGAGTGTAAGATTCAAGACCAACATTACAACATTAGAGGAGGAGAAGTGTTTTGAAAAATACAATGCTTGGTGTTATTGATGCTACGAGTTACTATGATTCGTTGGAGGATTTATTGTTGCATCGCTCATTAGCCGCACTTCCGATTGCAGGTAGATACCGTCTGATTGATTTTGTCCTTTCCAATATGGTGAATTCAGATATCGGTTCCGTTGCCATTTTTCCGAAGTTTCAATACAGATCCCTGATGGATCATCTGGGATCGGGAAAGAACTGGGATCTGAACCGGAAACGGGACGGCTTGTTTTTCTTTCCTGCACCGGGACTGGAAGCGAATGAGGAAGGGGTGGGTTCCTTTAACCACTTTGCCCATCATATGGACTATTTAAAACGCAGTACACAGGAATATGCACTGATCAGCAATTGCTTTACGTTATGTAATATCGATTATCAACCCGTACTCGAACGTCATATCCGTATAGGTTGTGATATCACGGAAATGAGACACAATGGGAACTCTCTAGACATGTACTTAGTCAAAACGACTATGCTCATAGATTTGATCGCTAAGCGCCGTGAAACGGGCTACACCTGCATGCAGGATGTCGTAGAGGACATGGACAGCGGTTTTAAGATATGCGGTTATGAACATGATGGATTTGTTCAGAAGATTGATTCCATTGAAGAATACTATGATGCCAGCATGAAGCTGATGAATCTATCATACTGGAAAGAGCTGTTCAAGAAGGAAATGCCTATCTATACGAAGGTGAAGGATGAACCGCCGACACGCTACACGTCATTGGCAAGCGTGAAGAATAGTATCATCGCCAATGGATGTTACATTGAGGGCCAAGTGAATAATTCTACGATGTTCAGAGCCGTGAAGGTTGGAAAAAACACGAAGATATCAGGCAGCATCATTATGCAGAAGAGCCAAATTGGAGATAACTGTGTACTAGAGAATGTGATCTTAGATAAAGATGTGCGAGTAGAGGATGGCGTCAAGCTTATCGGAGATCCAAACAATCCAATTGTCATTCGCAAAGGGATGATTCAAGGAGCGCTGATGAATTCGTGAAAGTGTTATTTGTCGTATCGGAGTGTGTCCCATTCATTAAATCCGGAGGCCTGGCTGACGTGGCAGGTGCTCTGCCTAAGGAGTTAAGAAGCTTAGGAACCGATGTCAGGGTGATCCTGCCCAAATACGGCGGGATCCCTCATGAGTTCCATTCTAAAATGAAGCGGAAGAAAGAATTTTTCGTATCAGTCGGGTGGCGCAATCAATATTGTGGCATTGAAGAGTACACAGAAAATGGCGTAACGTATTATTTTGTCGACAATGAATATTATTTTAACAGGGACCGGCTGTATGGATACTTTGATGACGGGGAGCGCTTTGCTTATTTTACCAGGGCTGTACTGGAAAGCATCGCTGTCCTTGATTACTTCCCTGATGTGATTCACTGTCATGATTGGCACACAGGAATGGTTCCGTTCTTACTTCGAAGCGAGTATCAGGAGAGACCGGGTTATGCATTTATCCGCAGTGTGTTCACCATTCACAATCTGCAATTTCAAGGGATTTACCCTAAACAGGTGATGACGGATTTATTAGGTATACCCGATAAGTATTTTCATCATGAATATCTAGAGTTTTATGGAAATATCAATTTCATGAAAGCCGCTCTCATTTCTTCGGATTTTGTCACAACGGTGAGTCCGACATATAAAGAGGAAATCCTTACGCCTTACTATGGGGAAAAGCTACATAATATCCTGGGTCAACGATACAACCAACTATTGGGCATCGTCAATGGGATCGATGATGAAGTGTACAACCCTGATGAGGGAGAGTTTCCATACTTCAGCGGCAATCTTCATGGGAAGAAGCAGGCGAAGCGTCATCTGCAAAAAAGTCTGGGGCTGGAGGAGAACGAAGGGATTCCTCTTGTGTCCATCATCTCAAGGCTTACAAACCAGAAGGGGCTCGAACTTGTCAGGGGCGTCTTTCATGAAATGATGCAGGAAAATGTTCAATTCGTACTGTTGGGAACGGGTGATTGGGAATTTGAGCAATTCTTCAGGGAGATGGAATGGACGTACCCCGATAAAGTGAGGGTTCAGATCGGCTTTAATGAGGAGCTGGCCAAGGAGATCTATTCCGCCAGTGATTTGTTCCTGATGCCTTCCAAGTTTGAACCTTGTGGCCTCGGGCAACTGATTGCGATGAGATATGGTGCCCTGCCGCTTGTCCGTGAAACCGGTGGATTAAATGATACGGTTCAATCCTACAATGAAGAAACGAAGACTGGCAACGGCTTCTCATTCAGGAACTTTAATGCTCACGACATGCTCTATACCTATAGAAGGGCCCTGACCTATTTCTACGAAGATCCGGAAACATGGAATCATATTGTACGAACCGCAATGAATAAAGATTATAGTTGGGCTCAATCGGCCTTTAAATATAATCAACTATATGCTGACCTGGTATCAAGGAGTGAAAGTCATGTTTTCTGATCCGATAGAATTTAAAGAGATGTTTCTAAAGAAGCTTGAGATGATGTATGGAAAGACATTTCCTGAGTCGACCAGTCAGGATCAGTTCTTCACATTGGGTCACCTGGTCCGGGAATATATCTCGATGAACTGGATCCATACGAACGAGCAGTACCGTTTCAATAAACAAAAGCAGGTATATTATTTATCCATTGAATTCCTTCTCGGGCGCCTGCTTCGCCAGAATCTGATGAATTTAGGGATTTACGATATCGTGGAAAAAGGACTCCAGGATCTTGGTATCGACCTTGCCGATATGGAAGATGTCGAGCACGATGCCGGTCTTGGGAACGGTGGTCTTGGCCGCTTGGCCGCCTGTTTCCTGGATTCACTGGCTTCCCTGAATTTACCCGGGCACGGATATGGAATCCGATACAAGCATGGGTTATTCGAACAAAAGATCGTAAACGGCTTTCAGATGGAGCTTCCTGAACAATGGCTGCGTCACGGTCACGTATGGGAGGTCCGAAAGTCGGACCTGACAGTGGAGGTGCCTTTCTGGGGGAAAGTGGAGTCGTATACGGAAAAGGACGTCTTACGGTTTCGCCATGTCGATGCAGAAGTGGTAGCCGCTGTCCCTTATGATATGCCAGTTGTGGGGTATGAAACGTCCACTGTTAATACACTTCGTCTGTGGAGTGCCGAGCCTGCTGCTTATAAAGCAGGTAAGGATATGATGAAATATAAACGTGATACGGAAGCCATTACTGAATTTCTTTATCCTGACGATACCCATGAAGAAGGTAAGATTCTGCGCCTGAAGCAGCAGTATTTCCTGGTATCCGCAAGCATCCGCTCGATTCTGGACTCCTATTTATATCGGAACGGGGACCTGAAGGAGCTGCATGAACATATATCCATTCATATCAACGATACCCACCCGGTTCTTGCCATACCGGAACTGATGAGAGTGCTTCTGGATGAATATTCATTTGATTGGGAAGAAGCCTGGGAAATCACGACGAACACATTTGCTTACACGAATCACACAACTCTATCAGAAGCTTTGGAAAGATGGCCGATCCGGATATTCCAGCCGCTCCTTCCCCGCATCCATATGATTGTCAATGAAATCAATGAGCGGTTCTGCAGGGAATTATGGAAAGAGTATCCTGGTGAATGGAAAAGAATAGAGGATATGGCGATCATCTCTCATGATGAAGTCAAAATGGCTCATCTGGCGATCGTAGGAAGCTTCAGTGTGAATGGGGTCGCAAAGATCCACACGGAAATTTTGAAGCAAAGGGAAATGAACTTATTCTATCAATATTATCCGGATAAATTTAATAGCAAAACGAATGGAATTACTCATAGAAGGTGGCTCCTGAATAGTAATCCATCCTTGGCGAACCTGATTACATCATCGATCGGGGATGAGTGGATTAAAGATCCTTCGAAGCTTGTGAAGCTGAAGGAGTATCATCACGATACAGCTTTCCTGAAGGACTTGTATGATGTAAAGCAGGAGAATAAATTGAAGCTTGCCGAACGGATCTTTGAAAGCAATGGGATCGTAGTGGATCCTTCTTCTATCTTTGACATCCAGGTGAAGCGGCTTCATGCCTATAAACGTCAACTGATGAATGTGTTGCACATTCTCCATTTGTATAATCGCTGTGTCGAGGACCCGGCGTTTGATTTCCATCCTCGGACGTTCATCTTCGGGGCAAAGGCGTCACCGGGTTACTTTTATGCTAAGAAAATCATAAAATTGATCCACTCTGTTGCTGATCTCGTCAATGATCATCCACTGGTGAAAGGGCGCATCAAAGTTGTATTCCTTGAAAATTACCGCGTGTCCCTGGCGGAAGAAATCATTCCGGCGGCTGACTTGTCCGAGCAGATTTCAACGGCCAGTAAAGAAGCGTCCGGTACAGGGAATATGAAGTTCATGATGAACGGCGCACTGACCCTTGGAACCCTGGATGGAGCCAATATCGAGATCCTGGAACAAGTCGGGAATGATAACATCTTCATATTCGGCTTGACCGCGGAGGAAGTAATGAAATACCAGCATCATGGCGGCTATTATGCCATGGAGTACTTCCACTATGATACAAGGATCAAAAAGGTGTTGAACCAATTGATCGATGATACCCTGCCGGATGCAGGTGATCATTTCGAAACCATTTATGATTCGTTATTGACGGAGAACGATCAATTCTTTGTCCTCCGGGATTTCGATTCCTACGTAAGGGTTCATGAGCAGGCCGGAAAGGCTTACGAAAACAAAGAACATTGGTCCCGGATGTGTCTTCAGAATATTGCCAATTCCGGCTACTTCTCGAGTGACCGTACCATTGAGCAATACGCGAAGGATATTTGGGGCATTGCACAGGGAAGTTTGACCAAATAAAAAAACCGTCTGGGAAAGTGATCCCAGGCGGTTTTTTCTATTTCTTCTTATCGGAGATGTAGCTGTCCCCGTCTTTATAGGGGATGTCCCCTATTGTTGATTCGATATCATTCTCATCTAGCATATCTTCATACTCTTCATGGGTCTTCGATGGATAGGCTTTACGGTTCGATCCTTCCATATCAGTGCCGACGAATGACTCGAAATCCTCGGTGAAGCCTTCTGACGTATCCTCATCCTGATACAGGTCGGAATAATCCTCGTGATCGCCTTCAAAGTCGGATGGGGTTTCGGATGTACCGAACCTGCCGACTTCCTGGAAGCTGTCCTGATCATCACGTACATTTCCGTCTGTTTCATGTCTGAATTCATTATCTACAGGAGGCTGCAGTACTTCTTCCTCCACAGGTCGATCCTGAGGGGTCGACTGCTTCGGTGTATGGTCCCGGCAATAAAGGGTCGTCGGGATGACTTCCAGACGCTCATATGGGATCTCCTTCCCGCATTCCTTACACTGACCATACGTACCGTTTTCCATTGCGTGAAGAGCCTGTTGAATCTTATCAAGCTCTAGCTTTGAATGGTCATCAATGGCGAAGTCCTTTTCCCGCTCGTATAATTCGGTTCCCATATCGGCCGGGTGATTATCGTAAAGGGAAAGTTCTCCTGAGTTATCACGTTCGTTTGTATGGTGAAGATTATCTAAATCCTGATGTAAATGTTCTTTTAACTGCTTTTCCTGTTGAACCAATTCTTGTTTGAGTGTCTGTTTTTGGCTGTCTGTTAGCAATTTCTTCACATCCTTTGTTATGTTCGCAAAAAATTTATCCTAACCATACTTTATCCGAAAGTGGGGATGTTAAAACATAAAAGGTTTATTTCGTAAATATGGCGCTGACCAACTAGTGAGTGCTGGTTGATTTCCGCTTCAATCAACAGTAGCTTTTAATTTTTAAATAATACCTAAAGTTTTAACTACCTTTTTTATGTATGTAATTTTAAAGATCATCCGATTTATTGTGAGTTATATCATCTCAAAACAAAAAAAGAGTCGACCCGTAAATGAAAGGGTCGACTCTTTGTCTTTCTATAGTATATAAGCAAGTAATAATCCAATGGATATGAGGAATCCAAAGATGGTATTGGTCTGGGCAGTGGCTTTCATGGCAGGCATCATTTCGATCGGTTGTGATTTGCCGATGAATCCTGTTGTGGCCTTGACCGCTTTCGGGATACTCAGAAAGGCTACGAACAGCCAAGGTGAAGAGATACCCGTGACGACCAACCCGATGATCCAGGCGTAGGATACGACAAACATTCCGCCTAAAAGGATGATGGCACCCTTCTTACCCAATAGGATGGCTATGGTTTTGCGGCCGTTTTCTTTATCGCCGTCCAGATCCCGGATGTTGTTGGCCAGTAGGATTGAGCCTACTAAAATGGAAACCGGAATGGAAATGAGGATGCTGTCATCGTTGATGTAGCCGGTCTGAATGTAAAAGGAAATCAGGATGATCACAAATCCCATGAAAAATCCTGCTACGATTTCACCGAACGGAGTGTATGCAATTGGCATTGGTCCGCCAGTATAAAAGTACCCGGCTGCCATGCAAACTAAGCCTATCAGTGCCAGCCACCATGTACTGCTGAGGCAAATATAAATCCCTAATAGCAGGGAGATGCCGTACAGTGAAAAGGCAAGGTTGATGACCGTTGATGGTTTGACGCCGTTACGGACGATCGCTCCGCCGATTCCGATAGAGTGTTCTGTATCAAGACCTCTTTTAAAATCATAATATTCGTTGAACATATTTGTAGCAGCCTGGATGAGCAGGCAGGCAACCAGCATTGCCAAAAATAGCATAATGTTAACGTCTGTAAATTGCAGCGCAAGTACCGTACCAAGCAATACAGGCACAAATGCAGCTGTAAGAGTGTGTGGCCTTGTGAGCTGCCACCAGATTCTCCACCCTTTATCTGATTCCAACACGTTGGATGCTTGTTGTTCCATCAATCTCTCTCCCTTACACAATAAGGAATTTTCAGATAACATTACAATTCCTTTACAGATTAAAGTGTAGGTAAAGGGAGGGGGACTGTCAATCATTTTTTACAAATCAGTGAAGGTGCTATTTTCCAGTAAATGAGGACTTTTACAACGCTTTTGGTTTCTCAAAAGGCGAAAAAGGGTTTATTATATATAATAAGGATAAATATTGTAAACATGGCTCGAACTTCGTTGACACACCATAAAGACAGGTGTATCTTATAGTAAGTTTGACTATTGTACGTGATTTTGTTTGGGGGAATTCAATTGGTTACCATCCATAAAACCAATATTGAAAAAGCATATGATTCAGCCAAAATGAAGGCTAAACAAATAGATCGTCCCGTTCTTCTGAGCATAGTGGAGGAAGTCGATGCAGTAGATCCTCTTTCCTTTTACTATGGAGGCAGTTCTTTTATTGGAGAGCGCTTTTTATGGAAGGACCGTGATCACACCATCACGCTTGTAGGACTCGGAGCGGCCCATATCGTTTCCACGGATGAGATGGAAGAGCGCTTTTTTACAATTGAGAATGAGTGGAAGCGCTTAATTGGAGAGTCCGTAGTCGTGACAGAGGACAAGTGGCCAGGAACAGGGCCATTACTATTCGGTGGTTTTAGCTTCGACCCGTTAAACGCCAGGGGAGACGAGTGGAGTCATTTCTCTGAAGGTTCGTTTCAGCTCCCGATGTTCATGTTGACCAAGCCGGGGAAAACGAATTATTTGACGATGAACGTCATCTGTCATCCGGAAGAAGATGAAAGTATATTCCATGAACGCATCCGCATAAAGGAAAGCCTTCTTGCTAACGCCCGGAAGACCATTATTCCTGAGATTGCCCATTGGCTCCGTAACCGTGATGTGAAGCCTGAAGAATGGAAGGACTCTGTTCAGAGTGTCGTGAATCGGTTACAGCAGGGGGAAATGGATAAGGTCGTTCTTGCAAGAAAATGTGAAATTTCCTTTGAAAAGCACGTGTCATCTGATTTTGTATTGGATAATCTTTGGAAGCAGCAGCCCGATAGCTTTGTGTTCAGCTTTGAAAGGGAAGAAAGCTGCTTCATCGGAGCAACTCCAGAACGACTTGTAAAAAAAACGGGAGAAGAAATCCTGTCTACCTGTTTAGCGGGATCGATTGCCCGTGGGGATACCCTTGAAAGGGATGAAAAACTGGGGGAAGAGCTCCTGGGGGATGAAAAGAACCGTTATGAGCATCAGCTTGTCGTGGACAGCATCCAGGATGCCTTGAACCCTTTTTGTAACGAGCTGTCGATCCCGACTTCCCCGCAGCTTATGAAGTTGAAGGACATCCAGCACTTATACACTCCCGTTATTGGACAGGCATCTGAGAATACATCGATTCTAAATCTTGTGGAAAAATTACACCCGACTCCTGCACTCGGCGGGGTACCAAGAGATAAGGCATTGCACGTGATCAGGCAGGAAGAACAAATGGATCGTGGACTATACGCAGGTCCTATCGGCTGGATGGATGCCTACGGGAATGGGGAGTACGCCGTCGCCCTCCGTTCCGGCCTCCTGCAAAGGGATAAAGCATACTTATATGCAGGCTGCGGAATCGTAGCCGATTCACAGCCTGAAAGTGAGTTTAAAGAAACACAAATGAAATTTCGACCAATGCTCCGTGCATTAGGGGGAACCGTACATGATTGATGAACATCAGGAGAAATTAACTCATTATTTAGCGGCCTTCATTGAAGAATTGGTTGGAAATGGAGTAGACGAAGTCGTCATCAGTCCCGGCTCTCGTTCTACTCCTTTGGCATTGTTATTTGCCCATCATCCAGGAGTCAAAACGTATACAAACGTGGATGAACGTTCAGCAGCATTCTTTGGATTGGGTATTTCCAAGGCAAAAAAGAAACCCGTAGCCATCTTGTGCAGTTCAGGGACTGCAGGAGCAAATTACTACCCTGCTGTCATTGAGGCACGCTACGGAAAGGTGCCGCTCATTGTCTTGACGGCCGATCGTCCTCATGAGCTGAGAGAAGTAGGTGCGCCTCAAGCGATCAATCAAATTGATTTATATGGAAAGCACGTGAAATGGTCCGTTGATATGGCATTGCCGGAAAGCATCCCTTCCATGGTGCAATATGCACGATCATCTGCCGCCAGGGGCGTGTCCATCTCTACGGGGTATCCACAAGGGCCGGTTCATTACAATTTTCCATTCAGGGAACCCCTTATCCCAAATCTACAGCAGGTGGAATTCACACCGTACCAATCGGGAAAGACCGTCATTCAGGGGGATCGTCAATTGCCTTCAGGATATCAGCATGACCTTCTGGACCAATTAAAGAAATCAAATCGGGGCATCGTTGTGTGTGGACCCGGAATAGGTGAAGAGGCGGTGCAGTCCATTATCGCATTTTCCGAGGGATATGGCCTGCCGATTCTGGCAGACCCGTTATCCTTTGTGAGGAATGGTAGCCACTCCAAGGAAAATATCATGGATTGCTACGACACATTCATCAGGATCGATGAGCTTAAAGAATCTTTACAGCCTGACCTTGTCATCCGGTTCGGTGCTATGCCGGTATCGAAAGCACTGATGTTGTTCCTGAAAAGCATGCCGGATATTCCGACATGGGTTGTGAGTAATGGAGAAGAATGGCAGGACCCGACTGCACGGGGAACCCACTACATCCAATGTGAGGAGAACCTTTTCTGTCAGGCCTTCATTGGGAAAAACGATAAGCCTGATAGGGAATGGCTCGAGTATTGGGTGGGTGTCAATGACAAGACAAAAGACTTGCTCGACGATGGTCATGAATCCTGGGATGAAGGAAAGGCTGTCCATCATCTGATCAGGCATCTGCCTGACGGGGCAACCCTGTTTTCAAGTAATAGCATGCCCATCAGGGATTTGGATACCTTTTTATTTACCGATGACCGTTCGATTCGGATTTTTGCCAATCGAGGAGCGAATGGAATAGACGGAGTGGTATCCACGGCCCTTGGCATGAGTACAGGGTCACAGTCCATGTATCTCCTGATTGGGGATCTTGCCTTTTTCCATGATTTAAACGGACTATTGACCGCCAGGAAATATCAATTGGATATGACCATCATCGTCATGAATAATAATGGTGGAGGCATCTTTTCATACCTGCCGCAAGCATCTGATCAGACACACTTTGAAGACCTGTTCGGTACCCCGATGGACCTGGATTTTGCTCATGCAGCAAGGCTGTACGGAGCGGGTTATTCCAAGGTATCGGAGGAGGAGGAATTTATCCCTGCCCTTTTGGAAGCCGATCAATACAAAGGGATAAGCATCATTGAAGTGATGACCAATCGAGAGGAAAATGTAGCAAATCATCGTAAATTGTGGAATTTTGTTTCCCGGGAAATGACGCGGAAAATAAAGGGTGGATATCGTGATTCTTCAAGTGAATGATATTCGGTATTTTGTAGAAGTTAAAGGGGAAGGGCAGCCTCTGGTTTTCCTCCATGGCTTCACGGGTGACACGACAACATGGTCGTCTGTCACTGATTCATTATCCGAATCCTACCAGTGCATCAGCATTGATTTGATTGGCCATGGACGCACGGATTCCCCTGAAGATGACAGCAGGTATACGATGGATCGCGTTTCCGAGGATATTTGCTGTATTCTTGATGAGCTTGACGTTGGGCCTGCCGTACTGATCGGTTATTCCATGGGTGGACGTACTGCTCTGCACTTTAGTCTGAACTATCCTGAAAAGGTGAAGGCGTTGATACTTGAAAGCTCTTCACCTGGTTTGAAGGCGGTTGAAGCAAGAGCGGAGCGAAAGAAGAAGGATGAGGTGCTTGCCGATAGAATTGAAAAAGGTGGAATCGAAGCCTTTGTCGATTTTTGGCAGGAGATCCCCTTATTTGCCTCTCAGAAAAGACTTTCGGATAAAGAGCGCTCGGAAATCCGGAAGCAGCGTCTGAGTCAATCTGTCACAGGCTTGTCCAATAGCTTGAGAGGGATGGGGACAGGCGCACAGGACTCTTTATGGGAAGAGCTTGAAGAGCTCTCTGTACCTGTCCACGTACTTGTCGGTGAGCTCGATCAAAAGTTCGTAGGGATTGCAGAAAACATGAAAAAGATCAATCCAATGTTCAATATTGTGACATTTTCCAACACTGGTCATGCAATTCATGTGGAAGAACCGCGAAAGTTTGGTACAATAATAGAGGATCTACTGTTAACTACATAAAGGAGGAACAACTAAATGGCTTTTGAATGGGTTTCAGAAAGAAACTACGAAGATATTTTGTACGAAACTTACAATGGGATCGCTAAGATTACGATCAATCGACCAGAAGTACGTAACGCATTCCGTCCTAAAACGGTTATGGAATTAATCGATGCATTTGCTTATGCACGCGACGATTCCAAAGTCGGTGTCATCGTTTTAACAGGTGCGGGTGAAAAAGCATTCTGTTCAGGTGGAGACCAACGTGTCCGCGGGCACGGCGGATATGTCGGGGAAGATGAAATTCCTCGCTTGAACGTATTGGACCTTCAGCGTCTGATCCGTGTGATTCCGAAACCTGTCATCGCAATGGTAGCAGGTTACGCGATCGGTGGAGGGCACGTCCTTCATGTCGTTTGTGATATTACGATTGCTGCTGATAATGCGATCTTCGGACAAACAGGTCCTAAAGTAGGAAGCTTTGACGCAGGATACGGTGCAGGATACCTTGCACGCATCGTCGGTCACAAGAAAGCGAAAGAAATCTGGTACCTGTGCCGTCAGTACAACGCACAGGAAGCGCTTGAAATGGGCCTTGTCAATACAGTGGTTCCATACGAGCAGCTTGAAGCAGAAACGGTTCAGTGGGCTTCAGAAATGCTTGAAAAGAGTCCGACTGCCCTTCGTTTCCTAAAAGCTTCATTCAACGCAGATACAGATGGACTGGCAGGACTGCAGCAACTTGCAGGTGACGCTACCCTTCTATACTACACGACGGAAGAAGCGAAAGAAGGCCGTGACGCATTCAAAGAAAAGCGTAAGCCGGACTTCGGACAATTCCCTCGTTTCCCTTGATTTGAGGCGGCCTGATGAATCTGATATGGATTCATCGGGCTTTTTTTTAGATGATGGTTTAGCGGGAAGTGGCACGAGTTTCAAAAAAGTGCCGCAACAAACAACCAACCATACATGAAAAAATAACAAATTCATTCAATTGAACCAACAAGAAAGGAATGGACTAGACAGGATGACAACACAGCAATTGCCCAACTGGCTGAAACAAAGAGCATTTTTAACCCCTGACCGGATGGCGTTAAGTAATGGTGATGTTGAATACACATTCAAAGAATTATGGATGAAAGCCATTTCCATTGCCGAACAGCTGCAAACGATCGTTCAATCATCATCGCATCCGTTTGTGGGTCTCATGATTAAGAATAAAGTGGAATCTGTGTTGCTTGTTCACGCCATCCAACAGCTTGGTTTCACGACTGTCTTATTGAACAATAAATTAAGTGAAAATGAATTGTCTTTCCAAATCAGAGATATGGCGTTATCAACGGTTCTGTATGATGATGAGTTTGAGGGAAAGCTTTCTTTTTTAGGAGATGACGTTGACGGGATTTCCTTCTCTCGCTTATTCAATACATCACCCACACGTTTTGAGGTGAAGGATCATTTTCATTTAGACCAAGCATGCTCGGTCATGTACACGTCGGGCACGACGGGAGCTCCTAAAGGGGTTTTACAATCGTACGGAAATCACTGGTGGAGTGCCATTGGTTCTTCGTTGAATCTCGGTATAAATGAAAATGATACATGGCTTTGTTCCGTGCCCCTTTTTCATATCAGCGGATATTCAATCCTGATGAGAAGCGTCATATATGGGATGAATGTACGCCTGTTTGAAAGCTTTGATGTGGAAGGAATCAATCGGGAATTGATATCGGGAGATGTTACGATTATGTCTGTTGTCAGTAATATGCTCACGCGTCTGATGAAAGACTTGGACGACAGGACCTATCACCCGAATTTCCGCTGTATGCTGCTCGGCGGCGGACCCGCGCCACTTCCATTACTGAAGGAGTGTAAAGAAAAAGGTGTACCCGTCTTTCAAACGTATGGGATGACGGAAACGGCTTCTCAGATCGTGACGTTATCACCTGAATACAGTTTTTCAAAGCTGGGGTCTGCCGGAAAGCCACTCTTTCCTTCTGAATTAATGATCCTGGGCAAGAATGGGAAAGCCCATGAGAATCAAGAAGGGGAGATCCTTGTGAAAGGACCGAATGTGACCAGCGGTTATTACCGGAGAGAGGAAGCGAACGCTAAAAGCTTTGATTCCGGCTGGTTTCATACGGGGGATATCGGGTACGTGGATGAAGAAGGATTCTTATTTGTATTGGACCGGCGATCAGATTTGATAATTTCAGGTGGGGAAAATGTGTACCCTGCAGAAATAGAAAGTGTACTGTTAGGCTGTAAAGGCGTGGAGGATGCAGGAGTGACAGGAATCACAAGTGACGAATGGGGGCAGATTCCCTGTGCCTTTATTGTGAGAAAGAATCATCTTCCAAAAGAAGAAATCTTAGAGCACTGTAAAAAGAATCTTGCGTCTTATAAATGTCCGAAAAAAATCATCTTTATGGATGAACTGCCACGGAATGCTTCAAATAAACTGCTGAGAAGAGTGCTCAGAGATCAGTGGGAAAAAGGAATGGTTACAGATGAAGATTAGGTCCATCACCCTGAATGTCATTTCAATGCCTTTAAAGAAACCGTTTGTGACCCATCTCCAAACCGTTGATGAACGGGAAGGGATCATTGTCGAAGTCGAGGATGATGAAGGACTGCGGGGACTTGGGGAAGGTGTCGCCTTTTCTACTCCATGGTATACAGAAGAAACAGTGAAAACATCCTACCATATCCTAAAGGATGTGTTGATTCCCCTTGTAAACAGCAAATCGTTCCATCATCCTGAAGAGATCGGGAAGCGGTTCGAAGCCGTTCGAGGAAATGCCATGGCAAAGGCCGCACTTGAAATGGCAATATGGGATCTTTATGCCAGGCGGCAACAAATGCCTCTGTGGAATTTGATAGGCGGTGTACGAGAAGAAATCCTGGCGGGAGCTGTTGTCGGTGCCGACAACGCTCAAATGATGGTCAAGCAGACGGAAGAGCTGGTGGAAGAAGGGTATCAACGAATAAAGCTGAAGATCTCACCATTGGCAGATGTAGAGATTGTCAAAGAATTGCGAAGGCATTTTCCAGCACTTTCCCTCTTAGCCGATGCCAATTCTGCGTATTCTCTCGAAGACAAAGCGCAACTCCAGGCATTGGACGAATATGATTTGGAGATGATTGAGCAGCCTCTGGGAATAGACGATCTGGTCGAACACTCTTTATTGCAAAAGGAGATCACCACCCCCATCTGCCTTGATGAAAGCATCATTACCCCTCACAATATGAAGAGTGCGATTCATTTAGGAAGCTGTGGAGTGGTCAACATCAAGCTTGGCAGAGTAGGTGGATATTCGAGTGCCCTCGAAATTTACCGGCTGTGCCAGGAGCATCATATTAAGGTATGGTGCGGTGGGATGATCGAATTTGGAGTTTCTCGTGCCCATAATCTGGCTCTGGCCACATTGAAAGGCTTCTCCATTCCCGGTGATATTTCATCTTCCTCGAAGTATTGGGAGGAGGATATTATCACTTCCCCGATCGTGGTGGAAAATGGTGTGGTGAAAAGGTTGGATGGTGCGGGAATCGGCGTGGAATTAAATCGAAAGCGTTTGAATTCAGTGACTTTGAGGAAGGAGACATTTTCGTCTGATTGATTGTTTTCCCAATCCTGTCCATATATACTTAAAGAAAAAGTCTTAGAGGAGGAACTATGAAACTAGGTGCATTTTCTGTAAGTTTAAGCGTAAAGGATATTACTGTATCTAAATCCTTTTATGAGAAACTTGGCTTTGAAGTCATGGGTGGAGATCTCAGTCAGAATTGGTTAATAATGAAAAATGAAAGTTGCATCATCGGGTTATTTCAGGGTATGTTCGAAAACAACATCCTGACCTATAATCCGGGCTGGAACCAGAATGCAGAAGAGCTCGATTCCTTTACGGATGTGCGGGATTTACAGAAGCAGCTGAAAGAAAAAGGGATTGCCATGCTGTCTGAAGCGGATGAATCGAGCGAGGGACCAGCCAGCTTTACGATTAAAGACCCAGACGGCAATATGATTCTTGTTGATCAGCACAGGTAAGAAGCTGCTGATCACAGAATCTGGGTTTAAGAGGGGTCGCACTTTTGTTTGGGGTGGGAGACCAGGTTAAGGACCAAGGCAGATCAATAGACGGAGAAATTCCGCTTAATGAGTTAATTATTATAAAAAATGACTGAAATAGGGGGAAAGATTCCGCCTATTGACTCGAAAATACAAAAAATGGATGATTTTTCAGTGCCTAAGCGGAAAATCTCCGCTTATTCACCCTCAGAACAAGTTTCGTTCAGACTTTAACAGGAGAATCTCCGCTTATTTTCCGTTTGCTGATTTTTTATATAAACGACAAGACACCTTATTTCCGCATCACTAGCATTCTAATAATGATGAAAAAAACTCGCCCACATGACTACGGCGAGTTTTACTTTTTTATATACAAATGTCATGTTTAAAAAAAGCACCTTAAAAGGGAACAGTATCCTTAAGTCCCTCTAAGATGTTTATTCCGTCTAAAAAGGGTTTGTCGCCCATTGAAGAGACTGCTTGATGAAGATTCTCGGGTGGAGCTTCAGTTGTGATACCATATGCTCCGCCAGGTCCTCCGGCTGCATGTATTTCTCCTTGTCAGCTTCATCCACGTGATCAAAAGTCAGATCCGTCGCCACCAGGCTTGGGTTCAAGGTCATGACACGGATATTATGTTTTCGGACTTCCTGCATGAGTGCTTCTGTCATCCCTTGGATGGCAAATTTGGACCCACTATACGCTGTGCTCCCTGCTGTCCCTTTCAATCCGCTGCTTGATGAAATATTGATGATATCCCCACGGTCTTTCTCGATCAATTGGGGCAGGACGGCACGGGTGACATAATATGTTACGAATACATTCACCTCAAAGGTCCGTTTCCAATCCTGGGGATCGATTTCAAGAAATGATCCGTACGTTCCGATACCGGCATTATTGATCAAGATGTCGGCAGGTCCCAATTCTTTACTGAGTTTCGCGACTGCTTGATTGACCTGGTCCATATCGGAAATATCCGCAACAGCCACACTCGCTTTCACGCCAAGCGATCTCGCTTCATCCGCCACTTTTTTAAGAGTGCTTTCTGTACGGGCGATCAACCCGACATGGACGCCTTCCCGGGCAAACTCCAATGCCGTCGCTTTTCCGATTCCCCTCGCTGCACCTGTAATATAAGCCGTTTTGCCATTGATCGGTTGTGCCATTTTAATCATCCTTTCAATTGGTTCTAAGGTAAGTGTAAAGTGATGGAGAGTGGTAGGCAACTAATATACCTGATGTGGTGGAATAAAAAAACGCTCCGGGAGTCCCGGAGCGTTCTCACTCACTTTTTTGCCTCAAGTACCGTTTGTCGTTCATGAATAAGCTCCAGAAGTAGACAAACCCCGGGAACAGGATGATGAACCCGACGATATAGGTGATGAAGACGGCCTTAAATGAATTGGGATCTGTAAATCCCGACTGAATCGTCACTTCTGGATAGATGATATAGGGCAAGTGTGCTTTACCGTATACATAACTTGCCAAAACATATTGAAAGGTTACGGCAATGACCGCGACCCGCGGCATCCCTTTCATTCCCTCTTTATTCGTAGGGAGGAACAAAGCACCTCCCGCAACGAGGAATCCGAGAAGGGAAATCAGTAAGATAGGCAGGTCTTCCATCATCTTGTCATACATCCATCCTGCCTCATTTTTCATGGTGAACATGATGAGGAAGGCCATGACAACCGAAATGGGACCAATGATCAGAGCGTCACGCCTATACACCTTGAATGCTTCGAATTCTTTTGAAGCTTTCGAGTAATCGGCAAGAAGCAGGGATGACAGAAACAATGTACTTGCGACGGCGAACCCGAAGAAAGCATATTCATGGGGACTACTGAACAGTTTCCCTAGGAGAAGGGTCTGGCCGTCTTCGAAATCGATATAAGGTCCGTGAGAGATAGGCAGAACACTGATAAGGAGGCCCGGGATCAACAAGCCGGTGATCCCCGTTACGTAAGTGAGCGGCTTCCTGTAATCATCCGCCACATGGGAGAATACAAGAAAGGCACTCCTCAGGGCCAGAAGCAATAGAATCAAGCTTCCCGGAACGAGTAATACCGTTCCTAAAGAATAGGCAGCACCAGGGAACATGCTGTATACGGCGACAACTAAGGCGACGATGAATGTGTTCGTAACCTCCCAGGTAGGAGACAGATACCGATTGGCAATATTCGTTGCTTTCGTTTTGTCATGGTTGATATAGATCATTGACCAGAAACCGGCACCGAAGTCCATTGTTGCCATGACGGCATAGATAAAGACGAATCCCCAAAGGATTGTGATGGCAATCAAAGCTTGTGTCATATCTTCACCTCCAATTCCTGCTGTTTAAGTTGACAGGGGAATATCCTTCTGATTTGATTCCGCTTTGTTAATATCCTTTTCAGGAGGATTCCGCTTAAAGTAATACAGGAGTACCAGAACGACGGAAACGGCCAAAATCGCATATACTGAGACGAAGAGAATGAAAAGAGTCCCTAGGTTACCTGAAGTGGTAACCGAATCTTCCGTACTCAGGATGCGGTAAATCGTCCATGGTTGTCGGCCAGTGCAGGCGAAGATCCATCCAAACTCGATGGAAAGGATCGACAAAGGCCCACCAGCCACGAATGCCCACATCAGCCATTTCGGGAAACGGTCCTTTTTCAGTAGCTTGTTCCACACGTAGGCGACGAGGGAAAGAAGAATGAGCAGTGATCCAATCCCAACCATTGCGTTAAATAGAGTATGAACGAATAGGGGTGGCCAGTATTCTTCAGGGAAGTCATTCAACCCGATTACCTCTGTATCAAAGCTGTTCCCGGCCAGGAAACTGAGGGCCCATGGAACTTCAATCCCCCACTTTACTTCTTTTGTAACAGGATCGGTGAATCCACCGATGGAAAGTGGAGCATGAGTCTGGGTTTCAAATAATCCCTCCGCCGCAGCCAATTTCTCAGGCTGATACTCATGGAGCTTTTGTGCGGATTCATGTCCATTGATCGCTGTGAGAAAGGCGAAGACCCCACCGACCAATAAGCAAATCATGAGCGACTTTCGATGAAAAGCATAGATTCTCGAACCGAAAGAAGATCGAAGCATTTTAAAGGCCGATACGGTCGCAATCGTAAAGGAGCCCGCTACATAAGCAGATAATGCCACGTGTCCGGCCGTCACGAAGAAGCTTGGATTAAAGAATGCTTTCCAAGGATCCACATTGGTGATTTCCCCATTGATGATTTCAAATCCGGCCGGCGTCCCTTCAAAGGCGTGTACATTGGTAATCAGAACGGCAGAAGCCAGGCCGCCGATTGCAACAAGCACCAGGCTCACAATCCGCATCCAAGGAGCGATCCGATTCGCTGCATACACATAAATGGACATAAATAACGCTTCCACAAAGAAGGCGTAGATTTCAATTTGAAACGGCAGGGCCATGACGCGCCCGATGACCTCCATGAATCCCGGCCAAAGGAGTGACAGCTGCACACCGGCGATTGTCCCAGTCGGGATGCCCACTCCTAACAAGACTGCGAACGCCTTGGTCCAGCGCTTCGCCATCACGGAATAATCAAGGTCATTGGTCCGTTGAAACATGATTTCTGCAACAAGGATCATTAACGGTATACCCACTCCAAGTGTGGCAAAAATGATATGAAACCCCATTGTAACCCCAAACATGGAACGAGCAATTACTAATTCATCCATTCTCAAATCTCCCTTACTAGTCTTTAACATTTCCTTATTGTCCACTTAATGGAAAATAATATTCATGATTTTAGGAGAAATGGATTGTATTTAGGGAGTCAAATGGCGAAGTCGATAATATAACCTGTTTTTTAAATTAGTGGGTCTGCCATGGCACCGCATCTCATCCAGAAAAAAAAAGCAGCCCCGGAGGCTGCTCTACTGTAATGCTTGTTTCAGTGTATCAATATTCCTCTTCATCAAAGAAAAATAATCCTCATCCTTTTTGCGATCTTCTGCTGTGAGGACGGATAAGTTGTGAAGAGTGAGTGATTTTGTTCCCAATTCATTTTGGACGACTTCTGTCAGGCGTGAAGAGACGTTTTGTTCAAAAAGGATGTATTGGACATTGTCGCTTTTCCCTTTTTCTATGATTTTCTTCAACTCCTGCTGGGACGGTTCGTCTGCTGAATTCAACCCGGCGATGGCTTCCTGATGGAGTCCGTAACGTTCTTCCCAATAGCTGTAGGCTGCGTGGGAAACGTAGAAGGTTTTCTTGGGCGCATTGTCCGCCATGCTTTTGAACTCAGTGTTCAGTTCGTCTAAATCACTGTTCACCGTTTCAAGATTCGCTTGGAATTCATCTTTATGCTCGGGCATTTTTTTTGAAAGAGTGTCGGCGATGTTCTTTGCCATTTCTTTCGAATAAACGGGATCTAACCAAATGTGGGGATTCACATCATGGTTATGCCCATCTTCATGATCGTGGCCATCCTCATCATTGTTTTCGTGATGAACTTCGATTCCTTTACTTGCCGCTACTACTTCAACGTCTTCATTTTCCAGTAATGATTTAGACTTTTCAACAAATCCTTCAAGACCCATTCCGACGTAGAAGAAAACATCTCCATCAGCCATCTTCATCATATCTTTCTGGGAAGGTTCAAAGGTATGTTCATCCGCACCGGGAGGATAGATGCTTTCAACCTCCACATACTTCCCGCCGATTTTTTTCGTGAAGTCCTCCAGTGGATAGACCGTCGTGTATACCTCTAGTGTATCTTTCTTTTTGTCCCCATCCTGGGCGGAATCGGTTCCACAAGCAGACAAGACGAGAATCAATAATAATAGCAAACTCATGCGAATATAGTTCAAGAGGAAGCCTCCTTTTAACGGTTTTGTTTCATAACTGTAATGATTACGATTTAGCACAAAGGTTATTTTACTACCGATATGGGGAATAAGCAAGATAAATGGGACGATTTTATTAAAAAAGACTACCTCCCGAGTTGGAGCTAGTCTGAATCAGTCTTCTTTTTCCTTGCTTGGCCATTGTTCCGGCACGTGATCGATGCCCCCGGGATGGAATGGGTGACATTTGACAATCCTCTTGATCGTCAGCCAGCCGCCTTTGAGTGCACCGAAACGGCTTACTGCCTCGACCCCGTAATGGGAACATGTAGGGTAAAACCGGCATGTAGGAGGCTTAAGGGGAGAGATGACGCGCTGGTAGAACTTGAACAGTAATAATAAAACCCTTTTCATAATCCGTCTCCTAAAAGAGATTTTCTTTTACTATATCAGAACCTGTACGGGTATTGAAAGGGATTGGCATTTAGAAGATGGTGGATAGGAGTGGAAAAACTGGTTTTTTACCTAATTCAGATTAAGTTGATGAAATAACTATGAATTTACGTTATACTATGAAGTAGAAACTAAATGGGAGTGATTTTTTAATGCCTTCAGTAGAAAGCTTTGAATTAGATCATAATGCAGTGAAAGCACCATATGTCAGACATTGCGGTGTGCATAAAGTAGGAAGCGACGGACTTGTGAATAAGTTTGATATCCGTTTCTGTCAGCCGAACAAGCAAGCGATGAAGCCTGATTCCATTCATACACTAGAGCATTTATTAGCCTTCACGATCCGTAAATATGCTGAGCCATATGCTCATTTTGATATCATTGATATTTCACCGATGGGCTGCCAAACGGGCTACTATTTAGTCGTAAGCGGGGAGCCGAAAGTAGAAGAAATCATCGACCTGTTGAATGCTACCATGGAAGAAGCGGTAGAAATCGAAGAAATCCCGGCAGCAAATGAAAAACAGTGCGGGCAGGCGAAGCTGCATGATTTAGAAGGTGCCAAGAAACTCATGCGTTTCTGGCTCAGCCAAAGCAAAGAAGAATTGAAACAAGTATTTGCATAAAAACAAGAAAATCCACCGGGAGCCGGTGGATTTCTTTATGTTTATTCTTTCTTTTCCTCTTCTTCTTGTTTCATCTTTTCAAGGTGAGGATTATTTTCAAGTGGATCGACTGTATGCTTAACGGTTGTATAGGCTTTGGAAGTCGTTAGGGCACTTAAGAAAATCACCAGAATACAAATGACAACCGCAATAATCAGAACAAGAGTCACTGACATCATGCAACCCCCTTTTTTTTCACTATTTTACCATAGAACGTTCCAGCGTTCATGGAGTAAAAATAACAATATTATGTCATTTCCTATGATTTCCAATGGATGTTTGTTATTCTGAATATAAGGAATGAATAGATTTTAGTATGCACCATTCTTAACAGTCGAAGCGAGGGGGAAGTTCCCATGGAAATCTCTTCTATGATGGGGAAACAGGTTGCTGAGCTTCAAAGGACGCTCAGTATGAATTTGCTGAAGAGCCAGATGGCCACTCAAGCGGCACAAGTCACGGTGATGATGAAGGATATGCAGCCCGCTCCGCATCCAAGTAAAGGACATGCAGTGGATGTAAAAGGATGAAAAAAAAGGCGTTCCTCCGGGTAATCGGAGCAACGCCTTTTTTTATTGTCCAGCTCCGGAGCATTTCTTAATGAAGACTTTTCTTCTCGAGTCTTACCCTTTCCTCACTATTGGACCATTTTTCTTTCAATGTTTCGAATATGTATAGGCGGAAGAAGTATTGTAATTCTTCTGTTTCCATTTCCTGTATGAGTTCTAATAATTCGTTCCTGGATGTATCTTCTAAGATTGTAAGGGCAATGAGGTCTAAGTCTTCGTCGGTACCTTTGATTCTTCCACGGTACATTTCATAAATCTCTTCGATCAACTTCATGCGCTTCACCTCCCTTTCGTTTCATTTTAACATGAACGTTTATGAATTTCTCTACATATTATGCTAGGACAACTCTTATTTGCCTTTACCCGTTACCGTCCTTTTTAACCATGGGAAGGTGTTCCGGGATGTTTTTGATTTAATCAGCCAGTTGTTCAGATACCGAGGAAAGGATTGTCAAATTCATACCAACCATTAGGAAAAGGAGATGCTTTATTTGGAGAAAAGTACGCTGTTCGTTGGGTCGGGTCTTAGTGCCATTATTCTTAACCTATTCGGTGAGTGGGACATGCTGATCACATTTCTGTTGATTGCCGTGACCCTCGATTATGTAACAGGGTTGATTGCGAGTGGTATAGAAGGGAAGCTGTCCAGTAAATTCGGAGTGAAAGGGATCGGCAGGAAAGTGCTGATTTTTTCCCTCGTCACGGTTGCCCACCTTATTGATACTATACTAACAAATCAACACTTTATTCGTAATGCCACGATTATTTTTTATTTATGTAATGAAATGATTTCGATCATTGAGAATGTCGGTCGGGCGGGAGTTCCTGTTCCGGAATTTTTAAAGAGAGCGGTTGAAGTATTGAAGAAAAAATCGAAGTGAATAGAATTCCGTCAATTGAGGAAAATGAAGGGTAAGTACATTGAAGGAGTGGGAAGATGAGCGAAGAACGTCACGATTATTATATAGAAGTAGCGACAGGAGAAATCTCAAGAAGCTCGACTGATTCCGAATGGAATTTCAAAATATCTGCAACGGATGAAGAAATCACCCAGCTTCGGGAAGTGTTCGATTCCAATCATTCCGTCGATTGGCAGAATTTCTACAGGGCTCATGTCCCGTATGTTCAATATCATTTTGACCGGGAGAATGATGCCTATGATGAAAATCTGCAGCAGGTGTACGGCATGCTGCATCGACTCGGGGATGAAGAGGTGAAGAAGTTCATTGAAAGTATCGGCATCCTGAATGATCATCCTCATGAAAACAGCGAGTAAGGACGAAAAGTGTTGGTTCAGAAGTGATTTCTGTGGACCAACGCTTTTTATTTATGGTTAGATGGAGGAAAGAACGTACGCATGGGGGGAAGTCAGGTGGAACGGTTTGTAGATGAAAACGGAAAGAAAGTGGAGATGTCGTTTGAGAAAGGACGGTTTCGAGAGGCGTCCAATCACGTCCTTGTGCTGTGCCGCTATGATGGTCATTGGCTGTTGACCCGGCATAAGAAGAGGGGCCTTGAGTTTCCCGGCGGAAAGCGGGAAGAGGGGGAGACCCTAACGGATGCTGCGAAACGAGAAACGTATGAAGAGACGGGCGGGATCATCAGGGAACTGGTATTCATTGGAGAATATAAGGTCTATGATGACCCACCGTTTGTTAAAACGATATACTTCGCTGAGGCAGAAGAGCTCATCCCCAAAGACGATTATATGGAGACGGATGGATCGGTCCTTTGGAGAGGGAATTTTAACGAAATTCAGGATGATCCTTCTTTTAGCTTTATCATGAAGGATCAAGTGGTGGAGCTGGCAGTAGACAGGTTGGCTGATCTCGATGTTACGATTTGATCCATTTCTTCTCAAGCATCTCTACCAGTTTATACATAATCGTTGCGAATACGGCAATCACGAGAAGTGAGAGCAGGACAAGGGTGAAGTTAAAGACCTGGAAGCCGTAGATGATCATATAGCCAAGACCTTTGGCGGAAACAAGGAACTCACCTACGATGACCCCTACCCAAGACAGCCCTACATTGACTTTTAATGTTGAAATGATCGTAGGGAAGGAGGCGGGAAGAATGACCTCTTTGAACATCTGTCCCCTTTTCGCCCCGAAGGTCTGCATCACCTTTAAGTAATTGGGATCAACTTCCCGAAAGGATGTATACACGACGATGGTGGTGATGATGACAGAAATGACGGTCCCCATTGCGATGATCGAGGTGAAGCCCGGTCCGAGTCCCACGATCAATATCGGGCCGAGTGCCACCTTGGGCATGGCGTTCAGGATCACGAGATACGGATCCAGTACTTTTGAGAGAAAAGGTGACCACCATAATAAGGCGGCAAGCATGGTACCAAGAAGGGTTCCTAGGATGAATCCAATGACGGTTTCCCCAAGGGTCACAGACAGATTGGCTAAAAGGCTCCCGTCTCCCACCTTTACAACGAATAATTTCCATATTTTTGAAGGTGAACTGAAGATGAGGGGATCCACCCAGCTGTTGCGACTGGCTATTTCCCATAATGAGAAAAACACGGTGAATATGAGGGCTTGATAAAACCAAACCCATCGCTGTTCTTTTTTCAGTGATAGAATATATTCCCGATGCTTTTGTTTAATGTGTTCGTGATTCAAGTTTTTCAAGCTCCTTCCATATGGATTGGAAAAATTCCGGGTATGCTGCATGGTTCCTGACTTCAAAGGGCATCAATTCTTTTAATTGTACAGGTACTTCGAAAATGGTGTGGATATGACCCGGTTTCGTCCCGAATAAGATGATTCTGTCACTCATGGAGATGGCTTCCCCGATATCATGGGTGACGAGGATGGCTGTTTTACCGAAAGATTTCAAGGTGGAAAACACCAGGTCCTCCAATTTTAATTTCGTTTGATAATCAAGGGCGGAGAAGGGTTCATCCAGGAGAAGCAGCTGAGGTTCGGTGATCAGTGTACGGATCAGCGCGACCCGCTGTCTCATCCCTCCAGAGAGTTCCCTGGGATAGGATGATCCCACTCCTTCAAGCCCCATTTCGTTCAATAGCGAGTGAGCCTCTCTTCGCTTTTCCTCAGTCAGGGTGCCCATGATGGTCAACCCCAACAATATATTCTCTTCGATTGTTTTCCAGGGAAACAGATAATCCTGCTGCAGCATATAGCCCAGTTTCTTTTTCATCGTTCTTATGGGCTTATTCAATAATGTTACCGTTCCTTCCGTCGGCTTAATGAGTCCTGCGACGATGGAAAGTAAAGTCGTTTTGCCGCATCCCGATGGACCGATGAAAGAGACGAATTCACCTTCTTCTACTTGTAATGTGATATCTCTGAGGGCATGGGTCGCGGTTTTCGGTGAAAAATAGGTGTGGTGGACAGTATCAATTTTTAGAAAATTCACTGTGGCAAGCCTCCGTTTTTCTTTTTTTACAAGGGAAGGGCTGACGTTTGAAGTCAGCCCCCGGATATTACTTTGCCGCTTTTTCAGCGATGGATGTGTTTACAAGCGTCTTATGGTCGACTGTTTGAGGGAGTTCTCCTGCTTCATCCATGATGGTTTGGAGATTATTCCACTCTTCTTCGTCCAGGATAGGATCCGTCGCATAGGAACCTTGTGATTTATAGCGGTCCACAACGGTTTCAATCAGGTCCAGTTCCGTATCTTCAAAATAAGGTTCGATCACTTTGGCGATGTCGGCTGCTGAATTTTCTTCCACCCATTGCTGCGCTTTGTATAAGGCTTTTGTAAACTTTTCTACGGCCTCTTTGTTTTCTTTCATATAGCTGTCCTTGGACATGAAGGTCGTGTATGGCACGTGTCCGGATTCCGTTCCAAAGGAAGCGACGATATGTCCTTTGCCTTCTTGTTCAAAGATGGAAGCTGTCGGTTCGAATAATTGGACATAATCTCCTGTATCGGATGCGAAGGCGTTGGCTATATTGGCAAAATCGATGTTCTGGATGAGATTTAAATCGTTTTGAGGATCGATGTCGTGATTCTTTAACACGAACTCACCGACCATTTGCGGCATTCCGCCTTTACGCTGACCTAGGAAGGTAGAACCCTTCAGCTGATCCCATTCAAAGTTCTCTACCTTTTCCCTTGAGACAAGAAACGTTCCGTCTGTTTGGGTCAATTGTGCAAAGTTGATGACGGGATCATCGGACCCTTGTGCATGGACATAGATGGACGTTTCAGAGCCGACCAAAGCGACATCCGCACCGCCGGATAATAATGTGGTCATGGTTTTATCCCCGCCCCACGTGGTGGTCAGTTCAATGTCGAGCCCCTCGTCTTTGAAAAACCCTTTTTCAATTGCGACATATTCAGGTGCGTAGAAGATCGAGCGGGTCACTTCTGCCACCCGGACCTTTTGAACTGCTTCTTCTTTTTCTCCGCATGCGGTCAAGCCGATCGTCAACGTGAGAATGAGGAGTATACCTAAACCGGTTTGAAGCCATTTTCTCAATTTAATCTTCCTCCTTTACTTATTAAGGGTGATCGATAGTTGGGATGAGTGCAGTTGTCGCCTAGTTTTATCTATAAGGCAATAGGGTAGGATGATCATAAAGCTTTTTGGGACTTTGCCTATTTCAATTAGCTAAAGTATTCTATGTAAAGTACGAAAAATGTGTGATTACCCAGTGCACGTTTTGAAAGGAAGAGAATATGAAAGACGGAAGTGTTATACAAAAAGTATTGTTTCCATCACCTAATCCACATGTGGTGTTGTTTGAAGTCACTTATATATCCTCTGGGCTCAGGGTGAAGGGGCTGCTCGCGGAACCTGTCCTGAAGGGGAAGTATGATGCTTTCTTATATTTAAGAGGGGGGATCAAAGGGGTCGGAATGGTGAGACCCGCACGGATCGCCCAGTTCGCCTCACACGGATTTATCGTCTTTGCTCCCTATTACAGAGGAAATCTAGGGGGAGAGGGGAATGAAGACTTTGCCGGGGATGACCGGGAAGATGCTCTTTCCGGAGTGGAATTGCTTAAGAACCATCCACGAACAACCCGGAATCGGATCCATGTATTCGGCTTTTCCAGGGGTGGTGTCATGGCCCTCATGACGGGTATCGAGTACACGGAGGTGACGTCCGTGGTCACGTGGGGGGGCGTGTCTGATATGTTCCTTACATATGAGGAGCGAAAGGATCTCCGCAGGATGATGAAGAGAGTGATCGGGGGGAGCCCCAATAAAGTTCCTGAAAGGTATGAATGGCGAACCCCCCTTTATTCACTCCAGAAGTTAGAGGCACCGGTTTTGATCATTCATGGTGAAAAAGACCAGAACGTTTCCGTGGAGCATGCATATAGATTAGAAAAAAGATTGAAGGAACTCGGGAAACCGGTCACGTCCCATTATTACAAAGAGTTCACCCACTATTTTCCGCCCCGAAAGAACCAACAGATCGTTTCCCTGCTCTGTTCCTGGATGAAGGACCAATAGTCAGTGGTGTATGATGAGATTAAAAAGGATTGAGGTCATACAAAATGGGCATGGGCTTAGAACTTAACACGATGATCGTGACAAAAGGGAAAGAAGAAAGAAAAGAAGGGAATCTCTTTCACCTTCAAAAATCTGGATATCGTCTATTTCCGATGCATATCCCCATTGATGTGAGAAAGTCGAAACACAGTGATCCGATTGGTTTCGGAACAATTGAGAAGATGGAGTGGAAGGATGGGGTCACGACGATCTTCTACCGGTTGATCTCCCTGAACAGGACAAATTAAATAAAACGAGTGGCTGCAGGCAGCCACTCGTTTTATTTGATTTCCTCATACAACAGATAACGGTTATCCTTCGTTTGAGCGATAAGATAATTCTTATGATCTTTCACACTATAAATGGGTGTCCCTTTTGCCAATGTATTTGCCGTAAAGTCATTCACTGGATGATACTTGGTTTCGATCTTTTCTTTGATGGAACCGATCTTTTCATTTAGGGTCAGCTTCTTCTCTACGGATACCTTCACATATTCCTTGTCGTTCACCACCATCATATCCCCATATCCGCATAACTCATAGGATGCAGGCTTTTTCTCCCCGCATGCACTCAATACAAATACGCATAATAGCAAGACAATCAGACGCTTCATATTTCTCCTCCTTCACCATAATGCACATATTCAAAAGATATTCAGGCTTGTACGTGAACATGTTTCTTTTTTTTTTTGAAGGGGTTGATTTTCCTTATGTGGTACAGTAAAGGAAATAATGAATGATTGGAGGACACCATGAGTAAACTTGAAATCATTGTCTTAAATGAAGAAGATGCAAGGGCAGCAGAAGCTTCCGGAGCAGATCGTCTTGAATTAGTATCCGCCATACATACGGGAGGATTGACACCAGGGTACCATGTCATAGAAAAGGTATTGGAAGCAGTCTCTATTCCTGTTCAGATCATGATCCGTCTGCATTCCTCATCCTTTCGGTATTCCATGGACGAGGTTAAAGTCATGGCAGACCAGGTTCGGACCATTAAGGAAATCGGTGGTGAGGGGATCGTATTTGGTGCTCTAACACATGAGGGAAAACTGGATGTGAATGCGTTAAAGGAAATTGTTCAAGCCGCGGATGGGCAATCGATCACATTTCACAGGGCAATCGACGAGGCTTTGGATCCGGTAGTCCTTTGTAAAGAAATACATCGATCGGAACTGGCAGTAGAGAGGATTCTTACATCAGGAGGTAGATCCGTGGTGAGAGAAGGGCTCGAAAACATTAAAAGCATGATAAAAGTAGAGAAGGCTGGCGGACCTCTTATCATGCCCGGTTCAGGGTTAACGCTTGATAACATCGACGAAATACACAGTGTGCTACATGCGAAGGAATACCATGTAGGGTCAGGTGTACGCCACCAGGGAAGATACGATAGGGCAATAGACCAGGAAAAAGTAGCAGCATTCAAAAAAGTGATCATGTCCTGAATTGATTCTTTCAACCTATATGAAACGGAATTCCGGTATGGTAAAAATAGTATGTAACAACTGAATATTCTTATTTCTACTGGGGGAGTCCGATACAAGCTTGGACTGAGAGAAGAACGCAGGAGTTCTTTGACCCTTTGAACCTGATCTGGATGATACCAGCGGAGGGAAGTAGTGGAGAAGTGCCAAATGTTTTTATTTAAGGCGCTTACTACTTTTTGACATGTCGGGTTCTGATCATTCAGGACCCTTTTTTGTGTCTTCATTTTCACTTAAGGATAAGTGAACTGCCTGACGAGGTAACCTTCCGGACCCAATCACAAGGAGGAGAAGGTAGATGGCAATCGAGTTAAAATCTCAATTTACAAACAGTAAAAAAGTGTACGTCAGAGGATCACGGCCGGACATAAACGTTCCGATGAGAGAAATTGAACAGAGTAAGACGAAGGCAGCCTTTGGGGAAGAAGAGAATGCTCCTGTTTGTGTTTACGATACGAGTGGGCCGTATACAGATCCACAATATCGTGTGGATATCAATAAAGGATTGCCTTCGGTGCGGAAGAAATGGATTATGGAACGAGGAGACGTGGAAGTCTACGAAGGACGTGAAGTCGTTCCGGAAGATAACGGTTATAGAAGTAAAGACCCCGGTGCCGGGCTGAAATGGTTCCCTCATGCAAACCGAAATCCTTTACGGGCAAAAAAGGGTGGTAACATCACTCAAATGCACTACGCAAAGAAAGGAATCATTACACCAGAAATGGAGTTCATCTCAATCCGGGAAAATGTGGATCCGGCTTTTGTAAGAGATGAGGTGGCAAGCGGAAGGGCAATCATACCTTCTAATATCAATCATCCTGAATGTGAGCCCATGATCATCGGCCGACACTTCCATGTGAAGATCAATGCGAATATCGGCAATTCTGCTGTATCATCCTCGATTGAAGAAGAAGTGGAGAAAATGACATGGGCAACCAGGTGGGGCGCAGATACCATCATGGACTTATCGACAGGGAAAGACATTCATACTACACGTGAGTGGGTGATTCGGAACTCTCCCGTCCCTGTAGGTACTGTACCGATCTATCAAGCTCTGGAAAAGGTAAACGGGATAGCAGAAGATCTTACGTGGGAGGTGTACCGGGATACGCTGATCGAGCAGGCAGAGCAGGGTGTTGATTACTTTACCATCCATTCCGGGGTATTGTTGAGATATATTCATTTAACCGTTGATCGTACCACAGGTATCGTGTCACGGGGAGGTTCGATCATGGCACAGTGGTGTCTGGCCCATCATAAGGAGAACTTTCTTTATACCCATTTTGAAGAAATTTGTGAAATTGCAGAGGCTTATGATATTTCGATTTCACTAGGGGATGGATTAAGACCGGGGTCGATCGCAGATGCCAATGACGAAGCCCAATTTGCTGAGCTTGAAACACTGGGCGAGTTAACGAAAATCGCTTGGAGGCATGATGTCCAGGTGATGATTGAAGGGCCTGGTCATGTCCCGATGCATATGATTAAAGAAAACGTGGATAAGCAAATGGAAATCTGTCATGAAGCCCCTTTCTATACATTGGGACCATTAACGACAGATATTGCACCAGGATACGATCATATCACTTCTGCCATTGGGGCTGCGATGATCGGCTGGTTCGGGACGGCGATGCTCTGTTATGTAACACCAAAGGAACATCTCGGGCTTCCGAATAAAGACGATGTCCGGGAAGGCGTCATTGCATACAAGATTGCCGCCCATGCAGCTGATTTAGCGAAGGGGCATCCAGGTGCACGCATAAGGGACAACGCCCTTTCCAAAGCACGATTCGAGTTTAGATGGAATGATCAATTCAATCTCTCCCTGGATCCTGAACGGGCAAGGGAGTATCATGATGAAACCCTCCCTGCCGAAGGGGCAAAGACCGCCCACTTCTGTTCCATGTGCGGACCCAAGTTTTGTTCTATGAGAATCTCACATGATATCAGGGGGATGAAGGGCAGTACTGTAGAGTCACAGTTTGAGAGGGACAAAGGGTTGAAAGAAAAGGCGAAGGAGTTTGTTGAAAATGGATCCAACCTCTACCGGTAATCAAGGTTCTCATATACTTTTGTTGCAGAAAGAAATGCTGATTCTGCACCAAAGGATCATGGACCTTGAGAAAGAAGTGAAGGGCATCCAGGCCAGGTGCAAACATGTCTTTTATGAAACTCCCGCCTCACGGAATTGCATCAAGTGCCATTATGCAGAAAGTACGTACTATTAAGGAGATTGAAAAAGGATGAAATTTTCTTTTGACAGTCAATTGTTCCCGTGCTACGATAAGTACTAATTTCCGAATAGTAAAAATATAAGCATAAAACTCTTATGTAGAGAGGTGGAGGGACTGGCCCTGTGAAACCCGGCAACCGTTCAATTTTTATTGAAAAGGTGCTAATTCCTGCAAAGCCTTGGCTTTGGAAAATAAGAGGGGATTCCACTAAATATGAAGCCCTCTCTTTCATTGATGGAGAGGGCTTTTCGTTATCTGGTAAAAGGACAATTGAATAGACAAATGCAATAGGTGCTGAGTTTTACTCAGCTAAGAGGGAAGACCGGTGAAAATCCGGCGCGGTCCCGCCACTGTATAGGGGAGCAACTTATCATTTAACCACTATTTCATCCGAAATGGGAAGGGGTAAGAAGCGACGATCCTGAGTCAGGAGACCTGCCTGTTGTATGCACTTATGCTCTACGGGGATATAGAGAGGGGTGAGGAATGCGTGTTGAGAATACCGATTGGTCTCGACTCTAGTTAAGTATGCGTATGAATCTCTCTTTCTTTTGAAAGAGAGATTTTTTTGTTGGGGCTATAATCACAATTCTGAAAAGATGGGGAGTGTGTTATTTGAGTAAGGTCATGAGTTCGAATTTAGGGTATCCGAGAATAGGGGAAAATCGTGAATGGAAAAAGGTATTGGAGAAATATTGGTCCAATAAGGTGGACGAAGAGACGTTCCAAAAACAAATGGAAGTTATACGTCTCGCGCATGTGAAGAAACAGAGGGATCAGGGAGTGGATTTGATTCCCCTTGGGGACTTCTCGCTTTATGATCATGTACTGGATACTGCCGTGATGTTTGGAGTCGTTCCGGAAAGATTTGACTATCAAGGTGGGAAAGTACCTCTCGATACGTATTTTGATATTGCAAGGGGGACGAAGGATTCCCCAGCATCGGAAATGACGAAATGGTTTAATACCAACTATCATTATATCGTCCCGGAATTTTCCGGCTCGGAACCTAAGCTGGTGGAAAATCGACCGCTGGCTTTTTACCGAGAAGCGAAAGAAAAGCTTGGTATCAAGGGGAAGCCTGTGATCATTGGGCCATTCACATTTGTGAAATTGTCTAAAGGGTATGATGATGGGGATGGAAACGCACTTGTGGAAAAATTGGTCCCTCTATACGCCAGAGTCTTAAAGGAATTACAGGAGGAGGGAGTAGAATGGGTGCAAATGGACGAGCCGATCTTATGTACCTCCATCTCCAGACAGGAGGTGGAACGCTTTAAAGAGGTCTATGGGGTATTAAAGCAATCTGCTCCCCATGTGAAGGTTATTCTTCAAACCTATTTCGATCGATTGGAGCATTATCAAGAGGTGATGGCCATACCTGTGGACGGGATAGGAATGGATTTTATTCATGATCGGGGAGAGAATTTGGATGCCATCAGAAGGAACGGGTTCCCTGCAGATAAGATACTCGCTGCCGGGGTGGTGGACGGCAGGAATATTTGGAGAAGGAATCTTGTTGACGCCCATTCATTTGTATCTTCATTGACTGATCTAGTATCGAAGGACCAATTAATCATTCAACCATCCTCCAGCTTGCTTCACGTACCGGTGACCGTGCGGAGGGAAGATGCTTTGGATCAAACCCTTAGAGAACGCTTGTCTTTTGCTGATGAGAAATTGAAGGAGGTGGTCATTCTTGCGAAAGCGATCGGGAAAGAAACGGGGATCTTACAGAAGGAGTTGGATGGAAGTGTGAAATCCATCGCTGCCCGGCATGAATCAGTCGGTAGCAGCAGAGAAGCATATGAAGAAAACCGATTGACTGTCAGGAGGTTGTCCCCCTATTCCATTCGCCGAAAGGTACAATCCGAGCTCCCCCTTCTTCCCACTACTACAATCGGGAGCTTTCCTCAGACCAGTGAGGTAAGGAGACAGAGATTGAAGTGGCGTAAGGGTGAGATTGGTGACGACGCATATCGGGAATTCATTCGTGGAGAAATAAAACGGTGGATCACCATCCAGGAAGAAGTCGGATTGGATGTGTTGGTACACGGTGAGTTTGAACGGACGGATATGGTCGAATTTTTCGGCGGAAAATTGGAGGGCTTTCAGTTCACAAGATTCGGATGGGTCCAGTCCTATGGATCGCGATGTGTGAAGCCGCCAATCATATATAGAGATGTGAAATTTATACAACCGATGACAGTGGATGAGACGGTATATGCCCAGTCGCTAACCAAAAAGCCGGTTAAAGGGATGTTAACAGGGCCGATCACCATTCTGAACTGGTCATTCGTGAGGGAGGATCTATCACGCAACACAGTAGCTAACCAGATTGCCTGCTCTCTCTGCAAAGAAATTGAATCACTTGAAGAACAGGGAATTCGGATGATCCAGGTTGATGAACCCGCTCTCAGAGAGGGATTACCATTGAAGAAGGAACGGTGGGATGACTATTTACAAGCTGCTGTTCATTCATTTAAGTTAGCCACTTCGTCAGTTCGGGATGAAACGCAAATTCATACCCATATGTGTTATGCCGATTTTGAAGATATCATGGAAGCCATCAGTGAACTTGATGCAGATGTCATCTCAATCGAGACGTCGAGGAGTCATGGTCAACTGATCAACATTTTTGAGGAAAGCATATACGACAAAGGGATAGGCTTGGGTGTGTATGATATTCACAGTCCCCGGATACCTGAGAGTGAGGAAATCATCAAGCATATTAAGCGTTCTTTAAAAGTGTTGAATCCTACACAGTTTTGGATTAATCCTGATTGTGGTTTGAAAACCAGGGGAATTGCTGAAACCATTTCATCCCTAAAAGTGATGGTGGAATCAGCGAAGCATGTCCGTTCAGAACTTCTCGTGAAGAATGAGTAAGAACATGCGTCATAGAATGAACATCATGAAAGGAGCAACAAATGTCCTACGTAGCCATCGGGAGAATTATACAGGTATACAATGAGCGATACCCTCAGCATACTTGCCTATATATGATCAGTGATAAGAGAGAAGATGAGTTGGAGAAGGGGAGAATATCTTTAAAATCTGAGGTGAAGCTTATGGCAAGTGAGAAGGTATGTAATATATATGCTCCCCAGTAATAGAGAACCTTGGGTCTACTCAACAGATGAAAATTTTCTTCCCCAATACACGTGATATGTGTTAACTTATACTTATATAGAGTTTACATACACAAGGGGGATTCACACATGAATGGAGAAAAACTGAGGATGATCATCCACTGTGCGATCTTTGCAGCGATGACGGGGATCTTCGCACAGATTGAAATACCATTGCCACTCGTTCCCATCAGCGGGCAAACACTGGCAGTCGGAATCACGGCTACGATCCTTGGAAGCAGATATGGGGCATTGTCGCTGATTTGTTATGCGGCACTAGGTGCTGTCGGGGTACCCGTGTTCGCAGGGTTCAGCGGGGGTGCGCAAGTGCTTGTCGGTCCGACCGGCGGCTATATTTTTGGCTTTATCGTAGCGGCTTTCTTTACAGGTTATATTCTTGAAAAAACGAAGTTCACCATTCCGATGGCGATGATCGCCAATACGGTTGGGATGATCATTACATTGATCCTGGGGACCATTCAACTGAAATTTGTAGCGGACCTGGGCTGGAATCAGGCGATGGCAGCGGGAGTTTATCCGTTTATCGTAGTCGGTCTGATCAAAGCGTTCCTGGCAAGCTGGATAGGTATTACGGTAAGAAAGCGTTTGGTTCAGGCAAAATTGATCCAGAGTCGGAAAGTGGCCGCATAAGTAAAAGTGGACTCCTATTTTTAGGAATCCACTTTTTTTTATTTAGAATTTATACATTGACCAGTAACCAATATCCTTAAATCCAATCCGTTTATATATCTTTCCTGCTTCAGGATTATCATAGAAAAGGCAAAGCTCTTTTCCTTCGTTTAGAACGTCACGGCAAAGCTTCGTCATGCACTCTGTGGCATATCCCTTTTTCTTATACTGGGGGTGGGTGCATACAGCGACGATCATGGCGGACATGCTATTTTCCGCCGTAGTGGACGCGGAAGAAACAAACTGTCCATCCTGTTCCACGAAGTAGCTGCGGGCAACCCCTTTTTCCATCCCGTGCTTTCTTTTCTCCACTGTAAAACTTCCTCCGCTGAACTCAGGGATAGCGTTCAACAGCTCTACAAGCTTCGGTAAATCATCGAAATTGGCCTCTTTCACATGGGGCAGATCGTGGTCATCCATGGCCGAGGTACTGTCGCATTTGGCATAATACATATGTCTCTTCGAATCGATCTTCCTTGATAAGTAGGGTTCAACTTCAGTGACAATTCGTTTCAAACCTGAAACGATGCTGTAGTCTTCCGTCCCGTTGATAATAGCGGCGAACCCTTCCGCATCGAATTCCCCCATGGAAAACGGAATGAAGTTTTCCCGGTACTTAAGGAGGATCCCCCTTAAGTTTCCTTCATCATCGAAATCGCCCCAGATTCTCTGGAAATCCTGCTCATATCCGAAGGCTTCAATGTCCCCGATGATGAATAAATTCTCAGCAGGTTGTTGTTGAATAAGCTGCTGGCAACTATCGTGATCTTTTTCTGTAAGCTGTCTGATCATCTTGATTCCCCCTGTAAAATTTAATCATAATCATACCAAAATTAGTAATATTTAGTAAAGTTTTATTTTTAGGTGAAATCAGAAAAAGAATGGGGAATTGGTAATGGTTTTAAAATCCGAGTATTAGGGAAACTTATGAGCAAGAACAGTTTTAAGGAGGAGCACAAATGCTTTGGACCATCATCGGAATTTTATTAGTTCTTTGGTTACTAGGATTGATCTTTAAAATCGGTGGAGCCGTCATCCATGTTCTACTGATCATCGCCGTTGTTGTATTCTTATTCAACAGAATCACCGGCCGGAAAAAAGGGCTATAACGATAACAAAGGTCCGTCCCTCAAATGTGAGGGACGGACCTTTGTATGTCAGGATGATTTATTTAACGGACGGGCCGCCTTTTTGTTCGATGTCAGAAGGGACGTTTGAGAATTTCTTGAAGTTCTCGTTGAACTTGTGAGCAAGTTCTTTTGCCTTCGCTTCATAAGCGGATTCATTGGACCAGGTCTTCTTAGGCTGAAGGACTTCGTCTGGAACACCAGGAACGTGGACCGGGATGTTCAGACCGAAGATTTCATCTGTCGCCGTTTCAACATTCGTCAGTTCGCCTTCAAGAGCGGCTTGAATCATGGCACGGGTGTAAGAAAGCTTCATGCGGTTTCCGACACCGTATTCTCCACCGGTCCAACCAGTGTTCACTAAGAATACCTGTGCATTGTGCTCATCGATCTTCTTACCAAGCATTTCTGCATAACGAGTGGCAGGAAGCGGAAGGAATGGAGATCCAAAGCAAGTTGAGAATGTAGCTTGCGGTGACGTGATTCCGCGCTCAGTACCTGCAAGCTTTGATGTATATCCGCTTAAGAAATGGTACATTGCCTGTTCTTTTGTCAGCTTGCTGATCGGAGGTAATACGCCGAATGCATCAGCTGTCAGGAATACAATCGTATTTGGGTGTCCTGCTATACTTGGCTCCACGATGTTTTCCATCGCTTGAAGGGGGTAGGCAGCACGCGTGTTTTCTGTTAAAGTGTTATCATCATAATCCGGGAGGCGGGACATGTCATCAAGAACGACATTTTCAAGTACTGAACCGAAACGGATTGCATCAAAAATCTGTGGCTCCTTCTCACGCGTTAACCCGATACATTTCGCATAGCAGCCGCCTTCGATATTGAATACACCGTTCGGGGACCATCCGTGCTCATCATCACCGATCAAACGGCGGTTAGGATCTGCGGATAAAGTCGTTTTACCAGTACCGGATAATCCGAAGAACAATGCGACATCGCCTTCGCGTCCAACGTTTGAAGAACAGTGCATGGACAGGATATCGGATTCAGGAAGTACATAGTTCATCACGGAGAAGATCGACTTCTTCATTTCACCGGCATATTCCGTTCCGCCGATCAATACGATTCTTTTTTCAAATGAAACGATGATAAACGTTTCAGAGTGAGTGCCATCCACTTCCGGATCAGCTTTGAAGTTCGGCGCTGAAATGACGGTGAACTCTGATTGATGATCTTTTAACTCATCTGTTTCCGGGCGGATGAATAATTGGTGGGCAAAAAGATTATGCCACGCAAATTCATTGATTACCTGGATCGGCAGTCTATGTTTCGGGTCGGCGCCTGCGAACCCTTTAAATGAAAATACTTCTTCTTTTTCTTTTAAGTATTCGATGACTTTCGTATATAATTTATCGAATGATTCCGAAGAGATCGGCTGATTGACAGAACCCCATTCGATTTTATCTTTCGTCGTTGGTTCTTCTACAATAAATTTATCCTTAGGAGAGCGTCCTGTGTATTTACCAGTTTCTGCTCTGATTGCACCTGATGAAGTTAAAACTCCTTCATTTCGTTGAAGGACCTTTTCGACTAGTTGAGAAACAGATAATTGTTCCTGGATGTTTTGACCGTTAAGTAATTCCGTTAATTCATTAGACATGCTCACTGAATTCATTAGAACCCTTCCTTTATATAAATTTATTTAAATGGAATCGTTTACTTTACAAAAATAGTATAACACAATCAAGCTATTAGTCTATACTATTTATTTAATTTTATAATGTGTCTTCATTTTGTCACATTTTTCTCCCTGATATAGCTTGTTTCTTCTTATATATATGAAAATGTGAAAAGAATGTTTAGCCTCATGGATGAATTAGGCTATTTTAGACAGACTGTGACTTCCAGTGGCATGCTCTAAAGCTGGTTAAACCTGTCATTCGAAAAAAAGTTGACACCCTTTGTCCTAAACGTTATCATTGTTCCTTGAACGGATACTCTTATCCTGAGCTGGTGGAGGGAGCAGACCCTATGAAACCCAGCAACCTGCTAAATAGTGTAAGGATCTTCTTCTTTATGAATCGATCCGATTAAGCGAAGGTGCTAAACTGAGGCAAGGTCTCTAAAACCTTGAACGATAAGAGAGAAAAGGCGCGGCTATGATCTGAAACCTTTCCTCTGAAGCTTTTCCCCGAGGAAGGGTTTTTTCTGTTTATAGTGGACCACATGCACATAAATCATGATTGTTTGATAAAAGAATCATGTTTACTTCATACTACTTAGGGAAATGAGTACCGTATCTGTTTACTTTTTGTCGGAACTGTTTCTGACAAATATGCTTAAGGAGGAACCTTGATGTCAACTAAACGTCGTCTGTTTACATCTGAGTCCGTAACCGAAGGACATCCAGATAAAATTTGTGACCAAATCTCTGATTCAATTCTTGATGCAATTCTTACCAATGATCCGAATGCACGTGTAGCGTGTGAAACATCTGTTACAACGGGTCTTGTGCTGGTTGCAGGTGAAATCACTACAAATACGTATGTCGATATTCCGAAAATCGTTCGTGAAACGATCCGTGAAATCGGTTATACTCGCGCGAAATACGGCTTTGATGCTGAAACATGTGCTGTTCTGACTTCCATCGATGAGCAGTCTGCCGATATCGCTCAAGGTGTGGACCAGGCACTTGAAGCTCGCGAAGGTCAAATGTCCGATGAAGAAATCGATGCCATCGGTGCCGGGGACCAGGGGTTAATGTTCGGATTTGCTTGTAATGAAACGAAAGAGCTTATGCCTCTTCCGATTTCTCTTGCACACAAAATCTCTCGTCGTCTGACAGAGGTTCGTAAAGAAGAAATTCTTCCTTACCTTCGTCCGGATGGAAAAACGCAAGTAACCGTTGAATACGATGAAAACGACAAGCCGGTTCGCATCGACACAATCGTTATCTCTACTCAGCATCATCCTGAAGTGACGCTTGAGCAAATTCAGCGCAACCTGAAAGAATATGTCATTGACCCAGTTGTACCGAAAGAACTGATCGATGAAGAAACGAAATACTTCATCAACCCGACTGGCCGCTTCGTAATCGGTGGACCACAAGGTGATGCAGGATTAACAGGACGTAAAATCATCGTTGACACATATGGCGGATACGCGCGTCACGGTGGAGGTGCATTCTCTGGTAAGGATGCAACGAAAGTGGACCGTTCAGCGGCTTACGCAGCGCGTTATGTAGCGAAAAACATAGTAGCAGCAGGACTTGCTGAAAAATGTGAAGTTCAATTGGCGTATGCAATCGGGGTTGCACAACCGGTGTCCATCTCCGTTGATACATTCGGAACAGGTAAAGTATCAGAAGACGTTCTAATTGACGTGGTTCGTAATAACTTTGATCTGCGCCCGGCTGGAATCATCAAAATGTTAGACCTTCGTCGTCCGATCTACAAGCAGACAGCTGCTTACGGACACTTCGGCCGTAACGATCTTGATCTTCCTTGGGAACGCACGAACAAAGCAGAAGCTTTGAAAGCAGAAGCTTTAGGCGAATAAGGAAAGATAAAAAAGACCAACACTCAAGAGGTGTTGGTCTTTTTTTGGTGATGAAAAGGCTTGTATTGTCGGTTTACTCCTATAGCAGGTATATCGTCATTTTGACAGATGAAAATTTATATATGGCAGATAACTTCGTGAAATGGAAGGGAACTTCATGCCCGTTCCTCTTTACAAGAAAATATTCCATGAGTAATCTAAGGATGGATGGGGTATCCCAAGTATAGGTAGTTAAAACGGTTTGATATTTTTATAATACTGACCTTTTTCTGCGTATTCCCTTGAAATGCGCTTCATTTCACTAATATCATGTTCGTTCAGTTCCCTCACGACTTTTGCCGGCCGTCCGAAAGCAAGGGTATTAGGCGGTATGACCTTTCCCTGGGGTACGAGGCTCCCTGCGCCGATAAAAGCCCCTTCGCCAATTTCAGCATTATCGAGGATGATTGATCCCATTCCGATCAATGCCTTTTTTCTGATCTTGCAGCTATGTAAAATCACCCCATGACCGACAGTGACTTCATCTTCAAGGATAAGAGGGTTATTTGGACTCTGATGAAGGATGGAGTTATCCTGTATATTTACTTTATCACCGATCTTAGTGGGCGCAACATCCCCCCTGATGACGGTATTGAACCAAATACTTGATTCTTCACCAATCTCCACGTCTCCGGAGATGGTTACATAATCGGCAATGAAAGCCGACTGTGCGATGACAGGTTTTTTATCGTAATATGGATAGAGCATTTTTTACTACCCCTTTCAATAATATTTATTATAATAATGGTAGCAGAATTCATTCATGGAGAGAACTACAAAGGAGGATTTGCCATGTGGAAATGGGAATCAGATCAAGAGGCAAAGGCAGTCATCGTCATCATACATGGTGCGATGGAGCATCACGGCAGGTACGGTTGGCTCATTGAAATGTGGCGTGCATCGGGATTCCACGTCGTCATGGGTGACCTGCCAGGTCAGGGTATGACGTCCCGAAGCCAGAGGGGACATATCGATTCCTTTGATGAGTATATTGTAGAAGTGAAGGATTGGATCCAGGCGGCCTATCAGTTCGAATTGCCTGTCTTTGTAATCGGTCATAGTATGGGCGGTCTCATTGCTGTTCGTTTGCTGCAGGAATCCCATGTGAACCTAGCCGGTGTCATATTATCCTCACCATGTTTGGGATTGGTGACAACGCCTGCTAAACCTGTTGAATTATTGTCACACGCTTTAAACAAAATCGCTCCAATGGTGAAGTTCCCTTCTGGACTCACCGTCGATATGGCGACCAGGAATGCGGATGTCCGTGAAATCGACAGCAACGATACTCTTTATATTACAAAAGTGTCAGTCCGCTGGTACAGAGAACTTTCCCAGGCGATTAAAGCGGCTTTTACAAACCTGGAGAAAATGCCTGACGTCCCATTATTGACGCTGCAGGCAGGTGACGATCAAATCGTTGATAAAAGGGCGGTGAAAAAGTGGTTCAATGAACTATCTCTATCCGAAATGCATTACAAAGAATGGCCAAAGTGCTATCATGAAATTTATAACGAACCTGAGAGAGAAGAAATCTTTGAATACTCAAAGAACTTCATAGAAAGTCGCTTGAAAGCGCTGGGCTACATTTTGTAAATGAGGTGATGAAATTGTCGATACCGAGTGATCCCTTTTCATTGATGACAAGAGTATACCGCAATGTTTTTCCAATCGTGCACCAGGAATTGAACGGCTGGAAGAAGCGGGCCGAAGAAATACCCAATCAGGAGCTGAGAAACCAGGCCCTTGCCAGCATCGAGCATAAAACGTTCCACTGCGAGGGAGGGGCAATCCTGTCCCTTTTGGCACTGGATAAGAAGCCTGAGACGATCCGCTTCATCGTTGCCTATCAGACAATCAGCGATTATTTGGATAATTTATGCGACCGGAGTGTATCACTGGATCCGGAAGACTTTGCCTTACTTCACCGGTCCATGAGAGATTCATTGACAGTAGGGGCGGAACCTGTAAATTATTATGCGTTGAGAAGCGATCAGGATGATGGAGGGTATCTAATGGATCTGGTCCTGACCTGTCAATCCGTTCTCGCTGATGTAAATCACTATGACAACATCAAAAAAGATCTCCTGGAACTGTGTGAATACTATTGTGATCTTCAAATACATAAGCACGTGAAGGAAGAAGAAAGAGTAGGGAGGCTGCAGGACTGGTTTGAAATCCATCGTCCCAATCTGCCAGAAATGAATTGGTATGAATTCTCCGCCTGCTCAGGTTCTACCCTGGGTATCTTTTGTTTAGTATCATACGCTTGCAGGCGGGACTTCCAGCTGTTCTATACAGAAAAGATAAAACGGGGTTATTTTCCCTATATCCAGGGTTTACATATCCTTCTCGATTACTTCATCGATCAGGATGAAGACCGGCAGGGAGGGGATCTGAATTTCTGCTTCTACTATGAGGATGATGAGCATCTGAAAGAACGCCTGCTCCATTTTCTGGCCAAAGCAGATGAACATACCCGTGAACTTCCCCACGCTCACTTCCATCGCCTGATCAATAAAGGACTCATAGGAGTCTATCTATCAGATGATAAAGCTTTACAACAAGCAAACGTCCAATCCTTCTCCAAACAATTCATCGGACAAGCAGGCTGGATCACCCGATTCTTCTACATGAACGGTAAAATCTATCGAAAATGGAGAAACCGGAAAAAAACGTCATGAATAGAGTAAAAAAGAGGGACGGACCTTCGAAATGGTTTTCGAGGTCCGTCCCTCTTTTTGTCTTTTTTCACAACTATAGTTGGACAAAATTTTTCTAAATACGACCGTTAATACCATTTTTATACATTAATAATTTGTTGATTTTTAATTTTATATGTCGATAGTCCTTACATTTTCTTTGATGAATATAGGTACATACAATCATATTAACAATATTTCGTAATACTAAATAACTAATGCTTTCTGAATATATTTACTTTTCAGAATAGTAGAGTATATTTTAATTAGTGTAAATATTTAGTACATATTTAAAGGGGGAAACGCGTTTGAAATCTCGTAAAGTATTATCGATGGCCATGGTTGCGGCTCTGAGTGTAGGGGCATTTGCTGTACCTGCATCAGCTGCAACGGTAGGGCCTGAGAATGTGTTAGCAAAGCCAACGGTGAAATATGATCATAAGCATGGAGGAGCTTTCGATTTAGGTATTGCGAATGATGATCGCCTGATCGAGATGCTGAAGAAAGAAGGAAAAATCAAGAAGAACGCTACTGCTGCAGAAGCACAAAAGGGATTGCAAAAATTCCTGGAAGCCAAAGCAGAATCCGCTGAGAAACAAGCAGATGAAGGTGAAGGCGACCTTCACAGTGAAGAAGCAAAAACGAAAGATAAACTTCAAAAAGCCATGAAAGACAATGGGGTTAAAAACGGTAAAGGAAATAAACTTGGTCATGCCAAGAAGAACTCTCCGGATCCGGTAAAAGAAGAGGCGTATGATGGTGAAAAACGTACCGATGAAGTATTGGTACTTCTTGTAGACTATCCGGACAAGCCTCATAATTCCATGACAGCTGATGAAACGGATATGTATTATGAAGGGGACGATGCCTATTCACGCGAGCATTACCAAGATATGCTATTCGGAACAGGCGGTTGGAAAGGTCCCGATGGCAAGACATATGTTTCAATGAAGCAATACTATGAGCAGCAATCTGGTGGAAGTTATTCAGTTGACGGAAACGTTGCAGGCTGGTACACAGCAAGCAAACCGGCAGCTGCATATGGCGGAAATGATCCTCAGCCGGACGGAAGCGACGTCAATGCACGCGGCCTGATCAAGGAAGCACTTGCTCAAGCAGCAGCTGACCCGGACGTAAATCTTGCTGACTATGACAAATGGGATCGATATGACCTTGATGGTGACGGAAACTACTTAGAGCCGGACGGACTTGTTGACCACCTGATGGTTATACATTCTGGTGTCGGTGAAGAAGCTGGTGGGGGATCATTGGGATCTGACGCTATCTGGTCTCACCGCTGGAACCTTGGTGGAATCTTCCCGATTGCGGGATCTCCTACTCCTGAAGTTGATTACTGGGGTGAAGGAACCATGTATGCATACGACTACACAATTGAACCTGAAGACGGTGCAGTCGGTGTTATGGCCCATGAATTCGGACATGATTTAGGCCTTCCAGATGAATACGATACCCAATACACTGGAACAGGTGAACCGGTGAGCTATTGGTCCATCATGGCAAGCGGAAGCTGGGCAGGGGATATCCCGGGTACAATGCCTTCAGGATTCAGTCCTTATATGAAAGAAATGCTCCAGGCTTCTGCTGTAGTGGACAATGAAGGAACTGAAGGGAACTGGCAATCTGGCGAAGAAATCGATGCAGCAGATGTTACCCGCAAAGGTGAAGAATATCTATTGGATGAAGCAGCAACAAAGGGGACAAATAACGATGTTGCGAAAGTGAATCTTCCTGCCAAAGAGGTACAAGGAATCCTGCCTGAGTTTGGTGAAAAGTACTACTACAGTACAAAAGGTGACGACCTTAATACATCACTGGTTTCTCCTGAATTTGACTTAACGAATGCAACAAACGCTACATTCAGCTTCAAAACGTTATATGATGTCGAGTACGATTACGATTTCCTTCACGTTACGGCTACAACGGACAGCGGTGAGGAAGTTGAATTGGACACAATCGGTGACGACGATACGGATGGAGATACTCGTGCTGAATCAACTAAAGGTGAATGGGTTGATAAGTCATACGATTTAAGCCAATTTGCAGGACAAAAAGTAACCCTTACATTCAATTACGTTACAGATGGCGGCCTGGCTCTTGATGGTTTCGCTTTGGATAACGCCACGTTAACAGTCGATGGAAATGTTGTGTTTGAAGATGGTGCTGAAGGCGAGCCTCAATTTGAAACAAAAGGCTTCGAAGTATCAAACGGAATTTCTTATAAAGAGCATTATTACCTGCTTGAATGGCGCAGTCACAACGGTGTAGATGAAGGTCTTGCCAACATCCGCCGCGGTGCAAGCTTAATGCAATTCGATGATGGTTTGGTTGTATGGTATGTAGATAAATCATACAGCGATAACTGGACAGGTAATCATCCAGGAGACGGTTTCGTCGGGGTTGTCGATGCTGACCAAAAAACAAACTACTGGAGCGACGGATCTGTAGGATCTACACGCTACCAGGTTCACGATGCAGCATTCAGCCTGGACAAATCAGAAAAAATGTTCCTTGATTACACTGAATTACTTGGACTGACGATGAAAGACAACCATACTAAACGTAATCCACTATTCGACGATAGTAAAGATTACAGCAATAAAGGTATGGTAGACGCTGGGCGTAACGTACCTAACTACGGATTGAAATTCCGTGTAATCGGTCAAAGCTCTGACAAATCAGTCGGTAAAGTGTTAATCTACAAATAATAAGCATGCAAAGGGTGACTGCCATTCCGGCCGTCACCCTTTAAGCATGTTAGTGGACATTTTTTTCATCAGAATTGATAATAATACACACATCAATTAAAGGAGATGTCCATTTTGAAGCTAAGTGTCTTAGATCAGTCACCGATTGCCGAAGGAATGAGCCCTCAAGAGGCTTTGAATAATACAGTGAAATTAGCACAACATACAGAGAAATTAGGGTTTGAACGGTTCTGGGTATCAGAGCATCATGATTCCACGAGCCTTGCCGGTTCATCACCGGAAGTATTGATTGCGCATCTTGCACAAAATACGTCAAGAATCCGGGTAGGTTCCGGCGGCGTCATGCTCCCCCATTATTCTTCATACAAAGTAGCCGAAAATTTCCGATTGCTTGAAGGATTGAATCCGAATCGAATCGATTTGGGATTGGGAAGGGCGCCTGGTGGGATGCCGATGGCGACGATGGCCCTACATGACGGGAAACCGAGAGATGTGAATCGGTATCCGGAACAAATAGATGACTTGCTAGGCTATTTGACGGATTCCCTGCCTGATGCCCATCCGTACCAGGGACTCACGGCAGCCCCGATGATCAAAACCATGCCGGAAGTCTGGATGCTCGGTTCAAGTCCATCCAGTGCCATGCTTGCGGCACAGAAAGGACTCCCTTATACATTTGCCCAGTTCATCAATGGAGAAGGCGGACCGCAATACACCCAAGCCTACCGAAATAACTTTGTTCCTTCTGAATACCTGAAAGAACCGAAGAACATCGTTGCCGTATTTGCCATCTGTGCCGAAACGGATGAAGAAGCGGAAAGAGTCGCATCCAGCATTGATTTATCCATCCTGATGATCGAGCAGGGCATGCGCTCAAACGGAACCCCAAGCCCCGAGAAAGCGGCGGCATATCAGTACACGCCATTCGAAGAAATGCGGGTACGTGAAAATCGCAAGCGCATGGTCGTTGGAAGTCCTAAGAAAGTAAAAGAAAAGCTACTCGCACTAAGCGAGCAGTACCAAACCGATGAAATCATGCTCGTGAGCATCACATATGACTTCAACGATAAGCTCAAGTCATTCGAACTGATCGCGAACGAATTATTATAAAAAAGTAGGGACGGACCTCCGCGGAGGTCCGTCCCTATTTTCATCTCTTCTCCAACGCCACGATAAACGGCGGGTTATTGAGTTGGTTCATGAATTGGTACCTGAGGACATGAACGTAGTTTTGATCCAGTCGTTCAACGTAGCGAAGGATGTAATCCCGTTCCACTGCGCCTTCAGGGTGTCCGTGATAAATCACCAGAACAAGGATTCCTTCAGGGGCCATCATTTCAAGGATTTGATTTAAGGCGAGTATCGTCGTTTTCGGACGGGTGACGATATCCTTGTCACCGCCCGGTAAGTATCCAAGATTAAAGACTGCACCCGTCACTTTCCCGTGATGCAATGGAGGGATGACGTTCATGACAGTTTCATGTCCCTGATGAAAAAGGGTCACCCGATGGGCCAAATCATGGGTGCTGAGCTGTTCCCTGGTGTTTTCGATGGCTTCTTCTTGAATATCAAACCCATATACACGTCCGTTTTCTCCAACCAAGCGAGCAAGGAACAGGGTATCATGCCCATTCCCAAGGGTTGCGTCTATGGTGATATCTCCCGGCTTGACAGCCCGTTCCAGAAGCTGTCTTGCAAAAGGTAAGATTCGATCTAATTTCATGCTTTCACATCCACTTTGTAAAATTTTCCCTGCCAGCTGTCCCGGCTCTTCAGTTCATCGTCAATGGCGTTCAGTACGCTCCATTTGTTCACACTCCACATAGGTCCGATCATCAAGTCGATAGGTCCGTCCCCGGTGATGCGGTGGACGATCATTTCAGGGGGGATCACTTCCAGTTGATCGCAGACGAGTTTGACGTAGTTGTCGAAGTCCATAAATTCCACTAATCCTTTTTCGTATTGCTTGACCATTGGAGTACCTTTTAATAAATGTAGGAGGTGTATCTTGATTCCTTGAACGTCTAATTTCGCTACTTCACGTGCTGTTTCCATCATCATTTCCTCATTTTCCTTAGGAAGACCGTTAATAATATGGGAACATACACGAATTCCATGCTTTCGCAATTTATTGACGCCATCAATATAACACTGGTAATCATGAGCTCTGTTGATCAGCCCCGCCGTTTTTTCATGAACGGTTTGAAGTCCCAGCTCCACCCATAAATACGTTCTTTGATTTAATTCAGCCAAGTATTCAACGACGTCGTCCGGAAGGCAATCAGGGCGAGTGGCGATGGAAATCCCTACGACATCTTCTTGTTTAAGAACGGACTCATATTTTTCCCTGAGCACTTCTACGGGTGCATGAGTGTTCGTGAATGCCTGGAAATACGCCATATATTTTCCGTCTTTCCACTTCTTATGCATTTTTTCTTTGATGTCATTGAATTGCTTCTCTAATGGATCGACCCTGCTTCCGGCGAAGTCCCCAGAGCCTGCAGCACTGCAAAACGTACAGCCCCCGTGAGCAACCGTGCCATCTCTATTCGGGCAATCAAAGCCGCCGTCTAAAGCAACCTTAAACACTTTATGACCAAAATGATTCCTCAAATGGTAGTTCCACGTATGATATCGTTTTGAATCTGTGGCATATGGAAATGGGTTTGTCACGATGACAAACACCTCCTATATTTCAATGTGTAAAATCGTATGTATTCAGGACGTTCAAAAAGATTTTATCATGAACAAGGGGTCAAATGTATCCTGCAGTGAGAAATAGGCGAAGATTACCACTTTTGAAACAGGGAATCAAGCTCAAACTAAGATGGAGAAGAGTAAGGATAGGGACCTTTCTCTTCTTGATTCCATATGTCAGGGAGGTAGTCGAAATGGCAACAAGAAATTCAATGGATGAATGCATTCAAAAGTGTGAAGATGCCATTCGTTACGCTCAAGAACAATATAAATCAGGGTCGCAGCAGGAGCATTATCATGATGTGGAGTACACTCAGGCCATGCAGCAGCTTGAAGAGGCAGTGAACGACGTAGCTCACATGGCGAACAGCGCCAACTCTCAACAGCGTGAGCAATTGCATCGCATGCGACTTCAGCTACAGACTCTTCAAAATGAGATGATCTTGTTAGATCATGATCCGAATGTCGTAGGAGGTAAATTACATTGAGTACACGTTCTGATCAAAACAACCCTGAACAAAAGACCCGAAGTGATTTCCGTAAACTGGATACTGAATTCGGCGCTGAAAACAATCCGGTGAAAGAAGCCAAAAAGCGTTACGAAAAACAGGGTCAACCTGTTAAATCCAATCATCATAACGGGAAATAACCGTCACAAGCCAGGTGCTCATCTTGAGTGCCTGGTTATTTTTATGAATCTAAGAAATAATTCTTGCCCCCTAACCCCAAAAGGAGTAAAATCCTTTTGGGACTCGAAATAAAAGGATGGAAAGGGGGCAAAAATATGCCCAAATCATTATGGTTGCTTGTTATAGGAATGATGGTAAATGTGACGGGTGCCTCTTTCTTATGGCCGCTAAATACCATTTACCTTCATGAAAATTTAGGAAAGTCACTGTCCGTGGCAGGTATCGTGCTGATGCTGAATGCAGGCGCGAGTGTCATCGGTAATCTGATCGGAGGAAGCTTATTCGATCGTTTTGGTGGTTATCGTTCTATCCTTACAGGAATATCGATTACATTATCGGCCCTGATCGGTATGAATATCTGGCATGGTTTTTCTTTCTATGTTGTTTTCTTGACGATTGTTGGATTTGGCTCAGGAATCGTATTTCCTTCCATGTATGCCATGGCAGGTTCTGTTTGGCCGGAAGGTGGGAGGAAGGCATTCAATTCTGTCTATGTCGCTCAAAACATTGGAGTGGCCGTTGGAGCAGCATTGGGTGGATTCGTTGCCTCGTTTTCCTTTAACTATATATTCCTGGCTAATCTCAGTATGTATATCGTCTTTTTCTTCATTGCGTTGTTTGGGTATCGGAATATCTCGGTTGCAGGTCATCAAACATCCGTATTGAATGAATCAAAGGTGATTAAGGATAAATCAAAATTGAAAGCCCTGCTGTTTATATGCGTGGCGTATCTATTATGTTGGATGGGGTATGTTCAATGGCAGTCCACCATTGCGACCTATACTCAGGAAATCAATATTTCTTTAAAACAATACAGCTTATTGTGGACCATCAATGGAGCACTGATCGTTCTTGCCCAGCCGCTATTATCAAAGGCGATTAAGCGTTTTGAAAACAATTTAAAGCTTCAAATCATGATCGGAACCATTATCTTCATGATCTCGTTCGGCGTTGCGTCGATTTCAGATCAATTTCAATGGTTTGCGGTTGCCATGATCATTTTGACCATCGGTGAAATGCTCATCTGGCCGGCGGTTCCGACCATCGCGAACTCACTGGCTCCCAAGGGCAGAGAAGGGTTTTATCAGGGGATAGTCAACAGCACGGCAACGGGTGGAAGAATGATCGGACCGTTCATAGGAGGAGTGCTGGTGGATCTTTTCAGCATGCAGGTGCTGTTTATGACACTCATTGGGTTCTTCGTCGTATCATTATTGATCACCAGTCAATATGACAGACCTTTGAGAAAGAAAGGTGCTGTACCCGTTTCGGTTCAACAATAAAGAAACCCCCGGCGAGAAATCACCGGGGGTTTTCTCCATATAAAAAGGGCTCCCATTTCCTATGGAAGCCCACTTGCAAAAAATTGAGGCGGATAATCAGCAAACGCCACATCGTTTGTTGTCACAAGGACGTGATCACCGACTTACACAATTCAGCTCATCGCTTTAATAGAATAGCACAGGACTTAAAAGAAAACAAGCCAATTGTTATAAATAATCATTATCTTCATAATGAATGGTTTAAAAAAAGTAAGGATAGCTGTTTCTGAGAAGTATTGCTAAAGAGAAATAGGAATGAATTACCTTTCACTTAATAGGACGCAGAACAGGATTGAATCATTTCTTCAGCCAGTACTTCATCAACGGTCCACTATCTCCAAACACTGGATCTGAAGATGGAAGGGGAACGTTTTTGATTTCAATGAGCACGCTCGGCCGTTCGCGCATGGAACCTTTTTTCAAATTATAGTCATCTCCGTTGGGATAGGCGCCGGCTACTTTAAAGTCAGAGCTTGCACTCAATTTCTTATGTCCTGTTCCCGCTGGCAGGATCATCACATCGCCTTGATGGACCGTCACTTCTTCTCCAAGCTCCCCGCCTAATTGGACGGTTGCTTCACCCTGCATGACACCCAATGCTTCATGGGCGTTACTATGGTAATGATGATAATCATAAATGCCGTTCGTCCAGCTATTCAGCCATAGATTTCGATTAAATAACCTTTCAGCTTCACTTCCCTGATCCAGGGCGTTCCGATAGATGAGTACAGGCAGATCCGGATTATTCGGGATGATTCCATCGTCTTCGAAATAAAATAGTTTCAATTCTGCGATTTTCATCCTTTCATTCCTCCATTCATTGTTAAGAAGATTCCCTAATACTGCTGGCATTAAACCGATTATGAACTGGTAATTGAAATTATTGGGAGAAGTGATTTCTTTTCATAAAGGTATGGAATGAATGTGCTAATATGAAAGTATATGTTCTCTAGTAAACACGGGAGGCAATGCAAAATGAGCAGCTTATTGAAAAAAGTATCGGTAGAAATGATTGAAATCATTCTTGAGAACGCTTTCGAATGGTTAGTCGTTGTTGATAATGAAGGAATCATCATTTACATAAATGATAATTATTGTCGCTTCCTCGAGGTGGAACGGGATAAAGCGATAGGTAAACATGTGACAAACGTGATTGAAAACACAAGAATGCATCTGGTTGCAGGCAGTGGAAAAGAAGAAGTAGCCGATCTTCAATACATTAAGGGAAATTATATGATAGCGAATCGCATCCCCATTTCTGTCGATGGCAAGGTGATCGGGGCATTCGGGTCCGTCATTTTCCGGGACACAAGTGAATGGATGCAAATGAGTTCACATGTAAAGAATATGATGTCGAAGATTCAAAGTTACATACAGGATATCAATACCGGGGTGAAATACTCACTGAATGATATTATCGGAGAATCACCCGGAATGAATGAATTGAAAGACAAAGCCCAAATGATCGCTCCAAGTGACATTTCAATCCTCATTCGGGGCGAAAGTGGAACGGGAAAAGAACTGTTCGCTCACAGCATACACCAGCTGAGTGAAAGAAGCGGTCAGCCATTCATTAAAGTGAACTGCGCGGCGATTCCGGAACATCTTCTGGAATCAGAACTTTTTGGTTACGAAGAAGGTGCATTCACAGGGGCTAAAAAGGGTGGGAAAAAAGGGAAGTTCCAGCTTGCCCACAAAGGGACTCTGTTTCTTGATGAAATCGGGGACATGCCCCTCAATATGCAGGCTAAGCTGCTCAGAGTGTTGCAGGAAGGGGAAGTCGAGTCCGTCGGTTCAACACGCATCCAGCATGTGGATGTACGGATCATTGCCGCCACAAACCGTCCCCTTGAAAAAATGATGGAAGAAAAGCGATTTCGAAGTGATTTGTATTACCGTATTAACGTCGTCCCTTTTCAAATCCCTCCCCTCCGTGAACGGAAAGAAGATATAGAAACCCTGGCTTCTTTTTTTCTGGAGAAATCCACAAAATCTTCAGGAAAACGAATTCAAGGGTTTGAAAACGAAGTGATGCAGATTTTTCTTTCCTACAGTTGGCCGGGGAATTTACGTGAATTGGAGAATGTCATCAACGCATCGACGTATCTGTCCAACGGAAATGAGATTTCCCTCACATCGCTTCCTTCATATATGAAAGCTGGTAATGTATATGGTGTAGGCTCCAAAACGTTAAAGGAGATCCTCGAAGAAACAGAGAAATCGGTTTTGACTCAGAGTCTGCAGACCCATCAACACGATAAGAGAAAGGCAGCCGAGTCCCTGGGAATAAGTAAATCAAGCATCTATGAAAAGTTAAATAAATATGAGTTGCTGTAAGGTTATTTAACAGTCCGGAAATGTGGAAAGTAGTCCAGAATTCTGGACTGTTTTTCTTTGAGAGGAATTATGAACGTTTCGTGTCTAAAATCATCCGTCTGTCCAGAATCTCGGAATATCATGGTGAAAAAGGCTGACTGAGCAGTAATCTGAAAGTTGGCACAACTTTTGCATGTATGATGAATGAACGTAAAATTTTTGAAAGGGGAACAACCAGATAAAAATGTAAGCGTCATCATCTTCAGAGAACAAAGGGGGAATTATCATGTTAAGCATGATCGGTCTTATTGGAGGACTCATTTTATTGATCTTTTTAACGATGAGGGGCATGAACATCCTGATTGTTGGTCCCATATCGGCATTATTCGTCGCCGTTTTAAGCGGCATGCCTCTCTTCCCGCAATTAGCCGGTGAAGGGGAAGCGGATCTCGTCACGAACTATATGTCAGGATTCACAAGCTTTGTTGCTGCCTGGTATCTGATGTTCTTATTGGGTGCTGTATTCGGGAAGGTAATGGAAGACAGTGGTGCAGCAGATAGTGTATCCCGTTTTGTAGTTGAAAAACTAGGGATGAAATACGCTGTGTTCGCCATCGTGCTTGCTTGTGCGGTGTTGACATACGGGGGAGTCAGTCTCTTCGTAGTAGCATTCTCTGTATATCCAATGGCTGTCAGCTTATTTAAGCAAGCCGATTTGCCGCGTCGCTTTATCCCGGCGGCACTAGCTTTCGGGTCCGTCACGTTTACAATGACCTCGGCCGGTTCACCGGAGATCCAAAACTGGATACCGATTGAATACTTAGGAACAACACCTTATGCAGGCTGGGAAGTCAGCTTGATCGTAGCCGTGTTCATGGCTGTGTTCGGTTACTGGTGGTTAAAGCGAATGATCACCAAAGCGGTGAACAAAGGAGAAAAATTCCGTTCACGTGAAGAGGATCCGGTCATTGATGAAGGAAGACCGTTACCCAATCCATTCATGGGCTTGATTCCATTATTAGTTGTACTCATTCTGGCTTTTTCATTCCACGATTCTTTAAAGCAATCGGCTCTGATCATTGCCCTTTTAGGTGGAGTGATTTCAGCCTATGTGTTAAATCGTAAATATTTTAAAGGCTTCTGGGGTGCTGTTTCCGAAGGGACTGTCGGTGCCTTGATCGCCATCGGTAACACTGCGGCAGTTGTCGGATTCGGTGGAGTGGCGAAAGCAGTTCCAGCCTTTACGACAGCTGTTGACGTCATGACGAATATCCCGGGATCTCCATTAATAGGAGGTGCAATCGCCGTCAGTGTGATTGCCGGTATGACCGGTTCCGCATCGGGTGGTCAGGCAATTGCACTGCCGATTCTTGCCCCGCACTATGTGGATATGGGTGTGAATCCTGAAGCCCTTCACCGGGTAGTCGCGATTTCTTCCGGAGCGCTGGATTCACTGCCGCATAATGGATATGTGGTAACGACGATTCGTTCAATCTGTAATGAAACCCATGGTGAAGCGTATGGAGCTGTCGGTGCGTTGACCGTCATCGTACCGCTACTCGGATTGGCATTGGCAATTCTATTATTCACCTTGGGAGTAGGGATTTAAGAAAGGAGTCATCATGGTAGAAAAAAAAGTGGTGTTCATAACAGGGGCAGCTCAGGGAATCGGCTACCAAATCGGCAGGGAATTTGCCGCAGGAGGAGCAAAGGTCGTATTAACCGATCTGAAGGAAGATACCGTTCAAGAAGCAGCAGATGCCCTGAATGCAGAAGGATTTGAAGTTCTTGGTTTGCGATGTGACGTAACCTCCGAAACGGAACTAAAAAACAGTATCGCCAAAGCAGTGGATCACTACGGAAAGATAGACGTATTGATTAACAACGCCGGGCTCCAACATGTATCACATATTGAAGAATTTCCGACTGAAAAGTTTGAGCTGCTTGTAAAAGTCATGCTGACCGCTCCGTTTATTGCGATCAAACATGCTCTCCCGCATATGAAAGAACAAGGATGGGGACGGATCATCAATATGGCGTCCATCAATGGGTTAGTCGGCTTCTCCGGAAAAGCGGCCTATAATTCTGCGAAGCATGGAGTCATTGGACTGACGAAAGTGGCAGCACTGGAAGCGGCAGAGTATGGCATCACCGTCAATGCGGTGTGTCCGGGCTATGTGGATACGCCATTAGTACGGAATCAACTGGCGGATCTAGCCAAGACTCGAAATGTACCTTTTGAGAAAGTGATTGAAGAAGTCATCTATCCTCTCGTCCCGCAACGAAGATTGTTGGATGTGAAAGAGATTGCTGACTATACCATGTTCCTGTGCAGTGATGCAGCGAAAGGAATCACGGGTCAGGCAGTCGTACTGGACGGAGGGTATACGGTTCAATAGATTGGGGGGACGGCCTTTTAGGGGGCCGTTTCTTTTTTTTGTGTGTGGGATTGATATGATGTAGGGACCAGTGTGTATTTGGTATAAAATGTTAAATGGCTGGATTTTTGCCTGGAACGGCCGTATTATCTCCTAAATTGGCTGGATTTTTCGTCAGAACGGCTGGATTTTTATCGAAAACGGCTCGATTTTCGATAAAAACGGCTGGATTCTGTTCGAACAAAATCGGAAATCCCATCCATATGACAAGAATCTCTTTCAGAAACCAATAATTAGGCTTGCGCTTCTGTATATTTTTCACTAAAATAGTGAATACATATAATGTTTCCCTATATTAGAACGTTGATCGGGAGTAGTAATGAGTGTTTTCTGTCTTAGAGAGTTGACGGGTGGTGAAAGTCAATCAGAAGCATCATGAACTCGCCTGCTGAGTTGCAAGTGTGAACCAATTTAGTAAGACTTGCCGTTTTCCGCGTTAAGGATGAATGAAGCTGAGTGCGCGTACACTAATGTGGGTGGTACCGCGGGAGAATGTACATACAAACTCTCGTCCCAAATATTTATTTGGGATGAGAGTTTTTTTGTTTTTTATGAAAAGGTAAAGGAGGATCTCAATATGAGTTTTAATCATAAAAGTGTTGAGACAAAATGGCAGCAGTATTGGGAAGAAAACAAAACGTTCAAGGCAACGGAAGACGAAGGGAAATCCAATTTCTACGCGCTGGATATGTTCCCGTATCCATCAGGTGCAGGTCTTCACGTAGGACATCCGGAAGGGTTTACAGCGACTGACATCCTTTCCCGCATGAAGCGCATGCAGGGATACAATGTCCTTCATCCGATGGGCTGGGATGCATTCGGTTTACCGGCAGAGCAATATGCCCTTGATACAGGGAATGATCCGGCAGAATTCACTCAAAAAAATATCGATACGTTCCGTCGTCAAATCAAATCACTAGGATTTTCGTATGATTGGGACCGTGAAGTCAATACGACAGATCCAGGCTATTACAAATGGACGCAATGGATTTTCACGAAACTTTATGAAAAAGGATTAGCTTATGTGGATGAGGTTGCTGTGAACTGGTGTCCAGCCCTTGGAACCGTTCTTGCAAATGAAGAAGTCATCGACGGGAAGAGTGAACGCGGAGGTCATCCTGTAGAACGCCGTCCGATGAAACAGTGGATGCTTAAGATCACGGCTTATGCCGATCGCCTTGTGGAAGACCTTGAAGAAGTTGACTGGCCGGAAAGCATCAAAGATATGCAGCGTAACTGGATCGGCCGTTCTGAAGGGGCAGAAGTGAATTTTGCCATCGATGGTCATGACAAATCATTCGATGTGTTCACGACGCGTCCTGATACGATCTTCGGTGCGACATACGCAGTTCTTGCCCCTGAGCATCCGTTCGTTGCGGAAATCACGACAGACGAACAACGCTCGAAAGTGAATGAGTACATCGACAAGATCAAGTCAAAAAGCGATCTTGAGCGTACAGACCTTGCGAAAGAAAAAACGGGTGTTTTCACGGGAGCTTATGCGATCAATCCGGCTAACGGCGAGAAAATGCCGATCTGGATCGCCGATTACGTTCTAATGAGCTACGGTTCCGGTGCCATCATGGCTGTTCCTGCCCATGACGAACGTGATTACGAGTTTGCAAAAGAATTCAATCTTCCAATTCTAGAAGTCGTCGCTGGCGGCAATGTGGAGGAAGAAGCATACACAGGTGACGGAGATCATGTAAATTCCGGCTTCCTTGATGGACTTGGAAAGGAAGAAGCGATTGCCAAAGCTATTTCCTGGTTAGAGGAAAAGAATATCGGAACGAAGAAAGTGACATACCGCCTTCGCGACTGGCTATTCAGCCGTCAACGTTATTGGGGTGAGCCGATTCCAGTTATCCATTGGGAAGACGGTTCGACAACGACTGTTCCTGAAAGTGATCTTCCTCTTGTGCTTCCAAAGACGACGGAAATCAAACCGTCCGGAACAGGTGAATCTCCACTTGCGAACATCAGTGAATGGGTGAACGTCGAGGACCCTGAAACAGGTAAAAAAGGCCGTCGTGAAACGAACACGATGCCACAGTGGGCGGGAAGCTGCTGGTACTACATCCGTTATATCGACCCACATAATGAAGATGCCCTTGCCGATGCGAAGAAAATGCAGGAGTGGCTGCCGGTCGATACGTATATCGGAGGAGCCGAGCATGCGGTACTTCACTTGCTGTATGCGCGTTTCTGGCATAAGTTCCTTTATGATATCGGCGTAGTTCCGACGAAGGAGCCGTTCCAGAAGCTATTCAACCAAGGAATGATCCTTGGGGAAAACAACGAAAAAATGAGTAAATCTAAAGGGAATGTCGTGAACCCGGATGAAGTTGTTGAATCTCACGGTGCCGATACCCTTCGCCTATATGAAATGTTCATGGGGCCACTGGAAGCGTCCATTGCATGGAGCACAAACGGTCTTGATGGAGCACGTCGTTTCCTTGATCGTGTCTGGCGTCTTCTTGTTGAAGAGGATGGTTCATTATCCTCTAAAGTGACGGATGCACCGAACAGTGATCTTGATAAAACGTATAACCAAACCGTTAAGAAAGTGACGGAAGACTATGAAGGTCTTCGTTTCAATACAGGGATTTCCCAGCTGATGGTATTCATCAATGATGCCTACAAAGCGGAAACTCTACCGAAGGAATACGTAGAAGGATTCATCAAGCTTCTTGCGCCGATCGCTCCTCATATGACAGAGGAACTTTGGAGCAAGCTTGGTCACGAAGGAACGATTTCCTACGAAGCATGGCCGACATTCGACGAATCGAAGCTTGTGGACAACGAAGTCGAAATCGTCCTTCAAGTAAACGGTAAAGTGAAAGCCAAAGTCATGATCCCACGAGACATGACCAAAGATGACCTAGAAAAAACAGCGATGGAAAACGATGAAATCAAAACACAAATCGAAGGCAAAACCATCCGCAAAGTCATCGCCGTACCAGGCAAACTAGTCAACATCGTCGCCAACTAATAAATGGGAGGGACGGACCTCGAAATGGGCTTGATTTAAAGCGGAAATCGCTTTAAATCAGCATTTCGATGAGGTCCGTCCCTCTTTTTGAGTCTGATATTTTTGTTTGGGGGACAGGCTTTGGTATAATCGTGTTGAATAATGATTGAATGTGGAAAGGAAGTTGTGAAGGATGGATAGTATTAAAATGATTACGACGGATGAGCTGGAGCAAAAGTTGAAGAACGGTGAGGATCTGCTTTTGGTGGATGTCCGTGAAGATGAAGAAGTGGCAGAAGGTATGATTCCAGGAGCGAAGCATATCAAAATGGGTGAGATCCCTGAGTCATTGGATCAATTTGATAAGGACAAAGAATATATCTTCATCTGCCGTTCAGGCAACCGCAGTGGAAATGTTGCCCACTATATGCAAGAACAAGGGTATAAAGTGGTGAACATGGAAGGCGGCATGATGAACTGGGCTGGGGAGACTGCAGCGAAGAAATAATGGGTTTTTTAGTAGGGAAGCACATCCTTAATGAAGGGTGTGCTTTTTTATGTTTAATGGAAAACGGGTGGCGATTGACCCATCTTTTAAGCGGGATATGGATTTTGAAGGGGATTTATCAGCGAAATTTTTATTTTATCGGCCAAACACCAAAACACACCTACACCTCAACTCCTCCAATGAAAATAACCCACCCTTGTTTAAAAATCCAATATTCTGACAATACTACTACCAACTATTAATCCAGGAGGGGACACCATGATCCAGGTAAAAGTATTCGACTACGAGCATGAAAAAGATTTAGAGAAAGATATGAACCATTTTCTCAGTAAAATGGATGATAAGAAGATCGTCGATATTAAATATCACGTAGCGGCGATGTCGGAGGAAGTGGAGGATCAGATCTACTGTTTCTCGGCTATGGTGGTATACAGGAAATAAAAAAGGTTGATCACTCTCAAATGAGGATCAACCTTTCTTTTTGCCTATCAGACCTTCGCGGCATTGTATCCGGCAAGTCGTCCGGTGACGAGTGCAGAGGTAATATTGTATCCTCCCGTGTATCCGTGGATATCCAATACCTCACCGCAGAAGAACAAACCGTTCATTTTCTTGGAAGCCATCGTTTTCGGTTCGATTTCTTTGACGGAAACCCCGCCGCCGGTTACGAACGCCTTGTCGATGGATAATGTCCCGTTCACATTGAAGGTGAACTGCTTCAATAGTCTAGCAAAATCGCGGATCTTCTCGGATGAAATGTGATCGCCTTTTTCATCGTGATCGATTTCCGCACGGTCGAGTAAAAATAATAGATATCTTTCAGGTACAAGACCTTTAAAGATATTCTTCGCCGCTTTCTTACCCTCGTCCTTCACCTGTTTATGGAGGGACTGGAACAGCTGCTCCTCATTTTGATCAGGCATGGAGTCGATCTGCATGGCCACATGTGTCAGATTCCATTTTTTCATGGCCTTCACCACATATTGACTGCAGCGTAGAACAGCAGGTCCGGAAATGCCCAGATGAGTGAAAATCATATCCATCCGATGGGTGATGATCTTTTTCCCTTTCGGATTCAGTACGCTCAAATCGACACTCCTCAAAGAAAGGCCCTGCAGCTCTTTCTTCTTCACGAAAGGTTCGTCCGAAGTAAGAGGAACTTCTGTCGGAAACAGATCCGTGATCGTGTGCCCTGCATTCGTTGCCCACGGATACCCGTCTCCCGTCGATCCCGTGTGAGGGACGGACTTCCCGCCGACTGCAATCACCACAGCGTTAGCAAGAATGGTTTCTCCATCTTTTAAAAGAATTCCCACGGTTTCGCCGTTTTCGTATAAAACGTCTTCAACGCTTGTGCTTGTCCTTGTGTCGACATTCAATTCCTTCATTCGCCTCAATAGAGCTTCCACGACATCCATGGCCCTGTTCGAGACAGGGAACATCCGTCCGTGGTCTTCCTCTTTCAACTGGATGCCCAGGTTTTCAAAGAAAGAAATAATATCTTCATTATTAAACTCAGAAAAAGCGCTGTATAAAAAACGTCCGTTCCCAGGGATATGCTTGATGATTTCCTCTACAGGGAGACGGTTGGTCACGTTGCATCGGCCGCCTCCCGAGATGGCGAGCTTTCTGCCTAGTTTTGTACCTTTATCTACAAGGAGGACTTTCGCACCGTTTTCACCGGCTGCGATACTGGCCATTAAGCCCGATGGTCCTCCGCCTATGACGATGACGTCGTATTTTTTCACCATTTTCCCACCAACTTTTAATATTCGCTTCTCAAAAGAAGTTTCACCTTATTTTAAAGGGGATGGGATTTAAATACAACATTCGAAAAAAATTGTCATTCGATTCGTACAGTAGTAAACTACGTATAGTGTGTAAATTTCTTAGTTCATATTTATTTTGTTTGTTTATAGGGCAACAAGATATATAGAGAGGGATACTATGTCATCTAAATTAATAAGAGGAACGTTTATCTTAACGTTAGGGACCTTTATATCGAAGTTTTTGGGTCTTTTTTATGTTATACCGTTTGATGATTTATTGAAAGGTCATGAAGAGGGCGCATCCCTTTATCAATATGGGTATGTACCTTATACGATCTTTCTGACCGTAGCGACTGCGGGAGTGCCGCTGGCCGTTTCAAAATTCGTTTCAAAATATAATGCCATCGGGGAATATGCCGTAGGGCGGAAGTTATTTAAGTCGGGGCTCTTGCTGATGACGCTGACGGGGGTCGTGTCCTTCCTCATCATGTATGCATTCGCACCGATTTTCGCCGAGATGACGATCAAAAGTGATGAACAGGTCATTTCCGTCGCACAGGTGACAACTGTTATCAGGGCCGTGAGCTTTGCCTTGATTATCATACCATTCATGAGCTTGATCCGCGGATTCTTCCAGGGACACCAGTCTATGGGACCGACGGCGGTTTCACAGGTCATTGAACAAATCGTCCGGATCGTCTTCCTGCTTGGCGGGATTTATGTTGTATTGAACATACTGGACGGCACCGTGACGACGGCGATTTCCGTTGCGACATTCGCGGCGTTCGTAGGGGGACTTGCTAGTCTTGGAGCCCTGATCTGGTATTGGTATAAGCGGAAGCCTCATTTAGATGAGCTTCTTGAAGAGGATCGCGGCAACGAAGAAGTTTCGTTAAAAGCGATGTACAAAGAAATCATTGCTTATTCGATTCCGTTCATTTTCGTGGGTCTCGCCAATCCATTGTTCCAACTGGTGGATCAGATCACTTTCAATACCGCCATGGCGGATATCGGGAACGCGAAAATCTCGGATCATGCGTTTGCCGTATTGAATTTCTATACACATAAGCTTGTTATCATCCCAGTGTCATTGGCTACAGCCTTTTCCATGACGCTCATTCCGTTGATCACGACGTCGTACACAAGTGGCGACCGGAAAACGATGCGCAGGAACATTGATCAGACGTTTCAGATTTTATTGTTCCTGACCGTGCCGGCAGCACTCGGACTGGCCCTTCTAGCCGAGCCGATGTATACGCTGTTCTACCACAGTGACGCTCTCGGAACATCCATTTTACGTTCCTATGCACCGGTTGCGATCCTTTTTGCTTTATTTGCTGTTACAGCAGCAATCCTTCAAGGGATTGATGAGCAGAAGTTCACGATTTTCAGCCTTCTTGTCGGCCTGCTTCTGAAGCTTGTCCTGAATATTCCGCTCATCCGCCTGCTTGAAACCCAGGGAGCGGTACTGGCGACAACGATCGGATATGCTGTGGCGATCCTGATCAATCTGTATGTGATCAAGAAATATGCAAAATATCAATTCCGATTGATCATGAGGAGAACGATGTTTATCGGAGCGCTGAATGCCGTCATGGCCGGTGTCGTATTGGTTCTGTATGGCATCCTGGTTAAATTCCTCAGTCCGGAGACAGGCTTTCAGTCAATCATCCTTGTCGCCATCTGTGGCGGTGTGGGTGCTCTCGTATACTTCTACCTGAGTTTAAGAAGTAAGCTTGCAGACCGGCTGTTTGGTGATAAGATAACGAAAATCCGCAGTAAGCTGCGTATTGGATAGGAATAAAAAAGGGATGAATCATGTTGATCATCCCTTTTTTTATTGCGAAGGCACTAATTATTGTAATATCCCAGCTGTCTTTCGAGACGTTCTACTTTACGTTCCAGGCGGTCCACTTTGCGGTCGAGGCGTTCATACTGCCTTTCGAGCCGGTCTAATCGATCATTGATACCGCCACCATAACCTTGCCCTGGATAGCCTGGGTATTGCCCCTGTCCACCGCCGGGAAGTGGAATCGGGATCAAAATTCCTCCCGTACCTTGCTGCCGATAAGGATACATAGGTTCACCTCATTCGTATTGATCAAAGTTGCTTATCAATAGTAGCCTATGTTAAGAATAGAAAGATGAATGGGTAATAGCCCAGAAAGAGTCCGAACGATTGAAAAGTATCATAGAAAGAAAAACTGACGGAGTGTGAATGAAATGAGAATAGATAAAATGCTAGCGAATATGGGCTATGGAAGCCGTAAGGAAGTAAAGAAACTATTAAAGGATGGCGGTCTTCAAGTGAATGGGGAAGTCATCAAGGATGGGAAGGTCCATATCGATACGGAAAAGGATACGGTCATGCTTTACGGTGAACAGGTGGAGTACCGTGAATACATCTATCTTCTGATGAATAAGCCGCCAGGTGTCATCTCCGCCACTGAAGACGCACAGGATGAAACCGTGATTGACTTACTGCAGCTGGAGGACCAAATTTTCAATCCATTTCCTGTAGGGAGACTTGATAAGGATACTGAAGGTTTCCTCCTGATCACCAATGACGGCCAACTATCCCACCAGCTTCTTTCACCGAAGCGCCATGTGCCGAAAACGTATTTTGCCGTGATTGAAGGGGAAGTGACGGAAGCGGATGTGGAAGCATTCAAAAATGGTGTTACACTGGATGACGGGTATGAAACGAAGCCGGGAGATTTAACAATCTTAAAGTCGGGACAGACTTCAGACATCGAGCTGACCATCACAGAAGGGAAATTCCATCAGGTGAAGAGAATGTTTGAAAGTGTCGGGAAGCGTGTGATCTATCTGAAACGCCTGACAATGGGACCGCTCGAACTTGACGAAGATTTAGAGCTTGGTGAGTACCGTGAATTGACAGAAGAGGAAGTAACCCTTCTTAAAGAATATAAGCCGGAATAACAAACGGGGCGGCACCTTTATGATAAAGGTGCCGCCCTGTTTTATTGTGTTTTATTCATTTAAGTCTGTTATTCGTTCTTTTTCGTTTAGGCGGTAGCCGACGTTGTCTATTTAAGACGTCATCTTTACTTTCTTCTCCGTAGTTGTCCACTGACCCCGACTCGGGCTTTGTACCAAGTCATTATAGGCTAACACGTTGAGATCTCTTTGTATGGTTCGAGGAGTAATGCCAAATTCGTCTACAAGATCTTGAGTTGTTACAGTACCCTTCTGTTTGATGTACATGTATACAGCTTTGATTCTAGTGAGCATACGATTGGTTGAAGGTTTCAAAAAACCACTCCCTCATCATTTTTCCAAAGGCAAAAGACTGCAAGCGTCGTTTGTGCACCTCACGTGCTACCATATGTACTATGCGCTTTAGACAACCCCTTTTCTACATATAAAGTTATTCTAGATGTCAGACAATTACATTGTACCCCTAATCCGACAAAATTTCTAGAATATTGTCCAAATTTACAAACTATTTACGTAGTAACTTGGTACCTCTATTCCTAGAATATGAAGAAAATGCTAATATTATGTATTTTTTCTATAGTCACCATTTAGTCGTCCTGCAGGTGAGAGATTGTGTTCATCTTTGCGGGTGTCCCTGTTTGGATTTCCCTGCAAAACAGTATAAAATGGGAGGGGAAGAAAATACATATAAAGCAGGTGGAAGTGTATGAGTATCAATTGGACAAACGAAGTCGAGAAACGGAAAGATGAGTTGCTTAAAGACTTGCAGAAATTCCTTCAGATTAAAAGTGTACTGGATGAAGAGAATGCGACAGAAGATGCACCTCTCGGCAAAGGTGTGAAGGAAGCTCTTTCCTACCTGTTGGCCCTTGGGGAAAAGGACGGTTTCATTCCTAAGAACGTCGATCACCTTGCCGGTCATTTAGAATTCGGGGAAGGGACGGACCTCCTCGGTATCCTCTGCCACGTGGACGTCGTGCCTGAAGGGGACGGCTGGAGTGTCGATCCTTATGGCGGCGAGATCAAGGACGGAAAGATCTATGCACGTGGAGCAATCGATGATAAAGGGCCGACAATGGCTGCCTATTATGCCATGAAAATCGTAAAAGATCTTGACCCGACCTTCAACAAGCGGATCCGCATGATCATCGGGACCGATGAAGAAAGCGACTGGAGATGCGTGGACCATTACTTCAAGAACGAAGAAATGCCGACGATGGGATTTGCACCGGATGCCGACTTCCCGATCATTCATGCTGAAAAGGGAATAGCGGATTATGACCTCGTACAGGCAAAACACGAGGAGTCTGAGAAATCAGGGATTAAGGTCCTTTCCTTCGAGTCAGGTCGCCGCTACAACATGGTTCCCGACTATGCAAAAGCGATACTGGTGGTGGATGAGGATCATACGAAATGGGTGCAGAACTTTGAAATCTTCACAAAAGAAGAAGGTGTCAAAGGAAGCTATTATATTGAAAACGGCGAGCTTGTATTCCAGGTGGAAGGCGTGTCATCACACGGGATGGAGCCCGACAATGGGAAGAATGCCGGACTTTATTTAGCGGCTTTCCTTTCCATGCTGCCATTATCCTCTCAAGGGAAAGAATTCTTTGACTTTACGACAAAGAACTTCTTCAAGGATTCCCGGGGGATACAGCTCGGCGTCAGTTACACGGATGACATTACGGGGGATCTTACCATCAACGTCGGAAAGCTTCGTTATACAGAAGCGGACGGAGGACGCTTAGGTTTGAACATGCGTTATCCCGTGACGTTTGATATGGTAAAAGGAAAGAGCATCATTGAGAACATTGTGGGGTATTCCATTGAGAACTTCACAGACAGCAAGCCTCATCATGTGTCCAAGGATGATGAACTCGTACAGACCCTCAAGAAAGTATATGAAGATCAGACAGGTGAAAGAGGCGAGTTATTAAGCATCGGTGGAGGGACTTATGCAAGAAGTCTTGAAGCAGGAGTCGCCTTTGGGGCGTTGTTCCCGGGCCGTGAGGATATTGCCCATCAGAAAGATGAATATATGTATATCGAGGATCTCCTTAAAGCTACGGCCATTTACGCTCAGGCCATTTTTGAATTGGCATGTGAATCTTAAGGGATACAAGGGGGAGAGCAGAGGATGAACACAGTATTTGTAAACGGGGAACTGATCGATCGTGACAAGGCAAAGATCGACATTGAGGATCGGGGCTATCAATTCGGTGACGGTATCTATGAAGTGATCCGGGTATACAACGGAAAGACCTTCACCATGAAAGAACATATGGAAAGATTGTATCAAAGCGCTGAAAAGATGAAGCTTTCCATTCCGTATAATGAAGAGGAATTCACTGCAACACTTCTTCGCTTGATTGAAATGAACGGGGTGCAAGACGGAATCGTGTATTTACAGGTGACGCGCGGCGTCTCTGCACGTCAGCATCACTTCCCTTCACAGGATGTGGTGGGAAGTGTCGTTGCTTATACGAAGGATTTCCCCGTTCCCAAAGGACAAATGGAGGATGGCGTGACGGCCAAGCTCGTGGAAGATATCCGTTGGCTCCGCTGTGATATTAAGAGCCTGAATCTCCTGGGGAACCTTCTGGCAAAACAGGAGGCGGCATCAGAGGGACACTTTGAAGCGATCTTGCACCGTGGCGATACGGTTACGGAAGGCTCTTCTTCCAATGCCTTTATGGTGAAAGACGGAGTCATCTATACACATCCCGCTACAAATCTGATTCTTAATGGAATTACGAGAAGAGTCATTGAAGATCTGTCCAGGAAAAATGGTATCACGTTCCAGGAAAAGACATTCTCCGTTCCTGAGCTGTTGGCAGCGGATGAGGTATTCATTGCGAGTACCACTTCAGAAGTGATGCCTGTCACCGGGATCGATGGAAAGGTAATCGGCGAAGGAAGACCGGGTGCTGTCACGAAAAGGCTTCAGGCACTGTTCGGCGATAGAAAAGAAATCGAAGCCCGTTAATTTAGTTGGAGGCATTACATGTTGATTTGTTCACAACCATTCATGAAAACAGAACGAAGAATAGAAGACAACCAGCAATTCACGGTAGAGACGGAGGAGAATCTATACTTGTACAGTGACCGTATTGTCACTCCTACAAGAACCTTCATCATGAAAGAGGTGTTGGACATGACGAGTAAGCCTTTGTCCGCTTACTATACGTTTTTATACCTGCACACCATCGAAGGGGTCCGGACGTTTGTCGTAAAGTCTTCTCCCGAACGCTTCATCTCTCACTATCATCAGGTCAAGTGAACATAAGAAGAGGCTGCCCGTTTCTTGGGTCAGCCTCTTTTCCTTTGCCTATCATTAGAATCTGAACAAGTCACTTGATAAATAGCGTTCTCCTGTATCGCATGCTATGCATACCACTACATCCCCAGGTGATAATGTCTTCGCCACTTCAATGGCAGCGTAACAGGCAGCACCTGAAGAAGGTCCCACTAAGATACCTTCCTCGCTTGCCATTCTCCGGGCGATATCGTAAGCCTGCTCGTCTTCAATCTTATGGATTTCATCATACACACTTGTATTCAGTATGTCCGGCACAAAGCCGGGGCTCGTCCCCACAAGCTTGTGCTTGCCGGGTTTTCCTCCTGAAAGTACGGGAGAGCCCGCCGGCTCGACGACATGGACCGCCAGTTCGGGATAATTCTCTTTCAACACTTCACCCGTTCCAGTAATCGTTCCACCCGTTCCTGCGGTTGCCACAAATGCCGATAAAGGTTTTCCAAGTTCCTTCATGGCTTCAACGATCTCAAGGGCCGTTGTTTTCCGGTGGGCATTCGGGTTCGCATCGTTTTCAAATTGCATAGGCATGAAACTGTTGGGGATTTTCTCCGTCAGTTCCTTGGCTTTTTCGATGGCACCAGGCATTTTCTCGTCCCCTGGCGTCAATACTACTTCTGCTCCATACGCCTTGAGAAGATTGATACGCTCTTGCGTCATCGTATCAGGCATCACGAGGATGGCACGGTAACCCCTTGCCGCAGCATTCATGGCAAGTCCGATACCCGTGTTCCCGCTCGTTGGCTCGATGATGGTCGAACCTTCTTTCAATAAGCCTTCTTTTTCTGCTTCCACGATCATCTCATAGGCCGCTCTGTCTTTGACGCTTTTGCTCGGATTATAAAATTCCAGTTTCACATACACGTCCGCCCCGTCAGCAGGGTTCAATCGATTTAATTTTACGAGGGGGGTATCCCCGATCAGATCTGCGATATTCTGTACAACTTTCATGGTCAACTTCCTTTCAGAAAACATTCTCTTTCTATCGTACTAATTCAAATAAATCTTATCAAATAAATAAGCTTTGTATTTCATTTTTGTTGCAATTCTCACTAGTCATTCTTTCTGATGACACATTTTGCTAAAATAAAGTAATAATAGAAAGGAAAGGTGATATGTTGAACACTCACTATTTCTTTGCCCTTTCCCTGCCAATTGAAACAAAACGATATTTAGATGAATGCATGCAGCCGTTGAAGGCTCAAGGTGCATTTAAGAAGTGGGTACATCCAGAGGACTATCACTTGACCCTCGCCTTTTTAGGGAGTGCGGATGAACTCGGGCCGGTACTCGATAAAGTCGGCAGTCTGCAGTTCACGGCTTTTCCCCTGACACTGGACAGGTTCGGTACGTTTGGGAAGAGTGATTCTCCAAGAATCCTGTGGATGGGTGTAGACTATTCAGACATGCTGCACAAAGTCAGGAACCATGTGTATGGTGCATGTGAAGAGGCGGGATTTCTATTGGATAAAAGGCCATTTTCTCCTCATATCACAGTAGGGCGGAAATGGAATGAGCAATCTCCCTTTACCAGTGAGGTGCTGGACGGATTCCAACCTGCCGAGGGCCATACGTTCACAGCAACAGAAATGGTTTTGTATCAAACTCACATTGACTGGATGCCTAAGTATGAAGCCATATACACCATACCGTTTCAGGCAAATTGACCGTCACGAAAGGATCGATTCATATGGCACAGCTGATTAAACTTCAAGATTACGTTTCACGATACGAAACGGATTTATATAGATATCCTTCCCAATTTGTCCGATTAAAAAAGCAGCAATGGGAAAAAATGAAACAACATTGGGAAAACGGGGATCTGCCCCCGGCGCCTCCATCCGTAAAGGAGGAGGAAGAGAAGGATTCCGTGAAGGAAAAGCTCTTCTCCCTTTTCAAAAAGAAAGACGCTCAAGAAGAAGAACCTGTGCTTCAGCCCAGTGATGAAGAAATGGTTTTTGAGATGGAGAGAAATCAGGATATCCACTCAGAAGAAGAGTTGAAGGTTTCTTTTTTAAATCTATTATTTGATTTTCAACTGAAGTGGGCGAGCTCTACAATCATGGAGAAATCGTATGTGGATAACAGTTATCGGTATGATGAGCGATTACGCTATCTACTCCAACGCTTCCCTGATAATATATTCGTGATGTACAACCCTGTCCTGAAAATAAAAAATGCACCAGTTGAACTTGAAACCATCCTGATCACCCCGACAGGCATATGGTGTTTAACCTTTCTTGAATTCGAGGAGGGAACAGCCTATATAGGTTCAGGAGAACGATTCTGGGTAAAAAAATGGGGGGACATGGAATCAAAGGTGTTAAACCCTCTCATCGGTTTGAAAAGGATGGAGCGCATCATCCATCAAATCATCCGGTATGCGGGAGTGGAGCTTCCCATTTATCAAGCCGTCATCAGCAGGAACGGTTACATAGATTACCCTCAGTCGCCGGCAGGGATCCAGTTTTTAGATAAACGAATCCATAATGAGTGGTTCCAGCAGCAGAGGTCAAGCTCTTCCCCTATTAAAAGTGTGCAGTTGAAAGCAGCTCAGGCGATTATGGAGTATTGTCAAATCACTTCCTTCAAAAGGCTACAATGGGAAGAGGAACAAGAAGTAGCAGAAGGTGATCAAGCGTAACCGACTGTATCAGCTGGTTTTGGCCAGGGGGTTACAGGGTATAATCCCACCATGAATGGAACGTCTTTGGCCTAACCATCGTGAAACAAGCATATACCTTACTATAGAAGCGATAAATGAACTGTTTGTCAGTGGGGTAATGAAGGCTTCTTTCCCATAAATGGCGGACCAAATGGGCCTTCAATGAATAATATAAGAACAGGATTGCGGCTCCCTTCAAGCTTGTTGAAAACGGAGATTGGCTTAAATAGGGTCCTCCCGAGTCGGAAAATGTTAAACAGAAGTAGGTGGCAGAAGTGTTAGTCATTAGCAGGCAGTATGATGCATTTTTGGATACGTTCAATACAATCACCATGATCCTTCCATATCATTATCATGATGGGAATTCGAGCCACTTCACCCTGGTCAGGGGAGAGGAAAAGATCGCTCTTCACATTGAAGAAAAGATTCCCCTTCATGATGCCATGAAATATGTAACGACCGTTGTAAGCGAGAAGATCGTGTTAGGGGAGATCTATGAGATTATCGATGAACATGATACAAAGACGGATCTTCAGACAGGGGCTGTCATACGAACGGAAGAATTTGATCAACGATACTACTACGATGGCAATGACCTGGGTGTTACATACCAGGATGGGACTACAGTCTTTAAAGTATGGTCACCAACTGCAACCGAGATGCGTTTGAAGCTCAAGTCACCAGACGATGAAGAAATACAGTACCCGTTTATAAGAATGGAAAACGGAGTGTGGGAATGCCGGGTGAATACGGATGTTGAAGGGTATCTTTACACCATCCTTCCGTGTATCAATCTGGTGTGGGATGAGCTGATCGATCCTTATGCGAAAGCTGTCTCATTGAACAGTGAATGGGGATGTGTCATCAACCTTGGAAACACGGTTGGGAAGCCGCTACCTCCGCTTTCCTCTCCCACAGATGCAGTCATTTACGAATTGAATATCAGGGATTTCTCCGCCCAACAGGAAAGTGGAATGAAGTTCAGGGGGAAATACCGCGCCTTTACGGAAAAAGGAACCTATACACCGAAAGGATCCTCAACAGGGGTCCAGTATTTAAAGGAGCTGGGTGTCACCCATGTCGAACTGCTTCCTGTAAATGATTTTGATGGCGTGACGGATAGTCCTTCAGATACCAGTTATAATTGGGGGTACAATCCACTATTCTTCAATGCGCCTGAAGGGAGCTACAGCCTAAAGCCCGAAGATCCATATGAGCGGATACGGGAATTGAAAGCCGTGATACAGAGTCTGCATGATGAAAATATCAGGGTCATTCAAGATGTGGTGTACAACCACGTCTTCATCCGCGAGGATTCGTCGTTTGAAAAGCTCGTGCCGGGCTATTTCTTCCGTCATGATGAAAACGGCTTACCCTCAAACGGCACAGGAGTAGGGAATGATTTCGCCTCAGAACGCCTCATGGCAAGGAAATTCATCGTCGATTCGGTCCTTTACTGGTTGAATGAATACGGAGTTGACGGCTTCCGTTTCGATTTAATGGGAATCCTTGACGTCAAAACCATGACCATGATCCGTGAAGAAGTGGATAAAGTATTACCCGGGGCAATCTTGATTGGAGAAGGGTGGGATCTGAATACGCCGCTTCCTCCACATCAAAAAGCCAATCTGCGAAATGCACATCAGCTTCAGGGCATCGGCCAATTCAATGATTGGTTCAGGGACACAATTAAAGGCAGTACATTTAATTTATATGATAAAGGGTTCGCTCTCGGGCATGGCCATTTGGAACAGAAGGTGGAGCTTGTCCTTACTGGCAGCATAGGTGTAAAGAGTGGGGAACGGGGGCTATTTAAAGAGCCTTCCCAATCGGTCAATTATGTGGAGTCCCATGATAACCATACGCTTTGGGATAAAATGAAGGCGTGTTTGAATGAGGATGAGGAGACCCTGAAAGCCCGTCATAAATTGGCGACCACAATGGTCATCTTGTCTCAGGGAATTCCGTTCCTCCACGCCGGGCAGGAATTCTTCAGAACCAAAAAGGGGATCGAGAACAGCTATAACTCCCCAATTGAAATCAATCAAATGGACTGGATCAGAAGAGAACAGTACGATGATGTGGTTCAATACGTGAAAGCACTGATCCAGATCAGGAAAAGTCACGGGGCCTTACGGTTTCATACGAGTGAGCTGATCCGTGAGCATGTAAACGTGTCACACAGCCAGGCAAACCTGATACATGTTTCCTATCAGAATGTCCATCCATACGGGCCGTGGGATGAAATCCACCTGGTCTTTCATTCGGATACGCAAGCATGTGAGTACCGACTGCCTGAAGGGAAACAATGGAATTGTTTATCCAATGGCCATCAGGCAAGTGTAAGCGGCCTGTATGATGTAAAGGAGCCTTCGATCACCCTTGAACCGGTCTCTTCGTATGTATTTGTAAGGTGACAGTTCATTCCAGTGCTTGACGAAAACGCAAGATGACGATAAAATCGTAAACAGATGGCTATTGATTTGTATTGCCCAATAGCTGTCTTTTTTATTTTATTTGATCTTTTTACACATTGAAATAAATGATACACATGAAAATATAAACATGACAAAGGACCAATAGAAGGTGAATATATTGGAACACTTATTTGACCAAGATTGGGAAATCGTCCCCGCAGGCGGTGCAACCGGAGAAGCGTTCTTTGCTCAATACCAGGAGCAGAGATTATTTCTAAAGCGCAATTCTTCCCCTTTTGTAGCTGTATTATCAGCAGAGGGAATTGTACCCAAGCTTGTTTGGACCAAACGGATGGAAAACGGGGACGTCATCACTGCACAACACTGGTTAAATGGGAGAGAATTAAAGCCCGAAGAGATGAAGGATGAGCGGGTGGCGAGGCTGTTGAACAAGATTCATTCCTCGAAACCTCTTTCCACCATGCTTGAGAGATTGGGGAAAGAGCCGTTCCAACCGGAGCATATGCTGACGGAAGTGGAGACGGGACTCGAGTTCGATCTTCTTTCACTGCCTGTCATCCGTGAGGCGCTTTTGTTTCTTCAAAAAGAACTCATGGAAGTTCAGCAGGAAGAATATGTAGTATGTCACGGAGACGTCAACCATAACAACTGGCTGTTATCCGACTACAACCAGCTGTATTTAATTGACTGGGATGGAGCGATGATTGCAGACCCTGCATTCGATGTAGGATTACTGTTATACTGGTACATCCCTGAAGATCAGTGGGAAAGCTGGCTGACTCAATATGGAGCCGAGCTGACCGATAACTTGAAGCTGCGAATGAAATGGTATGTCGTGGCACAAACGATTTTATCCATCCAGTGGCATAAGGGGAAAGCCCGTTTTCACGAGATGAACCACTGGATTCAATACTTGCATAAGGTGATATGAATCAAGAGTAACTGTTCATATCTGTGACCCATTGGGACAGGTTATCCTTGTTCGTTGTAATATGGTTGGAAAGATCCGGCGATGAGATCCCGCTTTGGCTGTACTGATAAATCTCCTGTAAAACGGGTTTGACGTTTTCGTGGATATCAGCATTGACCATCAGCGACTTGACCAACCGTTCAACCTGCTCGCATTCTGAAACCGATCCACAGCAATCCGTTGAATGATTGCTTAATATATCAGATAATAACTGCATTTGATTCTGTGAATTTAAAGGCATGAAGTACACCCTTTCATTTTCGTAAGTTTAATGGAACCGCGTCGGACATCCCTCTAAATGACCAGACCTTAAAAAAAGGAATTCACTAATAGTGTGTGAATTCCTTTTTCATTTATGCGCCTTTTTTGAGGGACGGACCTCTCAAGTCGCATTTCACTATTTGGCTCTTGCATAGGACCGAGAGTCATGGTATGTTTTTTTCGATAATAAAAAATGAGGTGTCTACATGCGTTTACGTCATAAACCATGGGCTTCTGAGAAGATCAGTGATCATCCACAGTATGTTGTGGCAGAACCCCAGGAGAAAAAAGGTCATTGGAACAAAGAATTTGGCAACGATAACCCCCTCCATATCGAGGTCGGAACAGGAAAAGGTCAATTCGTCACGGAAATGGCAAGAGCCAATCCGGACGTTAATTATATTGGAATCGAGCTGTATGAAAGTGTCATCGTCACCGCTCTCGACCGTCTGATTGAAGCTGAGCTTCCGAATGTCAAGCTGTTGAACGTCGATGCAAGGAATCTGACGGAGTATTTCGATTCGGGGGAAGTGGACAGGGTATACCTGAACTTCTCGGATCCATGGCCAAAAAATCGTCATGAAAAACGCCGCCTGACATATAAGGACTTCTTGTCCATGTATGAACAGATCCTGGTTGAAAATGGGGAAATCCACTTCAAGACAGATAATCAGGGACTATTCGAATACTCATTACAGAGCTTCTCGTGGTACGGGCTGCATCTGAACTTCCTAAGCCTCGATCTCCATAACAGCGACTTCGAAGGCAACATCATGACCGAATACGAAGAAAAATTCTCTGCCAAAGGCCAGAGGATTTACCGTGTCGAAGCACAGTTTCAAAGTAAATAAAAAATGGACCTGACAGCCCTGATATTTGAAGGGCTGTTTTTTTACTGATCAGGCATTCACCTACAAGTTGTCCACCTATTCTGATAAAATGAAAGGGTATGAACAAAGGAGGAATAAAGATGGAAACGTTGAGAGTTGGAGATCTAACGATACACTGGCTGAATGGAGGCGTGACCCATATGGATGGGGGAGCGATGTTTGGGGTCGTTCCAAAGCCTCTTTGGTCAAAAAAATATGCCGTGAATGAACTGAACCAGATCGAATTACGGACCGATCCGATGTACTTTAAATGGCAAGGGAAAAATGTGTTAATCGAATCAGGTATCGGCAAAGGCAAGCTGAATGACAAGCAAAAGCGCAATTACGGAGTCCATGAAGAATCGGATGTCGAAGCTTCCCTTGCTGCCCTTGATATCTCACCAAACGATATCGATGTGATCCTGATGACTCACATGCATTTCGATCATGCGTGCGGATTGACAAAATATGAGGGGGATGAGCTCGTATCAGTCTTTCCCAATGCCACCATTTATACTTCACAGGTGGAATGGGATGAAATGAGGAATCCCAATGTTCGTTCCCGCAATACATACTGGAAAGAAAACTGGGAGAGCATCGGGTCCCAAGTGACAACCTATAAAGAAGAAATGGAAGTCCTCCCCGGAATCAAGATGGTGCACACCGGCGGGCATAGTGACGGACATTCGATCATTATCATGGAGCATAATGGAGAGAAGTTCATTCACATGGCAGACATCATGCCGACTCACGCCCATAAAAATCCACTCTGGGTACTTGCCTACGATGATTATCCGATGACGTCCATCGGAGCAAAAGAAAAATGGATCACTCAGGCAGTCGAAGGAGAGTATTGGTTCCTCTTTTATCATGACGCAGAGTATAGAGGGATCAAGTGGAATAGAGATGGAGAAATCATCGATAAAGTAATCAGGGAAAAATAAAAAGCAGGATGGTCCCGGAAATAGTGGGATCATCCTGCTTTTATTAAGTTAAAGGGTACACATCCACAACGGTTCCGGTATAAGCGTCGGCTATGAATTCATATTGCTCAAGTTCCCCGTCTTTTCGCCTTGATATGCCGCCTTTATATACCTTCGTGTTCATGGAGTGTTTCCGGTAGTCTTCAGGTTTCATACCGATCCATGATCCATCGATGTTTCCTTCTCTTTTGAAAGATAGTTTGACGTCTTTTAACACCTTCTCGGCAGATACTAGGCGTGAATCGTCCAGTTTCCCTTTAAGAAGGTAACCGCCGGCTGCTCCGACTCCCAGTCCAAATATGAATGATTTCCAGTTCATCTGTTATTCCCTCCAAAGGCCATTTTTGCATGCCGGCACTCAGGATCCGTTCATCCGGTCCTGACAAATTCCCGGCCATGGTCGATAATTTTTTATCCTTAGGTACATTCTATCAAAGAAAACATCAAAAAGAGAAATGCTTTTATCTCAATTGGTGGTAAGAGGTGCGAAAGTTCTGTAAAATAAGATTATACATACTCTAGATTTTATATAAAAGGGGCATAAGACATGAAACAAGATACGTTGGAATTATTTAAGACATTGACGGAATTGCCTGGAGCGCCAGGTAATGAACATGGTGTACGAAAGTTTATGAAAGAACAATTATCCCAATACTCTGATGAGATCGTACAGGATCGATTAGGCGGGATATTCGGATTGAGAAAAGGCAGTGAACAGGATCCAGTCGTCATGGTGGCCGGTCATATGGACGAAGTAGGCTTCATGGTTACATCGATTACGGATAATGGCATGATCCGCTTCCAGACCCTTGGAGGATGGTGGAGCCAGGTGCTCTTGGCCCAGCGGGTTCAAATCATCACAGACAACGGTCCGATAACCGGTGTGATCGGCAGTATCCCTCCTCACCTGCTTGGGGAAGAACAGCGCAGGAAACCGATGGATATTAAGAATATGCTCATTGATATCGGTGCCGATGACCGGGAAAATGCACGTGAGATCGGAATTAAACCGGGTCAGCAGATTGTACCGATCTGCCCGTTCACTCCTATGGCAAATGAGAAGAAGATCCTTGCCAAAGCCTGGGACAACCGTTATGGATGCGGATTATCCATTGAATTATTAAAAGAGCTTCAAGGTGTGAGCCTTCCGAATACCCTTTATTCCGGGGCGACGGTTCAGGAGGAAGTCGGGTTACGCGGTGCCCAGACGGCAGCCAACATGATTAATCCCGATATCTTCTTTGCATTGGATGCGAGTCCTGCCAATGATATGTCAGGTGATAAAAATGAATTTGGACAGCTTGGAAAAGGAGCACTTCTTCGGATCCTCGACCGTTCCATGGTGACTCACAGGGGCATTAGGGAATTCGTACTGGATACAGCTGAATCCAATGACATTCCTTATCAGTACTTTGTTTCGCAAGGCGGTACAGACGCCGGACGAGTGCATATGTCCAATGAAGGGGTTCCGAGTGCCGTAGTGGGTATTTGTTCGAGGTATATCCATACTCATGCGTCCATGATCCATGTAGACGATTATGCAGCTGCGAAAGAGCTGATCGTCAAGTTAGTGAAGCAATGTGACCGCACGACCATCGAAACGATCAAATCGAATAGCTGATGAAGAATAAATAGAGAAAAGCTGTCTCATTCAATTGCTGAGACAGCTTTTTTATAAAGAGATAAGGGGGCAAAAAGTGCTCCCGACGAGAAAAGAGGTATGATGTTGTTGAAAGTAGCAATCGGAACGACCAACCCCGCAAAAGTACAGGCCATAAAAAAAGCCTTTCAGGAGCAATACGTCGAGGTTCACTTCGAGTGCCTCAAAACCGAGTCGCATGTAAGTGAGCAGCCCATGTCCGACCAGGAAACGATAGAAGGAGCACTAAATCGCGCCAAAATTGTCCTGAAGTCCACGGGTAGTGATGTGGGAATAGGGCTTGAAGGTGGAGTGAGTGAGTCCCTCTATGGGATGTTCGTATGTAACTGGGGGGCACTTGTAGACCGGAATGGGACTGAAATCATCGGTGGTGGAGCGAGGATTTCCCTCCCGAATGAAATCAGCAATGAAATAAGAGCAGGGAAAGAACTCGGCCCCCTCATGGATGAGTATACTCAAAGAACGGGAATCCGAAAGAAAGAAGGCGCCATCGGTGTGTTTACAAACGGTCTCTTGACGAGAGAGGAAATGTTCCGTCACGTGGTCGGTCTTTTGATCGGTCAGTGGCAATTCAAAACAAAATAATCTTAAGATGATTTGCCCCGGGAGGGTACTTGGCCCATACCAATTATACCGGTCCTTCATAGGATGGAGTATATCAGACTTTCTTTTATCTGATAAATTCTTTCTAAGGAGGTTAGAATTTATGGGATGCAACTATTGTAACGACCGAGTTGGGGGGCGTCGCGATGATGATCGTCGTGATGATCGCCGTGACAACCGCTTCTGTTGCGACTGGGATAAATTCCTATTTGGGGACAGAAGAAGATGCAACTTATTTGGGGCAAATGATGATCGCAGAAGAAGTGGATGCGGTAGAGACAACGTCAGAGGTGCTGAAGACCGGAACAGAGGATGCAGAGGCAGAAGAGGCGATGAAGATAATCGCAGACGATGCGGATGCAAAAGACATAGACGCTGCGGATGTGGACTTTTCTGGTAAGAGTAATGGAACCCCGTGTTGAATGGGGTTCTTTTTTTAACTAAAAAATCCCCTGAATCATTTCAGGGGATTCGAACAATTATTTTACACCTTTCATCGCTCTTTGGATCATAGGTGAAATCAAGAATAGAATAACGGCTAATGCAATCGCCATTCCACCGATAGAACCAAAGTAAAGTGTTTCATTTTCTGGTGAATAGAAGCGGACAAGCTGCGCGTTAAGAGCTTGTGCACCGGCAGATGCCAAGAACCAAAGACTCATGGTTTGAGCAGAGAATGCTTCTGGTGCAAGCTTCGTTGTAGCTGAAAGACCGACTGGTGATAAGCATAGTTCACCAAGAACAACGATGAAGTAACTTAGCACGAGCCAAAGTGGATTAACAAGTGAATCTTCTCCTCCCATTTGGGCAGGTAACAGAATCACTAAGAAAGATAAACCGGCAAACAATAGACCGAATGAGAATTTCTTCGGAATGGATGGCTGACGGTCACCTAATTTCACCCACATCCAAGCAAATACAGGAGCTAATAGGATGATGAATAATGGATTCAGTGACTGGAACCATGCAGGAGAGATGGAAATCCCCATGAAATCAAGCTGTGTACGCTTGTCTGCATATGCGGCAAGAATAGTAGATCCTTGTTCCTGAATCGACCAGAACATAACGGCTGAAATAAATAATGGAATATAAGCAATGACCCTTGAACGTTCCGTTGCTGTCGTCTTTGGACTATAGTACATCACAATAAAGTAGATGGTTGGAACGACGATACCAAAGATTCCGACAATATTGATGAATACGTCCAGTGTAAATAAACCTGCTGGAATTGTAGTACCTAAGATGATAGCCAAAGCAACTGCGACTGCACCTACGATTAAACCGTATTTCTTCTTCTCACGTGCTGAAAGCGGGTTTGGTACATACGTACCTGCAAGACCCAGGTTGTTCTTCTTCGTTAGCATGAATACGACAAGACCTAAGAACATACCGATAGCGGCAGCTGCGAATCCCCAGTGGAAACCTTTCGATTCCATAAGACTACCGACGATCAGTGGCGCAATGAAAGCACCTAAGTTGATACCCATATAGAAGATACTGAATGCCGCATCACGGCGGGTATCATTTTCACTGTACATTTCACCTACAACTGTAGAAACATTCGGTTTTAATAAACCTGTTCCGACAACAATCAATACCATTGAAACAAAGAACAGAGATAAGCTCCCTGGAAATGATAAAGCAATGTGACCAAACATGATGAATATTCCACCGTAGAAAACGGCTTTCGAAGTACCGAATACCCTATCAGCTAACCAGCCCCCGATAACCCCTGACATATACACAAGTGAACCATAAATGGACATGATCGCTAAAGCTGTATTTTGCTCTAGACCCAGTCCACCTTTTGATACCTCATAGTACATGTAGAATACGAGGATGGCACGCATTCCGTAGTAGGAAAAGCGCTCCCAAAATTCTGTGAAGAATAAAGTGAATAATCCCTTTGGATGACCGAAGAATCCTTTTTGAGGGACACTATCCACAATTTTCTGTTTATTCATTGATGACATGTTACTACCTCCCTTATTCTTTTACTATAATATTTTAATATTTTCTTAAAGTCAAAAAAAGTTTGCAAATGGTTAATAATAACATAAAATGACTATACATTGCCAATATTATGTTATTTTTAAATAGTGAAAAATTTTAGGTCTTTTTAACTTATACGTTTTTTCGCATAAAGAAATCCTGCAGCATTGATGCTGCAGGATTTCTTTGGAATATCGTTATTCCTCTTCGAAAACATACGAAAGGGTCTTTAGTGCCTGATCAATCGACGAAACGGTGACATTCGCCTTATTTGAAAGCTCTTTCAATGGATGATGGAGTTTTTCCGGACGAATGAGGATCAGGGGCTTTTGTAATGCAAGGGCTGTGCTGGCATCCATTGCCGTGTTCCATTGCTTATATTCTTCGCCGAATAGAGCAACGACCACATCCGATTTTTTCAAGAGCAGTTCTGTGCGGAAGTTATTGATCTGTGAGGCAGCTTCATCACGGAAGATCTTATTTGGCTGCTCACCAAGGATTTCTTCCCCGATTGAATCCGAGCGGTCATGATTTTCCATGGGACCCACAAAATGTAGTGGAAGTCTCAGCGCTTTTGCTTTATCTTTCAGTTCGTTCCTCCAGGAGCTATGTATCTCTCCGGCTAAATACACGGTAAATTCCATTTTATTCACCTTCCTGTTTTTAGTCATCTTATCATAAATACCCTATGGATGATAATGTAACCACTTTTCCCATGAAAAAGGCATAATTTCTTATTGGAAGGGTTGTCAATCGGGACTTTGTGAGGGTATCATAAGCGTAGGTCCTAGGCATGAAGGGAGGAAATATGAGGATGAAGACGAAAGCATCGATCATTTTCTTTATTCTTATGCTTTTATTAGCAGGATGCAATACGACAATCGATCAAGAAAAAGAGGAGACTGCAAGTGCGGTGAAGGGTGCTTTGAATTCAAGTGAAGCAGCTGATGAACAGGCTGGAAATATCAGCTTCTATCTGCCGTTCGGTGCCGAAATAGAAAAAGAATCTCCTAATAATATCATTATTTCAAAAGATTCTGATACGTTTATACTTTTCACGAACCCTCAAGAGGATAAGGATAGTGAACTTCTATATAAAATGGCCATTAATGACAAAGAAAGTCTCGTGAAGAATGGGACGTTCAAAGAAGACGACCGCTTAGGATACTACGTCATTAAGGAATTACCTGATACAGAAGAATATGAACTTACCGTTGGAGTGGGTGGAACGAAAGTAACGACTCAATCACAAATGAAAGACTTGGCGGATAACGCCGAAATGATGATGAAAATGGCAGCATCAGTTAAACATAAATAGATCGTAGCAGACCGGATCTTTTCTGAATGGAGAATCGGTCTTTTTTTGGCTGTTTTCGTAAACATTGTTGCTTTTGGATGTAGCGAGTAGCGGTTGATTTCCGCTACAGGTGCTCGCTTTCCGCGGGGCTGGCGGTGAGCCTCCTCGGCTTCGCCTGCGGGGTCTCACCTGTCCAGCTACGGCGGCTAGCCCCTCGAGGTCATAAGCTAAATGGCCCAAGAAGGCAAAAGAACGCCTTCTTAGCCCATTCATCATATGCTTGTCGGGGCTAAACAAGCCGCCTCCGCTTTTCGTACTGTCCAGCGTTTCCTGCAGGAGTCGAGCACCTGCAACGAGAATCAACTGACAAAAATTTGACTATCACAGAGGGAATGTGGAGATACGTATGCCACTGTTTCTTCATTCTTAACAGTAATTGATTTTATTTAATAGTCCTTTACTCTTACTAAACGGCTGGTCACAAACCATTTTGCTCTGTCAACTACTGACTACTTTAGAGGGTGAAGGGAACTGCGTAGACTCCTACGGAAAACGGGCGTGCCGAGACCCCGGAAGCGGTTTTTGCTGAGGAGGCTCGGTCGAACGTCCGTGGAAAGCGGAGCAGTTCCCTTCACCCTCCTGCACCATAACTTAAATGACAGAGCATCGTATATCTTAGTTTGTATGCGAATAGCAAGACTCTTTGCGAAAACAGCCTTTTTTCTATGGATAGGAATAAACGGTCATGCATGCATGGAAAATAAATATACATATCCTCTTCAGAACAAAAATGATAGACAAAACAAACATGTGTCTTTACACTAGTAAAAGGAAATGTACACAGAGGAGTGAAGTGCATGAAAACATATTTAGAGAAGAAAGGCATTACGTTGTCTGCCAGAACGTATTTTATAGATGCATTAAGCTATATGGCACTGGGTTTGTTCAGTTCATTGATCATCGGATTGATTATCAAGACGATTGGGGAACAACTTCCCCTTCCCTCGGGGTTAAGTGAATTCTTCGTAGACATGGGTGGGCTTGCCATCAGCTTGATGGGCCCGGCCATTGGAGTAGCGATTGCCTTTGGTCTCGGTGCACCGCCGCTTGTTTTATTCGCTGCCGTGGTTACCGGTGCTGCGGGGGCAAGTCTTGGAGGACCTGCCGGAGCTTATGTAGCGGCAGTCCTTTCCACGGAGATTGGAAAACTTGTCAGCAAGACAACAAAAGTAGATATTATTGTTACACCATTTGTGACGATCCTTGCAGGGTTTACGACGGCCTATTTGATCGGACCGGGAATCGCTGATTTCATGAGCATGTTCGGAGGCTGGATCAGCTGGGCAACGGAACAGAGACCGATCATCATGGGGATCCTTGTTGCGGCCCTCATGGGTCTTGCGCTGACGGCACCGATTTCGAGCGCAGCCATCGCCCTCATGCTTGACTTGAGCGGAGTAGCTGCCGGGGCAGCGACAATCGGCTGTGCGGCGCAAATGGTAGGCTTCGCCGTCATCAGCTATCGCGAGAACAGGGTGGGCGGATTATTTGCCCAAGGTATCGGGACCTCCATGCTTCAAGTCCCGAATATAGTCCGTAACCCCCTTATCCTCATTCCGCCGACAGTGGCGGGGATGATCCTAGCTCCCATCGGCACGACCATCTGGCTGATGGAAAACAATGCAGCCGGAGCAGGGATGGGGACCAGCGGATTCGTCGGTCAAATCATGACATTCAAAACAATGGGGTTCAGCTGGGATGTCACAATGAAAATCCTACTGTTGCATTTTGTTGGACCTGCATTCATAAGCCTGTTACTATCTGAATATATGCGTAAACTAGGTTGGATCAAACCTAATCAAATGACGATAGAAACAGGGGGCAAATAATATGCGTAAACTGGAATCAGTAGAAGAATTCCATGAGTTGAAAGAAAGCGGAAAGCATGTATTCATGTTCTCGGCAGACTGGTGTCCTGATTGCCGGATCATTGAACCGATCCTGCCGGAAATCGAGAGTCAATATTCAGACTATACATTCCTATATGTAGATCGGGATCAATTCATCGACCTGTGCATTGAGCTCGATATCTTTGGAATCCCGAGCTTTATTGCATACGGAGACGGCCGTGAACTGGGGCGCTTCGTAAGCAAAGACCGGAAATCAAAAGAACAAATCGAGGAATTTATGAACACGCTGGCTTCATAACAAAGCAAAAGGGTTCCCTTCGTTAACGGGATCCCTTTTCTTTTTGCCCGAAATGAACAGGATCCTTTTGTAATCTCGCCGTTTTGATGTAAAATGTTATAAGTGAATGAATAGCGAAAAAATAGTATCAGTACTTTCTATATAAATGTATCACCAAAGGAGGATCAGATTTGGACATAAAAAAGCTAAAAGGCATACTCCAGGAACGATTAAACAAACCAAATCGTACGTTTACATATGACCGTGACAAAGATTCACTGAGGATTGAAAACGCGGAAACGAAAAAAGGCATCACTGTTGCCCTTCCCCCGATCGTATCCAAATGGAAGGAAAATAATAAATCCATCATCGATGAAGTGGTTTATTATGTAGAAGAAGCCTTGAACGTCATGGGGACCGATGCGGATCTTGGCAGCAAGCAGAAAAAGGTTTTTCCTGTCATCCGTTCCACCTCGTTTGCAACTGAATCCAATGAAGGGCTTGCCCTTGTGACAGATGACCATACAGCAGAAACGCGTATCTACTATGCCGTTGACTTAGGGAAAACCTATCGTCTATTGGATGAGAATATGTTAAAGGCCGAAGGATGGACACACGAGCAAATGAAGGAAACGGCCCTGTTCAATGTCAGAAGCCTGCCAACAGGAATGAAAAAGGATGAAGTAGCAGGGAACGTCTTCTATTTTCTGAACAATAATGATGGATATGATGCAAGTCGCATTTTGAATGACGCCTTCTTAAAACAAGTAAGCAAGGATATTCAAGGTGAGATGACCGTATCCGTTCCGCACCAGGATGTATTAATCATCGGAGATATCCGTAACGAAACAGGTTACGATGTACTCGCTCAGATGACGATGAGTTTCTTTACGACAGGAAATGTCCCGATTACGGCATTATCCTTTGTATATGAAGATGGGGAGCTTGAACCGATCTTCATTTTGGCAAAAAATCGCAAGAAGGAAAGGGAGAAGAAATAATGAACGTATTTTACAACTTGGAAGGCATTGGTGATACCCTGATCGTTACACTCGATCCAGGATTCGAGGGAGAAGTTCTTCACGAAAGAAAAGAAGACGCTGTGCGTTTATTCGATGAGAAAACAGGGAAAACACTTGGATATAACCTATTCCATGCATCAAAGTATATGAATGTAAGCGAAGTGGGACCTGTCGACATGAATGATGAAAAGCTTCAATCGATCAATGAAGCCATCAAGAAGAACGGTTTCGATGAAGTACTGGAAGCAGACTTCTCACCGAAATTCGTTGTCGGCTTTGTATCAGAAAAAGAAAAGCATCCAAATGCAGACAAATTGAACATTTGTACAGTTGATGTTGGGGATGAAACACTCCAAATCGTATGTGGTGCACCTAACGTTGACAAAGGACAAAAAGTCGTTGTCGCAAAAGTAGGAGCAGTCATGCCAAGCGGAATGGTCATCAAGGATGCAGAGCTTCGCGGAGTGGCATCATCAGGCATGATCTGCTCTGCCAAAGAACTGGCACTTCCGGATGCCCCGCAAGAAAAAGGGATCCTTGTCCTTGAAGATACATACCAAGTGGGTCAACCCTTCACAGCATAAAACGTATACCTGGGTCCGGAGTATGGACTCAGGTTTTTTTGTTTTTTTAATTTTAATGTTAGAGATGTTGGGATTGAGAATGATTGAAAACTTATCCGTAGGTTAGAATAAGTTTTTTGACGGGGTTTGTTATTTGATACGATAATTTATAAGTTGATTGAAGCGGAAAGCGAGCACCTGGAGCGGAATCAACCAGCACTCACCCATATGATAAACCAACGTATTACAATCTCTTTACACCTATGTTTATTTCGACACAATCCTTTAACAATTCTCTTAATCTATCGAAATGACTCGAATTTTTCTCTTTAACTGATAAAATAAATAGTAAGTATGAAAGAAAGAGTGATGTTTGTGAGCTGGATTAAAAAAATATTTGGTAAATTATCAGATAATGATGAACAATTTGAAGAGTACTATGACGAAAATGATCATGATGTTCAGCAAATCGATCCGCCAAAGTCTGAACGTAAACATATAGCAGGGCCCAATCATTCACGGGACATAGAAGCCAGGATGACATACCAATATCCAAAAGGAAATTTCCGATTTCCCCTAATATCCGATGGAGAGACGAGAGAACGTCCTCGCAGGGAACGGAGAAATCAGGAAAAAGAAGAGAAACCAAAGGAACAAAAGACGAAGAGTCAAAACCAATTGACCGGTAAACGAAAGTGGAAAGAAGAAAGCCCGACGCCTACCGTCAACACAAAGAAAACGTCAAAAGTGGAAAAAGGAAACAGCCGACCGTTTACACCGACGGAAATTCCGTCTCCCATTTATGGTTTTAAAAATAGACCGATCAAAAAAGCAGAAAATGTCGAATACGAGCTAAAGAAATTTTTACATAACGAAGAAGAGAAAAAAGAAGCAGTCACCGACCATAAAGCCTTTGAAATAGTGAAGGGATCCATTCCATTGGAGAAGGCAACAGCTACACCTGAGGAATCCGAAGTTCAAGGGATGCGAAAAGAACCACAAGTTACCCCTTCGATTCAGGATTCATCAGTGCAAAGCACCCATGTAAAGGAAACGAACAATGAGGATACAGTCCTGCAGGATAACGACATGAAGAAAACAGAATACCAGGAACCAGTTGTTCAGGAAAACAACGTGGGGGCAAGTGAATACCAGAATCCAGAGTTACTTGAAAACAGTATGGAAGAAATGGATGATCAGGACTCAGAATTATTTCAAGAAAATCACGATAAGGAAGATGAATATCTGGATCTCAAGATTCAAGAAACTCAACAATCAAAAGAGAAGGAACATCAGAATCTAGATGTGCAAGGAAATACCACGGAAGAAACGGAACAAGTCGATCACAATGTGAAAGCCGTAGGAAACATTCCACAAAACTCAAGTGAACGAATTTCCCTCATTACAGAAATGACGGAAGAAGAGCCTGATGTGGCTTTGGACCATGAGCAGGTACATGAGGTTGATTCATCGGTTGGGACAGGCACAGACTCGGAACCAACAGAGGGTGTTATCGAAGGTCCTGCCCCGGACAAGAAGAACGTTGTTGTAGAACCTCTCGTGGAAGAAAGCTCTCTAGAGACAGAGAAAGAAGTATCCGCACCTAAGGAACCAGCCAAGGAAGAACCGCAAAGACGTAAGAGATCACATCTTCCTTTTAATGTACTTATGCTGAAGCAAGATAAGCGGCAGATGGATACTCGTAAAGCACCAGCTTCCCGGTCGATGGAGAAGCAGGGAGCTGCTGTTGCTGAATCGGTACAGAAATCACCAGTTCAAGAAGCTCTCCGGGAAAACACCGTTGAGGCACCTCGTCAATCGGACGACAAACCGACTCAACCAAGTCAGGTCCAGGGAGAAGAAGCGGTCAAGAGCTATAGTGCATTGAGCTCCTCACCTAAGAAAACGAAAGACTATGTCTATCCGGCAATGGACTATCTGACGCCGCCCGTTTCTAAGGAAATGAGTGGAGAGTGGATGGATTCCCAAAGACTGTTACTGGATGAGACCCTTCATAACTTCAACGTCAGGGCCAAAGTGGTGAATGTCACGCAGGGGCCATCCGTCACGAGATTCGAAGTTCAACCGGAACCTGGGGTGAAGGTCAATAAAATTACGAATCTGACAGATGATATAAAGTTGAGCCTCGCTGCCAAGGACATCCGGATGGAGGCACCGATCCCTGGTAAGCATACGATCGGTATCGAGGTTCCGAATAGGGAGAGCCGTCCGGTATGCATCAGTGAAGTCATTGCAAGTCCCCAGTTCCAGGAGCCGTCTTCTCCTTTGACCGCCGCACTTGGACTGGATATCTCAGGCCAGCCCATCGTGACGGATCTGAGTAAGATGCCACATGGTCTCATTGCAGGGGCTACGGGATCTGGTAAAAGTGTGTGTATCAACTCGATTCTCGTCAGCCTTTTGTACAAGGCATCACCGGATGAGCTGAAGATGCTTCTCATCGATCCAAAGATGGTGGAGCTTGCACCGTATAATCGGATCCCTCACCTTGTAAGTCCCGTGATCACAGATGTGAAAGCGGCAACTGCCGCCCTGAAATGGGCCGTGGAGGAAATGGAAAGGCGATACGAACTGTTCGCCCATACAGGCGTGCGGGATATAAAGCGTTTCAATGAACTCGCTAAGCGTAATGGACAGTATAGCGATATGCTTCCTTATCTGGTGATTGTCATCGATGAGCTCGCTGATTTAATGATGATGTCTCCAGCTGACGTGGAAGAAGCCATCTGTCGGATCGCACAGAAGGCACGTGCCTGCGGGATACACTTGATCATTGCCACTCAGCGTCCGTCAGTCGATGTCATTACAGGCCTGATCAAGGCGAATGTTCCGACAAGGGTCGCATTCTCTGTCTCTTCAAGCGTCGATTCAAGAACGATCATCGATGGAAGCGGGGCAGAAAGGCTGCTTGGTAAAGGGGATATGCTCTTCCTTGAAAACGGCTCATCAAAGCCGGTCCGCCTGCAAGGTACCTTCGTATCCGATGATGAAATTGATGAAATCATCCGTCATGTAAGAGAGCAAAGAGAACCGGATTATCTATTCCAGCAGGATGAATTGATCAAGAAAGCCCAGGTCACAGAAGAAGAAGACGAACTATTTTTGGAAGCGTGCGAGTTTGTCGTCGATCAGGGAGGAGCATCGGCCTCAAGCCTGCAGCGCCGATTCAGAATCGGCTATAACCGGGCGGCAAGATTGATGGAAATGATGGAGAGTAATGGAATCATTTCTGAGTCAAGAGGCAGTAAACCAAGGGATGTCCTCATTTCCGAGAGTGAATTGGAGACATTGGCATAGACTAGTACAAACATTTAATACATGGTATTCTGTTTATATCTGTCCAACTCTGGACGCATAAACAGAATACCTATTATTTTTGTGTAGGAAGAGCCATAAGGAGCACTAGAGATGAAAGAAATAGAATTGAAACTTCAAGGAAAACTCAACAGGTTGACCAATCATACATTCAAGTTTGACGAAAGAATCAAGGATGGCTGGTTTTCAGCTGTTTATTTTTTGAAAACGAAGGAAATCGCCAAGAAGAAAAAGCCGGATGCTTATGTCACCATGCAATTCTTCCAAAAGACCCACGCCGTGATATGCGGGACCGATGAAGTCATCGCCCTTTTGCACACGTTCGCTGATAACCCGGAGAAGCTTGAAATCCATTCCTTAAAGGATGGAGATCAGATCGCCCCGTTTGAAACCGTGCTGACCATCAAGGGCCGTTATCAGGACTTTGGTTATTTAGAAGGCATCATCGACGGAATCCTGGCGAGAAGGACGTCTGTTGCGACGAGCGTTTACAATGTCATGAAAGCAGCCTCCCTGTCAGGGAAACAGAAGCCCGTCATCTTCATGGGGGATCGGGATGATCATTTCACCCAGCAGGCGGGAGACGGATATGCAGCCTTCATCGGGGGATCCACGGCCCAGGCGACCCATGCCATGAACGAGTGGTGGGGAAAGAAAGGGATGGGAACGATGCCCCATGCCCTCATCCAATTATTCAATGGCGATATCGTTGAGGCGACGAAAGCGTATAAGGAAACATTCCCCGAAGACGAGCTCATCGCCCTTGTGGACTACAATAATGACGTCATCACCGACTCCCTGAAGGTCGCAAGAGAGTTTGGCCAGGAATTAAAAGGGGTAAGGGTAGATACATCAAGAATGATGATCGATAAATATTTCCTCAGGAATCAACACGTACTTGGAACCTTTGATCCGCGCGGGGTTAACATGCAACTGATCAATGCATTGAGGGACGCTTTGGATGAAGAAGGCTACAATCACGTCAAGATTGTTGTATCCGGCGGATTTAACGAAGACCGCATCCGCCAGTTTGAGGAAAATCAGGTTCCCGTCGATATGTATGGGGTCGGAAGCAGCCTTCTTAAGATCCATGTCGGGTTTACAGGAGACAATGTCGTCATAGATGGTTCTCCTGAAGCAAAGGCAGGTCGAAAGCTTCGTCCCAATCCCCGTCTGGAAAAAGTAGAATTTGAATAGGTGAGAACATGCAAGAGCAGGAAAGAACACTGGATCTTGAACAGTTCAGGCAGAAAAAACAGAATATAGCAGAGGGACACATCGAAGATCTCTACCGGAAAGCGTTTGAATACGCGTTGAAGGAAACCAATATAAGAGAAAAAGTACGGGCAAAGATGATATTCACTAAACGCTTTCTTCACAACGATGAAGCAAGGATGAGCCCAGGAGTGGAAAAGTTGTTTCAAGAATGGTTTCTGTTCGATTATAAAACCATCACGGGACAAACCTTATTCTTTCAATTCCTTCAGAATCATCCGTTGCATGAATCGACTAAGTTCCTTGGTGCCGTCATGTTGACAGCTGCCTGGGAACCGATTCAAGTGGTGAAAAAAGGCGGGCGGATTCTAAATTGCCGAACGTTGATCCAAGGTGATGAGTCTTTGGTTAAAATGAACCACCTTTGTATGGAAATGGAAATAAAGGAAGAGCATGCGTATTTCGTGAGAAAAGTCCCACTGGTGACACACCAGTGGATCATAGGTCCTGTATTTTCCATGGAATCAATGAATGTGACAGAAAATCTGAAATCACGTTTTAGTCAAATGAATCAAAAAACTGGGGTATTATGGAGAACATTTCTAAAAGAAGAAGCCCCTCACTTTATTCTCCAAAGTCTTTCGTAGCTTGTGCATGGTCAGGGATTTTAAAAAATGATATAATGTTTCAAGTTGAAGAAAGTTCGCTTTCTTCTATACTCAAAATATCGAAAGCTAAAGACCGATGGCAAAATAAATATTCATTTCATATAATGCTTTTAGATAGACGATTGTTGGAGGTTCTATTATGACGATATATCATTTCGTAGGAATAAAGGGGTCGGGCATGAGTGCGTTAGCCCAAATACTCCACGATATGGACTACGAGGTCCAAGGATCTGACGTAGATAAATATTTCTTTACACAGAAAGCCCTGGATGATTCAAATATCAAAATACTCCCTTTCCAGAAAGAAAACATTGGAGGGGATATGCACGTGATTGCAGGGAATGCATTCCCTGATACACATGAAGAAATCCAAGAAGCAGTGGAACAGGGTCTCCCTGTAACCAGGTACCATAAATTCCTTGGTGACTTTATGCAAAAATTCACAAGCGTAGCGGTAACCGGTGCACACGGAAAAACGTCCACAACCGGATTACTGGCACATGTCATCAGCGGTGCAAAGCCAACTTCCTTCCTGATTGGGGATGGAACGGGTAAAGGTGAAGTCGATGCACAATATTTTGTATTCGAAGCATGCGAATACCGTCGTCACTTCCTGTCTTATTTCCCTGACTACGCCATCATGACGAACATCGATTTCGATCATCCAGACTATTTTGCCAATGTGGATGACGTCTTTTCTGCGTTCCAGGAGATGGCCATGCAGGTGAAAAAAGGAATCATCGCTTGCGGTGATGACGAGCAATTACAAAAAATCCAGGCTCAGGTTCCGGTCGTGTTCTACGGCTTTGCCGAGGAAAATGACTTCCAGGCACGTAACGTATCAAGGGACTCGACAGGTACTTCATTTGATGTGTTCGTGCGCAATGAATTTTATGCTGCATTCAAAATCCCGACGTTCGGTGACCATAACATCATGAATGCCTTGTCCGTCATTGCCATTTGTCACTACGAGGAACTCGATACAGCTGTTGTCCAGGATCGATTAAGCACCTTCAAAGGTGTCAAACGCCGCTTCTCCGAAAAAGAAGCGGGTTCACAGATCCTGATCGATGACTACGCGCATCACCCGACTGAAATCAAGGCTACCGTAGACTCGGCAAGACAGAAATATCCCGATAAGGAAATCATCGCTGTCTTCCAGCCGCACACATTTACACGTACGCAAACCTTCTTGACGGAATTCGCAGAAACATTGAGTCTCGCCGACAAAGTGTATCTTTGTGAAATCTTCGGTTCTGCACGTGAAAACCATGGCAAACTTTCCATCAACGATCTTGCAAGCAAAATCGAAGGATGCGAAATCATAGATGAACAAGACACATCTGCCTTACTCAAACATGAAAATGCAGTGCTCATTTTCATGGGGGCAGGAGACGTTCAAAAGTTCCAACAGGCATATGAAGAGACGCTTGGGGAGCAAGTGAAAGAAGAAAATTAAAGTGAAGGACCGGTTCTTTAGGGAACCGGTTTTTTTGTGTTTGGAGTAGGTTGGACTGGGGGATTGATGGGGGAATTTGGATTAAGCAGGAGAAAACAAGCGAAAAGTCAGCAGGTGAAAATAAGCCAGAATTCAGCAGGTGAACATAGCCCATCACCCCAAAAAAAAACCACCGTCCAAACCTGACGGTGGTTCAATATTTCTTACTTCAAATTCTCCGGATTCAACACTTCAAGCTCTTCAATCACAAACCTGCCATCTTTTCGAATCAAGACATCATCGAAATAGATTTCTCCACCACCGTATTCCGGGCGCTGGATCATCACCATATCCCAGTGGATGTTTGAGTGGTTTCCGTTATAGGCCTCTTCGTAACATTCTCCCGGTGTAAAGTGGAAGCTGCCGTCGATCTTTTCATCGAATAGAATATCCTGCATCGGATGCTGGATGAACGGATTCACACCGATGGCGAATTCCCCTACATATCTTGCTCCTTCATCCGTATCGAAGATTTTGTTGATTCGGTCTGTGTCGTTTGCCGTAGCTTCGACGATCTTACCTTCCTTGAATGTCAATTTCACATTTTCGAAGGTGAATCCATTGTATGGAGATGGTGTATTGTACGAAATCACACCATTCACTGAATCCTTCACTGGTGCGCTGTACACTTCACCATCAGGGATGTTCAGGCGGCCAGCACATTTCACGGCCGGGATATCCTTGATGGAGAAAGTAAGGTCCGTCCCTTCACCGACAAGGCGGACTTTGTCTGTGATGTTCATGAGTTCAACGAGGTTGTCCATGGCTTTGTCCATTTTGCTGTAGTCCAGGTTACAGACGTCAAAGTAGAAGTCTTCGAAGCCTTCTGTGCTCATGTTGGCAAGCTGTGCCATGGATGACGTCGGATAACGAAGGACGACCCACTTCTTCTTTGGAACGCGAATTTCTCTATGTACTTTCTTTCCAATTGTATTGCCGTGGATCTTCATCTTTTCGTCAGGGACATCGGATTGTTCGCTGATGTTGTCACCTGCACGCAAACCGATGTAGGCATCCATCTGTTCCATGACATTCGCTTCGAAGCTTGCGATCATATCATATTGTTCTTCCTGTGCCCCCATCAATAATGCACGATCGACTGCGTGATCTTTGATGGATACGAATGGATATCCTCCTGCTGCATATGCTTCCTTCACAAGTGCAGTCACGAGCTCCCGCTGCAAGCCGAAGTTTTCGATCAATACTTTTTCTCCAGGCTGTAATTGAACGGAATATTGAATTAAATTTTTTGCCAGTTTTTCAATGCGTGGATCTTTCATTGTTTCTCCCCCTTGTCTTTGGTCTATTTTATTGTACCCTAAAATGTAAACGGATGAGAGAATCATACAGACAAATGATAAAATAATAAATAAATTTTTTTATTTTTTCATGCAGGATTATTCCTGGCGAGGGAGAAATACTAGTATAATGTTTAATTGTTCATCAGAAGGGTAAAGAATTTTTATACATGGAGGTGTGGCATATGGAAATTATTCTTTATCTGAGCGTTGCTGTAATAGCCGTTGCATTTTTTATTTTAGTTTTGAGCGTCATGAAGACTTTGAAGTCCCTTGGTTCGACCCTGGACAGTGTATCGACTACATTGACAGGTCTTGAGAGCCAGCTTCAAGGAGTTACAAAGGAATCTACAGAACTACTACATAAAACAAATTTATTGGCTGAGGATATCCAGAAGAAATCCGAGGATCTTAACACTGTTGTTTATGCGGTTAGAGATGTAGGGCATTCCATCCAGAACCTTAATAACTCGGTGAAGAAGGTGAGCACGTCCATTTCAACTGAATTGGAGCGCAACCAGGGCAAGATTTCACAGGTGGTTCAATGGGGAAATGCATTTATTGAGTTAAAGGACAAATGGAAACAAAAACAGGAAAAACAGCCAACACAACCTGATGTTGCTGATGTAGCTGTTCCAAACCAAGCATCCAAGGAAGTTCGATCTCGAGAAAAATTAGTTAAAAGAGCAAGATCTTATAACAATTAGAGAGGGGAATTTTTACATGACTCAACAGTACAATCAAAACCAAAACCAGAACCAAAATCAGGCAAACGACAGCAATAACATCAATTCAAAGGATTTCATGATCGGGACACTGATCGGGGGAATCGTGGGTGCGGCAACGGCCCTGTTACTCGCTCCGAAATCCGGTAAAGATCTTCGCCATGATATCAATGAGCAGGCTGGCGTTATCAAGGAAAAAACAGGTCAGTGGAAAGACACGGCCGTTGAAAAGAGCAATGAGCTGGCAGCGGTGGCAAAAGAAAAGTCATCCGCCCTTACAAAATCAGTACAGGAGCAATCCAACAATGTGGTTGGTAAGCTGAAAACATACCGTTCCAATAATAAAGAGCTGCAGGAAACAAATGATGAACTGCAAGCTGTTTCAGTAGGGGAGACAACACCTGCAGTAGAAACAGAAAATGTGAATCAAAAGCTCGAAGAAACGAAAAAAGCGTTTGATGAGACTGAAAAAACATATAATCAATAATAATTGATTCCAGGGACGGTGAAGTGATATGATTACTTCACCGTTTTTTTGTTGAGAAAAAAGCCGGGTTTTTTCGGCTGAAAATATCAAACATCTTTAGGAAAGGTAGATGGATTGTATGAATAAGATTGACACCGTTCAAGAATTTGAACAGCTTTCTGAATCAAACCCACGGTTCTTCTTCATGAAGCACAGCTTGACTTGTCCCGTGAGCTCAAATGCTTTCAGTGAGTACCAGGCATTTTTAAGCAAACATGAAGAGGAAGACGGCTACTACTTAGCCGTGCAAGAGGCAAGGGAACTATCCCAGCATATCGCCGAAAAATACGGCATCAAGCATGAATCGCCCCAAGCCTTCCTATTTATCGACGGGAAGCCGGGCTGGAATGCTTCCCACTGGAAGATCACAGAAAGTGAATTGGATAAGCTGTAAGACATTGGACTCTGATTATGTCAGGGTCTTTTTTATGTTTGTTTCATCTGAGTACTATTCATCACAACCATTTGATAATTTCTGGTAATTCCCTTCTGCACGTTTATTCCTCCTCTCACCGGGAAGGTAATAGATAAGAATAAAAAACAAATTAATGGAGGAACGATTCATGACACAACCTGTACCTTATGAAACTGTGACGAGAAATAATACACAAGTGAAAGGGAAAAGAAATGGGAAATTGGTAAAAGGAATGGTAGTGGGAGCCGTCGTGGGTGGAGCCATCGCCATGCTGGATAAGACGACTCGAAAGAACGTGACATCCCGAACATCAAATATGAAGGATTCCACTATGGATATGGTAGCAAAGGTGAAAGAAGATCCATCAGGAGTTGTAAATGAAATGCAAGACCGCATCAAAACAGCGTCGGGGGTGTTAAAGGAAGCCATCAACGATGCACAGAGCCTGTATGAAAAGGTAAATGATGATGTCATTGATCAAGTCAATCAAATTAAAGATGATTCAACCGAAATGATTGCTACGACGAAAGAAGCGGCAGAGGAATTAAAGGATATTGGAGGCAAGGTGAAAGAGGCGGGAGAAGAAGTGACGGGAGAGTCCACTTCCACTCCAACACAGCAGACAAGTTCCGTATCCACAGAGGATCAACATATCCATCCAACCAACCGTACGAGCAGTATCCCCGGTCAAGTTGGATCATAATAAAAAAACTGGCGTAAATGCCAGTTTTTTTGCATTCTATTCAGCTGGTGGTTTGTGGCCAGACGATTTCCAGCTCGTCACCCTGTTGAATTTCTTCATAAAAGGTCGTTTCCATACCATTTTTCAAAAGGACGAAGTTTCCGTTTGAATGAGGTGGCATATTGATTTCCACTTCGTTGAATAAGTCTTGGAAAATAAACGAGCCCGCTTGAAGTTCTGCTATATCTATCGAGTCGCCATGGAATACTTGGTCGTCCATTTCGAGCTTGCTGCCGTTTCGTGTGATCCGGGAGCCTTCTTTCTTTAGAAAAACCTCTTCGCCGTTAAACGTGATGCGAATCCCGGCTTCCATATTGATCTGCTTTTTGATGAGAAGATCCTTTACGGTAGGAGTGACGGCGGACTTGAATGAAATGATATCCCCCTCCTGGATTTTCGCAGAGAGCTTAGCCTCGACTCCGTGTATGAATAACTTCCCACTATAAGCCGGGAAGAATGTATCTACACCATTAATGGAGATGCGGAATGGCTTCGTGCTCTCCAACCAATGTAGATAGCCCGTGTGGGTAAGAAGGTCCATCAGGGTATCAATCAATTGTATTCGGATCACATCCCGGTCCTGGATGAATTCGTCCACTGATCCGGTCTGATTGTTTCGGAAGACAAGGGGTGTGAGCAGATACGGGTTTCCGTCTATCACAATCTGTTTTGAAGAAGAAGTATCTACAAGTTCTCCAATCGTAACGTGAGGAGAAGAGCCGTCCTTCCCTTTCTGAACCGTAATTCTGTCATGATTCTGAATGGGTTGATCAAGTGCACCCGGCTGACCGTTCTTCTCAATGAGTGGCGGTTCGCCATGGCCACCGGGTAAGGTGATATCCTGTCCATTCACGTTGACAAAGTAACCTCGCCCCGGGGTACCATGCCATTTGGTTAACTTCAGGCCGGCAGCAAGGATGCAGTCACCGACAGTCAGGTCTTTTACTTCAAATAATCGGACAGGCTGATCATTCACATATGCTGTTACGTATTGAACAGGTGCCTGTTTCGCAGCGATGGCGATTCCAATCGGAGTGACAAGCTCTGGACCCTTCGTCACTTCATCGGATAAGGTCACATTCTGAATAGCATCAACGCCTCTTACAGCTACACGATTATGCGGAAGCTCCAGAGATGAAGCGAGTCTCTGGGGAAGTTCCGGCGTCAAGCTGCCTCCCCCTACGAGCATGACCGCCTGAGGGGGCTTCCCATTATTTAATCGAAGAATTTCCTTCGAGATCTCTCCGGACAATCGATCCACAGCAGGTGAGATTTTTTCGATTACTTCTTGTGTTGTGACACTCGTTTCAAATCCGAGAATATCGGTAACCGTCATCTCCCCAGAGGAATGGAGCTGTCTTTTGGCCTGCTCTGCCAATGGAAAGTCGAGGAGCAATTCATTGCTGATGCTTTCCGTTATTTCGTCTCCTGCTGTCGGGACCATCCCATAAGCGATGACGGTCCCCATGTTGGTAATGGCAATATCGGATGTTCCCGCTCCAATATCCACGAGAGCGACGTTCAGGCGCCGCATGGACTCAGGGATGAGCACATTGATTGCGGCAATCGGTTCCAGGGTCAGGGCTTCCATTTCCAGATCGGCACGGTTCAGTGCAGCAATCAGGGACTCCACGACAACACGGGGAAGGAATGTGGCGATGATTTCCACGCTCGCTTCATCGCCCTGCTGATCGATCAGACTGCCGATCTCCTCTCCATCCAACCGGTAAAAGAGGACGGAATAGCCTACACAATAGTAATGATAGCCTTTCGCATTCTCTTGATGTTCTGCTGCTAGTGCCTGTGCCTGTTGAACGGCGCTCAGCTCCAGATGCAGGATATCGTTCTTCCGAAGAAGGGGTTTTCCCTTTATAGTGGATGTGGATAGAGCCGTTTCTGTTTTAAGGGCCCGTCCGGCTGCAGCGACGCACACTTTGTGAAGGGGGCCGTGTTTCTTCTCCAACTGTCCCTTAATGGAGGAGATGACCTCTGCAACCGCAGGAACGTCATGAATCTGCCCATCCAGCATGGCTCTCTTCTTATGTTCTTCTATCAATATATCTGAAACTTGAAATATTCCGTCTATTTCTTCTAAAATAATACCCACAACGGATCGGGTACCGATGTCTAATGCAAAGATTTTTTGCTTTTTTTTCAATTCGTGTTCACCCACTTTAGCCTATTCTCATACTATACTAAATGCTTTAGCGCTTAAAAGCGTCTAATTAATAAAGAATTTTGTCGTGACATTTTAGATCTGTTCTATTATAATAAGTTTCAATATCAAAAATGTATCATACTTTCTTAAAACTATAACAGTTTTTACGTATGAACAGGATAAAAAAAGAAAGGGTGCTGTATTGTGAGTAATCAAGAGCTCGATCAATTACGAAAACAAGTCGACGAGATGAACTTAAAACTATTAGAGACCATCAATGAACGTGCTAAACTAGTTCAGGAAATCGGGCGTGTCAAGGAGACTCAAGGAGTATACCGCTATGATCCTGTTCGTGAAAGAGGTATGCTTGACTTGATCAAGGAAAATAATAACGGTCCATTCGAACATTCGACCATTGAACATATTTTCAAAGAGATCTTTAAAGCCGGTTTGGAGCTGCAAAAAGACGATCATCGTAAAGCATTGCTCGTTTCCCGTAAAAAGAAACCTGAGGATACAATTGTCAACATTAATGGAGAAGCCATTGGAGATGGAAAACCTCATTTCGTCTTCGGTCCTTGTGCCGTTGAATCCTATGAACAAGTAGCGGCAGTGGCGAAAGCAGTAAAAGCAAAAGGATTGAAATTGCTTCGAGGCGGAGCGTTCAAACCGAGAACATCACCTTATGACTTCCAGGGCCTTGGCATTGAAGGCTTAAAGATACTTAAAAAAGTGGCAGACGAATACGATTTGGCTGTCGTCAGTGAAATCGTGAATCCTGCAGACATCGAGCCGGCATTAGAATACATCGATGTCATTCAAATCGGTGCACGAAATATGCAAAACTTCGAGCTACTAAAAGCCGCGGGTTCCGTAAAGAAGCCTGTATTGCTTAAACGTGGTTTAGCGGCAACGATCGATGAATTCATCAATGCTGCCGAATATATCATTTCACAAGGTAATGGGGACATCATCCTTTGTGAACGAGGAATCCGAACGTATGAAAAAGCGACAAGAAACACCCTGGACATTTCAGCTGTCCCTATCCTGAAGCAGGAGACGCATCTGCCGGTATTCGTAGATGTCACTCACTCTACTGGACGCAGGGATTTACTCCTTCCAACGGCTAAAGCGGCAATTGCCATTGGCGCAGACGGAGTCATGGCAGAAGTCCATCCTGATCCTGCCGTAGCGTTATCCGACTCTGCTCAGCAAATGGATCTTGATCAATTCGATCATTTCTACCAGGAGCTGATGAAGGGCAGAACGATAGAGGTGTAATTTTAGAAGAGCTGGATCCTTTTATCGGGATCCGGCTCTTTTTGATTATTAGAATGAGATGCGGTCTTTGCGTTAAAAACGAATATCAGCGAAACACCATTGTCACCAATTTCCCCACACAAAAATAGATCCACCCAATTCCCCACCACTATGCTATAATAATCTTTTTGCACAAATAAAAGCACACGCATTGCAGGAATATAAAGACTATCGTATGATTATCTACATAATTGCAGATAAATAACCTATATAAACACTAATGTGAACATAAATATGTGCATTTTTTAACAAACTATTGTAATCGCTTTTTTCTTTAGGTTTAATTGGTGTAGAATAAGGTAAATGAGTAGAAGAGTAAAGGAGTGTAAGTAAGCTATGAACGTGACAATATATGATGTAGCAAGAGAAGCCAACGTATCGATGGCGACGGTTTCCCGTGTAGTGAACGGAAACCCGAATGTGAAGCCGGCAACTAGAAAGAAGGTATTAGAGGTCATTGATCGACTCGGATACCGCCCGAATGCTGTTGCAAGGGGTCTTGCCAGTAAGAAGACGACGACTGTCGGAGTTATCATCCCTGATATTTCGAACATTTTCTATGCAGAACTGGCACGTGGGATTGAAGATATCGCCACAATGTATAAATACAACATCATTCTAAGCAACTCGGATCAAAATGCAGAGAAGGAACTTCATCTGTTGAATACGATGCTCGGGAAACAAGTGGACGGCATCCTGTTCCTTGGGGGACATATTTCAGAAGAGCATGTTCAGGAGTTTGAACGTTCTCCTGTGCCGATCGTGTTAGCGGGTGCGGTGGAAGAAACGAACAAGATTCCTTCTGTCAATATCGATTACAAGGCAGCTTCCTTTGACGCAGTTTCTGAACTGCTTGAAAAAGGCCATAAGCGCATCGGGTTCGTCAGCGGTCCATTCCACGATACGATCAACATGAAGTTCAAGCTGGAAGGATATAGAGAGGCTCTTGCCAAGGCAGGCGTCGAGTACAGCGATGATCTGGTGGTAGAAGGCGAATACACATACGATTCTGGCCTTGAAGCATGGCAGAAGTTCTCTGAGCTCTCGGACAAGCCGACAGCCATCTTCGTCGGAAATGACGAGACGGCCCTTGGTGTCGTTCACGGTGCACAGGATCAAAACGTCTCCATCCCGGAAGAAGTAGAGGTTATCAGCTTCGATAATACACGATTAGCGCTTATGGTAAGACCTCAACTGACTTCAGTCGTACAGCCTTTATACGATATCGGGGCAGTTGCCATGAGGTTATTGACGAAATATATGAACAAAGAAACAGTGGATGAATCGACGGTTGTTCTTCCTCATCGAATTGAGCACCGCAACTCAACAAAATAAGAAGTTTGTCGATATAAAGGATAAAGACAAACAGAACTTATTTTTGTAGGGAGAGTCAAAATGAAAAAGCTTGATGTTCTTACACCAATCGGGGTTGTAGTAGGGTTTGTATTCGTTGCGTTCGCCATCATTTCGAATGCAGGTTTGACCGGCTTCAGTTCCTTCATCGATCTTCCGTCCATGCTGGTTGTCATCGGCGGACTGATTGCGGCCATGCTGGTCAGCTTTTCGATCAGGGAATTGAAACAGCTGGGTAAAGTGATGAGAGAATCCTTTCGTGATGTGGAATATGATCTTCACGATCTCATTCGTACGTTCGTCACATTATCTGAAAAAGCTAGACGTGAAGGTCTTCTTTCACTTGAGGCGGAAGTGGAAATGGTCGAGGATCCGTTTATCAGAAAAGGGGTCTTGCTCGCCGTCGATGGAATCGAGCAGGACGTCATCATCGATATTATGAATGCTGAAATCATTGCATTAGAAGAAAGACATCGCAAAAATAAGAGCTTACTCGATAAGGCTGGGGAATATGCACCTGCCTGGGGGATGATCGGTACGCTGATCGGTCTTGTGCTGATGTTGAAAAATCTGAACGATCCGTCGTCACTGGGTCCCAATATGGCGATTGCTCTCCTGACGACCCTGTATGGATCGTTACTTGCAAATCTTGTGTTCCTGCCGATGGCATCCAAGCTTGCAATGAAGACAGAGAAAGAAGTATTCATGAAGCAGATTGTAATAGAAGGCGTGATCGGGGTACAGTCCGGTCAAAATCCGAAAATACTGGAAGAAAAACTAAGGGTTTTCTTATCCCATGAAGAATTGCAGTTATATTCACAAAGTGGTAAAGAGAGGACATTACAAGATGAAGCGTAGGCGAAGACCGGCATCAGAGCCTAAAGGGGCTCCGAGATGGATGGTTACGTTTTCTGATCTTATCACATTGATTCTCGTATTCTTCATTCTATTATTCTCCATGTCTCAAATCGATATCGTGAAATTCAGGACCATTGCTGATTCCTTTCAGCAGCGTCAGATCCTTGAGTTTTATCCTTCTGTTATTCCTTTGGATGATCCGTCGGCAGAACCGGAAATGGAATCAGAGGACTCACAACCCCAGGGGAGTGAGGAGGATCAGGATTTAAACTCGCTGCTTTCCAATATTCAAAGCTATTTGAAAGAAAATAAATTGAGTGACGTCATTGTCGCGACCAGAACGGAGCGGGGTGTCGTACTTGTACTACAGGAGCAGGCGCTGTTTGACTCCGGTGAAGCGACGGTCCTCGAGGATGCTTATCCGTTCTTAAACAAAGTAGCTGATCTTTTAGCCGGGATCCCGAACTTTGTAAAGGTGGAAGGACATACGGATAATCGTCCGATTGATACATACCGGTTCCCTTCGAACTGGGAGCTCTCCTCCGCCAGGGCCAGCAGTGTGATCCGTTATTTAACCCGGACCGAGAATTTGGATCCCACTCGCTTCATTGCTGTGGGGTATGGAGATACACGCCCGATTGCACCGAATGATACAAGTGAAAATCTCCAAAAGAACAGGCGGGTTGAAGTGATCATCACCGACCCCCAATTTGAGGAACAATAAAAAGCAAGGACTTCCAGAGTGGAGGTCCTTGCTTTTTTACATTATTGATAGTTGACAACGGCAGGGCTAGGGTCCATTTTCAGCACCTCTTCAGGTGTTAGGACAGGCACATCTTTATCATAGAAAATCTTGAATGCGCCATATTGAGCCGGTTCATCACGGATGTATCTCCGGTAGAGGGCCAGCTTATCCGCAGCGGCTCCCCAGCCGTCAAAGTTAATGGCCACTTCCACATTTTCAGTCGGTTCTATCGCATCCTTATTGAACAGTACGGGACCTGTGAACTGGTGAACGAGGACCAATTTATCCGGCAGGTCGTTCTTTTCGGCAAGGTCAGAGATATATTCGACTGCCTCCTGTATGTCCCGGCCATCCACTTCACCAAGATCTTCTCCAGGTTTTTCCCCTTGGGCTACGTGGAATTCCGTATCGATCGCAAGGTGAACATTCGGGTGCTTGAGCCATTTCTCCACCATCTTCACCTGATTCATGACCGTATCCGTTCCAAGTTGAATATCAAGCAAGACGAGGGCATCATGCTTCTCGGCAAGCTTCACATACGTTTCGATATTCTCCTCGGACGTCATCTGCACATAATCGCCATCTTTCCCCGGTGCATTCTGGGCCATGGTGGTAATCAATTCAATCGTAGGTACTGCTGGACGTTCAGGATCAAGGTCGGAATAGACCTGAGCCTGTTCTTTCAGTTTTTTTATGTATTCTTCAGGTTCCAGCTGGCCAAGGATCCCCATGTGTTTTGACGCTGGTGTCCCGTAATAGGTTACCAGACGGTGATCCTTTAATGGTCCGTCGGATAAATCTTCCATATCGGTTGATAGAGTTTCACCAAAAGGCACTTTACGTTCCGGCTGTTTCTTTTGATTCTCTTGATCTGTCTGGGTCTGAGCCTCTTTCGCGAGGGTTTCCTTCAGCGAAACGGCACCTTCAGTAGGTTCAAGAGGCTTATAAGGCTGTTCAGGCTCCTGTTTCTTTTCAGGCTCTTGTTGTTTTTCTATTTCTTTTTCTACGCTTGGCTTCTGTTCAGAAGATGCTTCTTCTTTTTCCTTTTCCTTTGTCGCAGTAGGGGAGGAACAGGCTCCCAGCATGAGCGATACAGTTAACATTATCGGCAAATATTTTTTCATTGCCTCACACATCCTTTTTTCTTAGAAGATTATGGAGGAGTTTAACACATTTTCCTTTAAAAGAAAGCTATGTAAACAAATTGATAGATAGATTTAATCAGAAAGTAAATGCCAAGCCCTGGCACATTCTGGGGGGCTTGGCACTTATTCTATCATTCTTCCATTTTAACTGTACATGATGACGACTTGTTCTTCAAGTTAAGAAGTTGAATGAACCAAAAGATGGTCTATTGTTCTTATGCTTGTCTGGCATGATCAAGCCGCCTCCACTTTTCTTTTGGCTGTTTTTGTATACATTGTTGCTTTTGGATGTAGCGAGTGGCGGTTGATTTCCGCTACAGGTGCTCGCTTTCCGCGGGGCGTGAGTTGAGCCTCCTCGGGCTTTGCCCTGTGGGGTCTCAACTTTCACGCTTTTCCCGCAGGAGTCGAGCACCTTCCGCTCCAATCAACTGACGAAAAGTTTGACTATCACATAGGAAATGTGGAGACTTCTTATGCCACTGCTTTTTCATTCGTTTCAGACTGTATATGAATAGCAACAATCTTTGAGAAAACATCCTTTCTTTTTAACTACTAGGTTTTTGTCTCAATTGCTGGCGAATCGAATAGAGGGCTTTTTCCACGGTTTGTTTATTCTTTTCCGTGATTTCCTCTTTTCTTGGAATCGGTTTGTAGATGTCAAGGGCATCGGTCCATTCTGTCGGTAATGGGACGCCAGCTTTACTCTGCCACCTTTCAACCCATTTAGAGGGAAAGAAAGAGGAATGGTCCATCCGGCCGGTCATCTCCATCCAGATCAGACTCCAGGCTCTTGGCACGACTCTCCAGATGTCATATCCGCCGCCGCCGACCGCTATCCATTTCCCGTTGCAATACTCATGTGCAAGCTCATGGGCGATGCGGGGGATCTCCCTGTAGATTTCCATCGTGGCCGAGAGATGGGTGAGTGGATCGTAATAGTGTGCGTCCGCCCCGTTCTGGGTGAGGATGACGTCAGGCTTGAAAAATTCAATGACTTCACGGAAAGATGTTTTATAGGCATCGAGCCATGACTCGTTCTCGGTAAAGGCATCTAATGGGATATTGAATGAATATCCATAACCTTTCCCATGACCGCGCTCATTGATATTGCCCGTCCCTGGGAAGAGGTACCTCCCTGTTTCGTGGATCGACAGGGTACAAACATCCGGGTCATCATAGAAGGACCACTGCACACCATCCCCATGATGGGCATCGGTATCGACATAAAGAACCCTGGCCCCGTACTTTTCCTGTAAATAGCGAATGGCCACCGAGCTGTCGTTATAAATGCAGAAACCCGATGCCTTGCCTTTGAAGCCGTGGTGCAAGCCACCCCCGAGATGAAGGGCATGCTTCGCTTTACCGGTCATGACATAATCCACCGCCGTTAGCGTACCTCCCACTAAATAAGCACTGGCTTCATGCATTCCTTGAAACATAGGGGTATCCTCTGTACCGATTCCAAACCCTTCAGCCTGATCTTGGGAAAGCTCGCCTGCACTCGCTCGTTTGACAGCGTTTACATAATTCGGGTCATGATTAAGAAAGAGCTCGTCATCTGTAGCCATCCGGGGAGGGACGATATCCTCGGGATCAAGAGCATTCACTTCTTTCAGCAAATCCATCGTTAACGTGATCCGGGTTTGATTGAAGGGATGCTCATCAGAGAACCGGTACCCGAGGAGATCGTCTGAATAGATAAAGACTGCATCCTTGTTCATGATGAAATTCCCGGCATGTTTGGCCATAACACGTCATATCCTTCTTTTTTTAGATCGTTGATCACATTCATCGGATTCATCGTACGCACCCTGAATACGAGGATTTTAAATTCTTCATCTTTTTTATCCGGATAGACGAGGACGCTTTGGATATTGGAATTGTTCCGTCTGATGATTCCTGCCACCTCATAGAGGATGCCTGCTTTATGGGGGACCTTCACTTCGATTTGAGAGCCGGGCTGATGAGCGCCGGTCAATTGGATGAGCGTGTACAGCAGGTCCGTTTCCGTAATGATCCCGACGAGCTTATTTTCCTTCAGGATCGGAAGGCAGCTGATATGGTGTTCGTAAAAAAGGGCCGCGACCTCCTCGACGAAATCCAGAGGATGTCCCGTGATCACTTCCGTCTTCATGATGAATTTAAGAGGGTTTTGTAACTCGGAAGTACTTGGCCCATCATGAAAAATGGAAGGTGTTCCGTCTTTGACATCACGGTCGCTCACAATTCCGACGACTTCCATATCGTCATTTGTGATGGGGATATGTTTGATTTTTTTGTCCCTCATCAATTTGATGGCCGATTCGATCGTATCGTCTGCTTTCAATGTTTCGATTTTCGTTATCATTATCTCTTCTACAATCACGTTCTCCACCCCTTCTAGAAAACTGTTACATTAATACATGAAACGATTCATAAACCGCAGCTGGTCGAAGCGTTGAATGGAATCTGCATCCACCCTTTTCCCGATCCTTGCCATCAGGCAGTTTGCCGGATGTGAACTGATTTCAGGATCATCGGTCGCATAATACTCCAAACCGCCGGCGTTCATCATCTTTTCCATCACTTTCCGGTATTCCCATACGTTCAAACCGGTTCCTTTGAGGTCCCAGTGCCAGTAATATTCAGTCGTAATGACGATGAAGTCTTCCATATGATCATCCATCATGGATACCTTTAATAGATTCTTCCCGACGGCCGCCCCACGATATTTAGGAATGACTTCGATGGCACCAAGCTCGATCAGATTCTCCATTTTTCCCTGTGACCATCGTTCAAGGGGATCGGGATATAAATATGTAACATAGCCGACAATGGTATGGTTGTCGCGGGCAATCAGGATCCGCCCTTCTGGTAAACTGGCAATTTCTACAAGAGCCTTGTGCTGCTGGGCAGGAGGTCTGAAAGCGACGAGGCCCTCATGAAAATCAAGGCGGGATAATTCCTCTGCCGAGATCGGCCCTTCGATAACGATGTTTCCTTTTGACGTTTTTAATTCTGTTGCGTTATAGGTTTTTTTCAATTTCATCTGGACACCACCTAAAGATATTCCTCTATTTCATTATACATGAAATTAAAAAAGAGAGAGCGCTTTCACGAAAAATTCAGACGTTTTGAGAGTGAATATTATTGTGAAATATTTAAATGGAACGCCATTTTACCAGGGTTTTGAGCGGATACAATAGGATCACGCTACATGGCAGATTTTTTAAAAAATTGAGAAAATATTTGATTTATACTATAATGAGATTGTAATTTCTTACATAAGGGGGATGCGGTATATGAAAGTGGAAGCGTTACCAGTGACAAAGGGAAACTATAATCTTGAAAGCTATGAAAATACGTACCAATCATTTGATTGGAAAGACGTCGAGAAAGAATTTTCTTGGGCGGAGACAGGTCGCGTCAATCTGGCACATGAAGCGATCGACCGGCATGCAGTATCTTTCAGGAAGAATAAAGTCGCTCTTTATTACCGAGATGCAGAACGTGATGAAAAATATACGTATTCTGATATGAAGAAGATGTCGAACAAAGCAGGAAATGTATTAAAGCGTTTTGGTGATGTGGAAAAGGGTGACCGTGTGTTCATCTTCATGCCAAGGTCCCCTGAACTATATTTCTCCGTATTGGGAGCGATCAAACTGGGGGCCATCGTCGGACCGTTGTTTGAAGCTTTCATGGAAGGAGCCGTACGGGACCGCCTGGAGGATAGTGAAGCGAAGGTACTGATCACCACGCCTGAGCTCTTGAAAAGGGTACCTGTAAGTGAACTGCCGAATCTGAAGCATGTCTTCCTGGTTGGAGAAGATGTTGAGGAAGACGATGTTCATGTGGACTTTATGGCTAAATTTGCTGAAGCAAGCGATAAGCTTTCGGTGGAGTGGGTGGACCGGAACGATGGACTGATCCTTCACTATACGTCAGGCTCTACCGGGAAACCTAAAGGAGTCCTTCATGTTCATAATGCAATGATCCAGCATTACCAAACGTCCAAGTGGGTACTGGATCTCCAGGAAGAAGACGTGTATTGGTGCACAGCGGATCCGGGCTGGGTCACAGGGACTTCATATGGTATCTTCGGTCCGTGGCTGACTGGGGCTTCCAATGTCATCGTCGGGGGACGCTTTAAGCCGGAGAACTGGTATAAGACAATTGAGGATTACGGCGTGACCGTATGGTATAGTGCACCGACTGCCTTCAGAATGCTGATGGGTGCAGGGGATGAAGTCGTGAAGCAGTTCGACCTGAGCTCCCTTCGTCATATCCTGAGCGTAGGGGAACCGTTAAATCCGGAAGTCGTCCGCTGGGGGATGAAAGTCTTCAACCTCCGCATCCATGATACGTGGTGGATGACGGAAACAGGCGGACAGCTGATCTGTAACTATCCAAGCATGGAGATCAAACCTGGCTCCATGGGGAAACCATTCCCAGGGGTCAAAGCGGCGATCGTCGATGATCAAGGAAATGAAGTACCTCCGTACAGGATGGGGAACCTGGCCATCAAGAAAGGCTGGCCATCGATGATGAATCAGATCTGGAATAATCCACAAAAATATGATTCCTATTTCATGCCTGGAGACTGGTATGTATCCGGGGATTCTGCCTATATGGATGAAGACGGATACTTCTGGTTCCAGGGCCGTATTGATGATGTCATCATGACATCTGGAGAAAGGGTAGGGCCTTTCGAAGTAGAGAGTAAGCTTGTTGAACACCCGGCAGTTGCTGAAGCAGGTGTCATAGGGAAGCCTGATCCGGTCCGTGGGGAAGTGATTAAAGCATTCATCGCCCTTCGCGACGGATACGAAGTGACCGATGAATTGAAGGAAGAGATCCGTCAATTCGTGAAAAAAGGTCTGGCAGCCCATGCCGCACCGAGAGAAATCGAATTCCGCGACAAGCTTCCGAAGACACGAAGCGGAAAAATCATGCGCCGCGTATTGAAGGCTTGGGAGTTAGACCTGCCGACAGGTGATTTGAGTACAATGGAAGATTAATGGATGGATGGACCCCCGCTCTATATGAGTGGGGGTTACTTATGAGGTGCAAAACGGTTATTCGCAGACCGATTCAAATGGCAAATCACCTAACTTCCACAGTGTAAAGTCCTTAGAGATGCAAAGATCTCTAAGGATTTTTTCTATTTTTCTTTTGTTAAATGAAGGAGGCTAAAGCCAGTTTGAGAAATAAGCGATTAAGTCCATATAATTGTGTAAAAAGAAAGAGTCATTTTATTCCTTCTTGTCAACACTGTT
>NZ_JAXBLY010000018.1:0-113237 GCF_033963925.1 Rossellomorea sp. YZS02 | reverse complement strand
CACGCCGCCAGCGTTCGTCCTGAGCCAGGATCAAACTCTCCGATAAAAGTTTGAATAGCTCTTTTAAAATAAATCTAGAATTAACGTTGACGTATTGTCTTGTTTTGTTTTGTTCAGTTTTCAAGGTTCAATGTTCGCCCACTTCTTAAAGAAGCGACTTTATTAATTTAACACATCTTTCACTCTCGCGTCAATAGCTTTTTTTCATTTATTTTTCAAAACGTTATTTGCTGTATCAGCGACGTTTATTAATATAACACGCTGTTAATGCTATTGCAATATATTTTTAAGGAAAACTTTAAAAAATTAATAATGTACAGTGATGTTCTTTAACATGGTTCTTCTTCATATATATAGTAATACTACGCATATCCGAAAGGAGATCCCTCTTCATGCTTCCAAACCTTGCATTATTTCTATCTTACATTATGGCTGTGTATCTATTTGCGTATTCCTATGTACAAGCCCTGATCATCTGTGAGAGCACTGTTCCTGTAAGAGGAATGACTTTTATCATGTCTGTTGTCATGGCATTTGTATTTTCCGGTTTTACATACGTATTTTCATGATTATCCTTATGTATTCATGAAAAAGAGTAAGGAGCCCCGACTCCTTACTCTTTTTCTATTTCATTGAATTTCAGTAATAAACCTTCTTCCTGATGAAATTCTTTTCCTATTTTTAATCTCTCTTCTTTCACCAATATTGGTTTGTATCTGTAATAAAAGTGCTTAGAGGGGTTTTCTTTCAGCACCCATATCCACATGGAGTTGAATCCCTGCTTTTTCAGCTTGCTGATGGCCAGTTCAAATAATTTCTCACCAATCCCTCTGCCTTGATATTCCTTTAAGATATAGATGGCATATAACTCTCCTTCGTATACACCTGAACGCTCTTTCCCGATTGAAACAAAACCGGCGATTTTATTGTCTTCCATCGTACAGACATACGTATCGTGAGCTCCTGAGAGAATTTGCACCCACTTGTCTTCTTTCTCTCCAATGGATAAGGATTGGAGATATTCTTGGGAAACGATTCCTTGATAGGTGGTTCTCCAACTATTAATATGGACGGACGCCAACCCTTTCGCGTCATGCAACTCAGCCTTTCTAAAGTGCATCTGTCTTCACCTCACTGACTTGTTGAACCATCTTCTTAAGTCTCCTTTCTTCTATTAGAAAGAGAGTGACACCAATGATGATCACCATCCCTCCTAACACTTGGGTCATAATCACTTTTTCCCCTAAAAGCCAATAAGCGAGGATGGAAGCACCGATTGGTTCAAATAGGATGGCCATTGATATGGTTGAAGTGCTTAACCATTTTAACGACCAGTTGAACAATGAATGTCCGAGAAGTGTTGGGATGATGGCAAGAAGGACGAAGTATATCCAATCCTCTTTAGGATATGGACCAAGGCTTTCAGAGCGGGTAAGGGCATAAATGAATAGGACGACCGAGCTAATGGCATATACCAGATAAGTATACGTAATAAGGGACAACCGTTTTCTGATTGCCTGGCCGAATAAAAGGTACCCCGTCACGAGGGCACATGCTGCCAATGCTAAAACATCACCCCAAAGGGCACTCCCACTTATTCGAAAATCCCCCCAGCTGATAATGAAGCTGCCAGCCACAGCTAAAATTGCAGACAGTAGAGCTTTTCCTGTCAACTTCTCCTGAAAGAATAGATACGCACCGATGAATGCAAATAATGGCTGTAATGTTACAAGTACAGTGGAACTAGCCACTGAAGTGTATTGTAAAGACTCGAACCAGAGTATAAAGTGAAAAGCCAGAAATACTCCCGCCAGAATCGAAAACATCCAATCCCTTAAAGTAATAAGTTTCAATTCCTTCACATACTTTAAGAAAAATACCGGGGACATTAAAAGAACTGTGAAAAACAGTCGATAAAATGCCAATACGCCTGCCGGTGCACTTGAGACCTTCACTAAAATGGCAGACGTAGAAACGGAGATGACTCCAATAGCAAGTATGAGATATGGGTTAATCTTTGTTTCTGACATGATAGACCTCCTGATCTGTGGTGTTCAATGCTCTTATTTTATAATCAGCCGAGTAAGATTTCTACAGTTTTTTTTCGGGAGAAGGTTTGGAGGACTGGAGGGGGACGGATGGAGCTATTAGATACGACTTTCATGATAAAGCTTGGCGTTTCGGCCATATTAGGATTGATCATCGGCCTTGAGAGAGAATTGAAACGAAAACCTGTGGGACTGAAGACATCACTGGTTATTTGTATTGTAAGCTGCTTATTGACAATAGTGTCCATGGAAGCAGCTTATCTTGCCGATGGTTCTGACAAGGTGAATATTACCATGGACCCTCTTCGTTTGGCAGCACAGATCGTTTCGGGGATCGGATTCTTAGGAGCAGGTGTCATCCTGAGAAAAGGGAACGACAGTATATCTGGATTGACGACAGCCGCCATGATCTGGGGAGCAGCGGGAATTGGGATCGCCGTCGGTGCGGGTTTTTATTTTGAAGCAACTGCCGGGGTCATCCTCTTGATCGTCTCAGTGGAGGTGGTACCAATCATCATTACCTATTTGGGACCCAAACGACTGCGGGAAAAAGAATTATCCTTACGAGCCACCATTACAGAGAAGAGGAAAATCAAATCTATCATTGAAAAGATCAAAGACGAAGAAATCGCCATTGAAAGTATCAGAATCAAAGACTTAAAAAATCAGCAGCATCTATTGGAGCTAAAGATCATTGTCGACTTCCGAAAAAAGACAGTGGACATTTACTATACAATTTCCGATATTGAAGGAATCAATGATGTGGAAATTGAAAGCCTTTAACTATAGAAAGAAGAACGGGAGGGCATCCACCCTCCCGTTCTTCTTTCGTATAAGTATGTAATGCTACAAAAGTCTAAACATGAAAGAACCAGGTAAACAAATGTTTACCTGGTTCTTTGCGTGTTCATTTAACCGGCTTCTTTAAAAACCCTACCATAAGTGCTGTTATCACGGAGCCAATCAGTACAGCAAGTAGATATAAGAATGGATTCCCCTCGACTACAGGGAAGACAAATAATCCTCCGTGGGGTGCAGGCAGCCCGATCCCAAAGAACATGGTCAAGGCACCGGCTATTGCAGAACCTGTTACAATCGATGGAATCACCCGGAATGGGTCGGCTGCAGCGAATGGAATCGCTCCTTCCGTAATGAAGGAAGCTCCCATAAAGTAAGCGGCAATACCCGCTTTTCGCTCACTATCATTGAATTTCTTCTTGAATACTGTCGTAGCCAAGGCCAATCCTAACGGAGGAACCATCCCTCCTGCCATGATGGCCGCATGGGGAGCAAGATTTCCACCTTCAATCATGGCAATCCCGAAAGTAAATGCCGCTTTATTGATCGGTCCTCCCATATCGACTGCCATCATTCCACCAAGGATCAACCCAAGTAAGATCAGATTTCCTGTTCCGAGACCGTCCAGCCAGTTCTGTATACCGGTATTGACGGCACTTAACGGTTCGACCAGGAATTGAAGCATGATGAACCCAGTAATGAAAATACCGAGTAATGGATAAATCAAGACCGGTTTGATCCCTTCCAGTGCCGGAGGGAATTTATTCGTTAACTTCTTGATTCCAAGCACCACATAACCGGCTAAGAAACCGGCTATGATTCCACCTAAAAATCCGCTTTGCCCTGTTGCTGCAATCAATCCACCAACCATACCAGGGGCAAAGCCGGGCCTGTCAGCAATACTCATGGCGATGAATCCTGCAAGGACAGGAACCATCAGGTAAAAGGCATTGCCTCCCCCGATTGTATTCAAGATAGCGGCAAATTCATTGTATTCCGGTGAATCAGGATTCGCTGACTGTATACCGAATAGGAATGAGATCGCAATCAGGATTCCTCCTCCGACAACAAACGGAAGCATATTGGATACACCATTCATCAGGTGCTTATAGAATCCGGACTTTTGTTTCTTCTCGGATCCCTCATTGGATTCTTTTTCTTGGTTTCCCCCGTTATATAGAGGAGCATCCTGATTCACCGCTTTATTCAATAGTTCTTCAGGACGTCTGATCGCTTCTGCAACCGGTACTTCTATGACGTGCTTTCCTTTGAACCGGTCCATTTCCACTTTCGTGTCGGCTGCGACAATAATAGCTGTAGCGCTTTCAATTTCCTCTGTAGTGAGAATATTCTTTGCACCACCTGAACCATTTGTCTCTACCTTTAGATTTAAGTCCATCGCTTTTGCCTTGGCTTTTAGTGCATCTGCTGCCATATAGGTATGGGCAATACCAGTCGGACAGGCAGTTACTGCAAGAATCATTTCTCCACTGTCTGCCTTTTCAATGGGAGCCTCTTCTTCCTCCCCATCGTGACGGTTAATGATCTCCAGGATTTCTTCTTTCGACTTTGCCTTGAGAAGTGCTTGACGGACATCCATATCCATCAGCATGGATGAGAGTCGGCTTAACGCTTCCAGATGGGTTTGATTCGCCCCTTCTGTTGCTGCAATCATGAAGAAAAGGTGAGCCGGTGCACCATCAAGAGATTCATAGTCTACTCCATCCTCAGATTTACCGAATGCAATGGCCGGTGATTTAACAGCCGATGTCTTCGCATGAGGAATGGCGATCCCTTCCCCGATACCCGTCGTACTCTGTGCTTCACGATTCAATATCGCTTTTTTAAATTCTTTACGATCTTGCAATTTACCACTTTTATCTAAAACGGAGACCAAGTCGTCAATGACACCATCTTTGGTTTGTGAAGATAAATGAAGCTGAATCGTCTCCTCTGTCAGCAATTCAGTGATTCTCATTGTAATTCCCCCTTTATAATTTCGTAATCTGAATTTCTTCAAATAAGCTTTCCACTTTATCCTCTGAACAAAGCCCAATGGAATAAGCGGTCGCTGATCCGGCTGACGTTCCTAGTCGAAAAGATTTTTCAACGCTCCAGCCCCTCGACAGGCCGGCAAGGAATCCTGCAATCGTGGAATCCCCGGCACCTACTGAACTCTTCAATTCTCCTTTTGGTACAGAAGAATAATATACTTCGTCGCCAGTCAGTAAGAGCGCACCTTTTTCAGCCATGGAGACCATGACGTTTTCAACACCGTATCCCTTAAGTTTCTTACCGTAGTGAACCGCCTCTTCAATGGTGCCGATTTCAGTGTCAAACATTTCTCCAAGCTCATGATGATTTGGCTTGATGAGAAATGGCTTCAAGTCAAGAACAGGTTGAATTAAGTTTTTTTCAGCATCGATGACCACTCTCGTCCCCTGCTTTTGACATTGTGCTGCAATCTCCTGATAAAATGTTTTCGGCACTGAACCTGGTATGCTTCCTGCCAGTACTATCATGTCATCCGATGTTAAGGATGATATTTGTTCGAGAAGCTGCCCGATATGTTCCTTGGAAATTGCAGGGCCTCTTCCGTTAATTTCCGTCTCATCGTCCGCTTTCACCTTTACATTGATGCGTGAGGCTTCTTCTATTTCCACAAAATCAGTGCGGATGTCATCCTTACTTAAGAATTGTTTAATATACTCCCCGGTAAATCCACCTGCAAACCCGAGAGCCACACTACTGACGTTTAATACGTTCAAGACACGTGAGACATTGATTCCCTTCCCCCCCGGAAAGGCACTTTCCATACTACTCCGGTTCAGACCGCCTTTTTGAAAGGAGTCCAGTTCCATAATATAATCCACAGAAGGATTCAGCGTTAATGTATAAATCATGGTGTCACAACCTTTATCGTCGTTTGTTTCATCATCGTTGTGCGATGCTCCTCATCCATTCCGTTTGTGATGATCATCGCTCTATCGAGATCCACGATCTTACTAAAAGCGATCTCTCCAAATTTTGTCCCGTCTGTAAGAAACATGGCTTCCCTTGCTAACTCAATCGCTAGGCGCTTCACCTGTGCCTCTTCCGGGTCAGGTGTTGTAAATCCATATTGCTCATGGACGCCATTCGCCCCCATAAAGGCTTTATCAAATCTGTATTGTCGCAGGGCTTCTATGGCTCCACTTCCAACCATCGCTTTTGTTACCGGCTTAATGCAACCTCCGATCATATAGGTTTTAAAGCCTTTTTGAATTAGAGATTCCCCATGGGTCAATCCATTCGTGACAACAACAATATCAATTTCAGGTAAATGGTCGATGAGGCTCAGCGTCGTTGTTCCAGCGTCCAGATAAATGCAGTCTCCTTCTTCCACCAGCGAGGCCGCGTATTGACCTATTACCTGCTTTTCATGAAAGTTTCTGGATGATTTTTCAGAAACGCTCAATTCCTTCAGCTTTCCTTGAAGCCTGGATGCACCTCCATGAACCCGTTTAAGGAATTTTTCATCCTCCAGCTGAGTCAAGTCCCTGCGAATCGTTGACTCGGAAGCATTAGTGGCGTCCACAATATCCTGGATCTTAATAGCTTCCTTCTCCCTCAACAAATCTAAAATGATTCGATGCCGCTCCTCGGTTAACATGGTATTTCCCCTCTTTCTCCGATTGTTGATATCCTCATTATAATGATAACGTTTGCAAAAATCAATCAAAAATAGTCATTTTCAATCAATATATACTCAAAAACAGTCATAACTGATCATCACATCTTGCGTGTTCTTTGTTCACCTGCTGATATTTGAGGTATATTCAGCAGGTGAATTCTTTGGTGATATTAACAGGTGAATCGGCTTTATCATTCAGCAGTCTAATTCCTTCGATTTTTCAGCTGCTGATTTTTCACAAATTATCAGCAGCTGAACCTCCAGCCATATTAAGTCAACAACAAAAAAGCCAGCCCTCCGCCATCATGGCGAAAAGGGCTGGCTTGTGGTTCCCAAAATTACTCGTGAGAGCCTTCCTGATTTGCTTCAGGGTTCTCGGTGCTCTTCGGATTCGGGTTTATATATTGATAATCTGAACGATCGATTTGTTTGTATCCTTCAGGCTTGTAGAAGCGAAGCAGGTCTTCATATACGACCTTGTCTGATAGTTCCAGACGCTTATTAGCTTCTTTCGTCGCATCTTCACATGCGTTGCTTCCTTCTTCAACAGGTTGACCTGTTTCATTATCATAACATACTCCTTTAATTTCAGAGTATTCAGGTGTAATGACGTCACCGTTACGGAACGGAACAATCTGCTTACGTTCTTTAGACAATAAGTCTTGACCGAAGCTGATGTAGTCTTTGTTATTCACCCCAAGAAGGTTGAATAATGTTTCACGGACGTCGACTTGACCACCATACGTGTGGTTGACTTCACCTTCAACTCCAGGAGCGATGATGAATAAAGGAACACGTTGAAGCTGGGCATTTTTGAAATCTGTGATTTCTTCGCCAGTTACTTGCTCCATTGCTTTGTTATGATTTTCAGAGATACCATAGTGGTCACCGTAAAGGACGATAACAGTATCTTCATATAAACCACTTTCTTTTAAATCATTAAAGAATTGTTCCAAAGCGGAATCCATATAGTTGGCCGTTTGGAAATAACGGTTCACTACTCCATCTCCATATTGACCTGGTTCGAAGTCCGTATCATTTTCATGACGGTCGAACGGGAAGTGATTGGAAAGAGAGATGAATTTTGTATAGAACGGCTCTGGTAATTTCTCAAGCATTGGCATGGACTCTTCGAAGAACGGTTTATCCTTCAATCCATACGGAAGCTGTTCTTCAGGTTTACTCATATCATAATATGTTGCATCGTAGAACTCATCATATCCCATCGTACGGTACATTTCAGAACGGTTCCAGAATGTCTTATAGTTTCCGTGGAACGCAGCTGAAGTATACCCTTCACCTTTTAAGATCCCGGGCGCTGATTGCAATGTGTTGTTGGCGTTCGTCATGTATACGGCACCCTGAGGTAATCCGAATAATCCATTTTCCATGATGAACTCAGCGTCGGATGTTTTACCTTGGCCCGTCTGGTGGAAGAAGTTATCGAAGTAGATCGCATCTTCTTTTTCCACTAATGAGTTAAGGAAAGGCGTTACCTCTTGACCATTGATTTCTTTACCAATGACAAAGTTCTGAAGGGATTCCATCGAAACATAAATGACGTTTTTCCCTTTCGCTTTACCGAAGTATTCAGGGTTCGGTTCCACTTTGTTTGCTTTTACATAGTTTTCTACTTCTGAAACCTCATTACTGTCTGCAAGGGCACGCTTTGCAGACGTCTTGGAGTTCTGGATGACATCATAAATTGTAAAGTTGTGGGTACCAAGATACTTCACAAGATAGTTACGGTCAAAGCTTCGTGTCAACAGTTCTGGACGGTCGATTTCCGCAAGGCCAAGGTTCAGTAAGAACACAAGGACTGCCGATGTCATAACTGCAAATACAGAACGAAAGCGCAGCTTTTCCTGTGGCTTTACTTTCTTCAGAACCATCAGTCCTATGATAATGAACAGGTCAGAAAAATACAGGATGTCGACAGGGTTTATAAGTTCAAGTGCACTGCCGCCAAGTCCGTTATTCGTCTTCGCCTGAAGTAATACCGGTACTGTAATAAAGTCATTAAAGAAACGATAGTAGACGACGTTCGCATACAGGACAAAGGACATCAGGAAGTTGATAACGATGAATGCGATATACCGCCCCTTGCCTTTCCAGAATAATGCGATGGCAAAGAATAAAAGTGCTGAACTTAACGGGTTTAGAAATAAAAGAAAATGCTGAAGCGCATTTTGTATTCCCAGGTTAAATTCGGCTAAATATACTGCATATGTCTTAATCCAAAATAATACTACGACTGTAAAGAAGAACGATAACTTCCCAGTGCGCATATCTTCAAATTGTCTTTTAAAGAAGTTCATACTTCATCACCTTTTACTTTTGTATTTATGTTAGAGCATCTATGAATGTAAATTCATTAAGAAAATGTTTAGCCAATGTAAATTCATTTGAATCAACAACGAGTATTATAACAAAAATTAATTTCATGTGTATAACAATTTGCGGTAAATGTAACAAAAATATTTCATGGGAATTCGACAAAGCCTGCCGATAACCACGCAGATGCCTTATTCAGAAAGGATTATCAGGAGATTGGAAAATTGAACAATAAGTGAACTCCCCAACTATTCCCATTTTCGGAGCAAAAAATGAAAACGCTGTAAATGAAATCGTATGTTTTGTTTACTCAGTGTAAACTTATTCCCCAAATCCATTTACATGAAACCTCTAGAGTGAATGAAGTTTTTACCAATGTCCCAAGCTCCACTCATCCATTATTATGCTCCATTCTTTCACATATTCATCTTCTGAAAATCAGACTTGTCCAATTGTCTCGCCTTCTCTTCCTTCACCGGGCGATAAGCTGCTTTGAACTTCTCCCTGTAATGGGACCGCCCGCTCGTTGTCTGTACATACCCTTCAATCATGAGGGAAACGGATAGCATAGTCGCTGAAAAAAACAGGATCGGTGTCAGGGGGATCCACGGTGCCCCCTGAAGGTACCGGAAGGAATCGCCTATCAGACCGGACCATTCATACGTGATCGATCTTGGTGGATCGGGTACCAATTGATAGTCCACGTCGGTACCGCCAAGGAACAACGTGAGTAATCCCAGATGAATAAAGATGATGAGTGTCTGCATGAATTGCTGCCCTAATAATAAGACGAGCTTCTCTTTCATAGAGGGCAGGATATGTTTGAAAATGATTCTCCATCTTCCGGCACCGAGTGTTTTGGCGCTCATAATGAATTCCTGCTTATACAATAAAGACACTTCATTTCCGAGAAGCGCAGAGAGAATCGGGACGATGAGCAGGGTCAGTATGAGAATTTCAATGACAAAACGCTCCACGATGGAAGTGGAAAAGCCGTCAAACGGCTCCCACAGGACGGGGAACAGCAGGAAATAAGCAAGAATCGTCAATGGAATGTAATGAAAGGAATCGATCCAGCCGTTAATGTATTTTTTATATCTCATCAGGTATGTTCCCAGTATCAAACCTAACGGAATGGCCAGGAATACCCGTAAAAAGGCAATGACAAATGCCGTAAGCATCGTATACTTTGCACCGATGATGATTTTGCCGAACATATCCAGTCCCTGGGCATCGGTCCCGAATGGGAATAGCCACTTAGGAGAAATCGGGGAAGACTCAACGACAGATCCTTCTACAGAAATAAAGTAAAGCCTGCGGACCTCGTTGCCCCATAGCATGGAATAAACGATGCTGGACACGATCATTACGGCAATGAAAGTAAATCCAATAAGAAAGAACGGATTCCTCCAGATACTTTTCTTCATACTAAATCTCCTCCCCTTTATTAGCTTTTTTCGAGAGTACCACTTCTCCCACCGAATAAAATATAAAAAGGGGAATGAAGATCGAAAGGATGGCGATCGTAAACATTTTGGGCTGCAGCGTCGATTTCAGGAATCGGGTGATCCCGGCAATATTAAACAGCAGCTCCAGAACGAATAAGTTCGACAGCATAAACCATACCGTTTTCTTCGATTGAAAAAAGACAGAAATGATGGCATTTCTTAATATATGGAAGGTTAAAATCGGGAGTTTCCCCAATCCGATTGATTGAGCCAGCGTCACATAGTCTTTTCTTTCCTCACTTTCAAATGAAAGAATTGAAACCCTGAATAACTGAACCGTCGGTAATATTGCCAATACCAGGATAGGAAGAAGATAGATCTTCTCCGTCGCGACAGACGCAATTTCAAAAAACAAGATTCCTGTCTGCTTGTACAGTGCCAGGATGAAAAGCTGGGAAAGTAAGATCACCAGCACATCCGGGATCGATTCAAAAAGGTAAAAGAAGAACTTGATCCGGTTTCTGTTCTTTTCTGAAAATAACATGGTGAGGATCGTGAGGGAAATGCTCAAGAAGCTTGCAAGAAGAAATGCGGAAAATAACACGATCAGCGAATAGATAATCGGTTCCCACAAATACGGGAATAAATCTCTTTCCTTTTGTCCACCGATCACCATATATGTCAAATCCCCTGTATGAAAAAGGGCATAAACAATTTCCTTTACGGATTGCCAATATTCCCTTACTCTCAGCTCACGTTCACCTAACCCTGAGAGAAGGACCGGGAATCCCCCGATAAAAATGATCCCCATTACGGACAATAGGAATTTAAGCAATATACCTCCGATAACCTTCAATAGCCTGTCCTCCACTTTAATGTTTCTATTAATAGTATCATAGAAAGAACACTTTTATACATTTTTTTCCTTTTATTCTTTGACAAACAAAAAAATGACCGGAATCCCCTCAAGGACTCCGGTCAATGGCTAATCATCAAACTTTGGATAATTCATTCAGAACAAATTTTTCAACGACTTCCGCTACGCCATCTTCCATATTCGAAGATGAGACGTAGTCCGCCTTCTCTTTAATATCCTGCGGTGCATTTCCCATTGCGACCCCGAGACCGGCAAATTCAATCATCGACAGGTCGTTATAGCTGTCCCCAATGGCAATCACTTCTTCTGGAGTAATCCCCATAGGCTTGATCAGGTAGTCCAGGCTTGCTCCTTTTGTCACACCAAGTTGAGTGAATTCAAGGAAGAACGGCTTCGATCGCATTACACTTAGCTCACCGTCAAGTTCGGTTTGAAGTTTTTTCTCCACATCGACCAAGCGATCCGCTTCTTTTAACATAAGAGCTTTAACGACCGGCCCTGTGATGGCTTCCTTGAAATCAGGAACGACTTGCACCGGCAGTCCTGTAAGTTCACTTTCTATAGAAGCAAATTGATTTGTTTCTTCTACTATAATGGCGTCTTCTGCATAAGTCAGAATACCTACATTTTCTCGTTTACTTAAATCATATAAGCGGTGAACCGTCTCAGTTGAAAGTGTCCGGCTGTATTTCTCTTCGTTTGTCTTGCAATCTATGATTTTCGATCCATTAAAGGAAAGGATATAGCTTCCGTATTGATTCAGTTTTAATTCTTCCGCTACCCACCGCATTCCATAAGTAGGACGGCCAGATGCCAGGACCACCTTCACCCCTGCTTCCTGGGCTTGAAACAAAGCATCCTTTGTTCGCTCTGAAATCGTTTGGTCATCTCTCAATAATGTATCATCTAAATCCAGTACTATCATTTTATAGGTCATGATGAAAAATCCTTTCATGAAATCCGTTTTATATTATCTTACTATAACATCTATTGAATCGTTTGAAAAAAGAAATAGGCTGCCCCATGCGGCAGCCTATTTCTGGTTTGCATATGTATCGTCTATTTTTCTAAATGACTCTTTACTTCCTCCAGAGAAGGTAACGCCGTCATGGCTCCTTTGGTTGAGGCTGCAAGCGCTCCGGATACGGCAGCAAACCGGGCCATGCGTGCGGCTTCTTCTAATGAAATTGATTCAATATTCCCTTTGTAGTCATTGATGGAATAAAGAATACCGGATACAAATGCATCCCCGGCACCCGTCGTATCAACGGCTTGTACTTTCATGGCAGGTACATACTGACGCGCCCCCCCTACGTACACATAGCTTCCTTCTGACCCCATCGTGATAATCATTAAAGGAATATTGTAAGCATTGCTTAGATTCGACACCCCTGCTTCAATCTCTTTTTCACCAGTAATGAATTGGAGTTCATCATCAGAGATTTTCAAAACATCTACTTCATTCAGCATGTTTTTAATCGTTTCCCGAGCATGCTTCTCTGAATCCCATAATCCCAATCGGATATTTGGATCATAGGATATGATTAAACCATTCTCTTTCGCTACTTTCACTGCATGTTGTGTCGCTTCCTTAGCGGGTGAGCTGATCAAGGAGATGGAACCGAAGTGCAGGATTTTATGGGTGATGAGATCCCCTTCGTCAATATCATCAACTTCGAGGAAGCGGTCGGCACTCGGATCGATATAAAAGTCAAAGCTTCGTTCTCCCTCTTTTCCATTCGTTACAAATACCACACCGGTACGTACATCTGAAGTCATGAGGAGTTGATTCGGTCTTACTCCATAAACGGTAAGGGTCTCCTTCAGGTATTCTCCTAATAAATCCTTACCTACTTTCCCTAAAAATGTGGATCTTGCACCCAATCGAGCCAGCCCGACAGCCACATTGGCAGGCGCTCCACCTGGACTTTTTTGATAGGTTGCACTCTGTTCATCCAATGGGATAAAGTCTATCAGGGCTTCTCCAAGTGAGATTATTCCTTGTTTCATATTCATTTCCTCCCTGTTACATATTGATTTACTTCTAACTATAGCAAATCCTTACCAGTCAGACAGGTATAAGGTGTGAAAATGTTCATGATCAGTATGTTATGCTGAAAGAAAACAGGAAAGCGGGAAAATCATGATTTCTACTTACTTTGAAAAAATACAGGAAAAGCTGCAGATTGTACAAACAGAGGAAGCTGATAAATTAGCCATACTCGCCCAAAAAATTTCTTCTTGCATTCAACACGACGGCATTATCCATCTCTTCGGGTGCGGTCACTCACACATCCTATCTGAAGAAGTTTTCTACAGAGCAGGTGGACTCGTTCCAATCAACCCCATTCTGATAGAGCCACTCATGCTTCATGAAGGAGCCGTACGATCTTCTCAGTTAGAAAAATCCAGGGAATACGCGGGTACATTCGTGGAAAGACAGGACATTCAGACCCACGATGTAGTAATCGTCATCTCTACTTCAGGGAAGAATCCGGTTCCCCTCGATGTTGCTCTTCATGCGAAGCAAAAAGGTGCTTATGTTGTATCCATCAGTTCGTTTGACTACGTTGAAAATGAAACATCCAGACATGAGAGCGGAAAATTTTTGAGTCAAGTAACGGATCTGGCCATTAATAACCACTCTGTTGTAGGAGATGCTATTCTGAATGATGAACGGGTGGCAGTTCCATTCTCCCCTTCATCGACCGTCGTCGGAGCTGCGATTTTGAATAGTGTCATGGCCGGCGCCATCGGAAACATGGCGGAAGAAGGATTTGAGCCCCCGATCTTCAAGAGCGGAAATGTAGACGGTGCAGAGGATCATAACGAACGGTTGATTGAAAAGTACCGCAGGAGAATTCCTCTGTTAACCAAAGGACTATAAAGAGGCATTTTGTATTGATTGTTCTAAGCTGGTCTGCACTTATCGGTTGGAAGATCGAATCAGGTTAAGCATCAGAGCTATTATATAGACGGAAAAATTCCGTTTCATTAGTATTTAATAGTTAAAAAAGCTGAAATAGACGGATATTTTCCGCCTATTGATCCCAATGCATACAGTACAGGGTGATTTTTCTTTGCATAAGCGGAAAATCTCCGCTTATAAACCTTTAAACAACTTTCATTTTGAATATAACCGGAAACTCTCCGCTTATTTCACTATTGCTGATACTGCTATTACGGAGATACTCTTTATTAAAAGATTACGATGAAATAAGGGTTTTGTATTCCTACTAAAGAAACTCCCCAATATACTTAGGGGAGTTCTACTTTTTATATACCCAAAATGAACAATCATTTCGACACAATAAAAAGAACAGGAGCCCTTTTCATTGAAGGCTCTTGCTCTTTTTTCACAGTCTGTCCAAATTGATTTTAAACTTATATTTATCTGCACGATAAACGGATCGCACTAATTCAAAAGGTGTACCGTCTTCGAGGAATGAGTCCCGTTGAATGAAAAGGACTGGTTCCCCGCTCTTTACCTTCAGATGCTTCGTATCGGCATCCGACACAGTCGCCGCTTCCACTGATTGGGTGGCGTGGCTGATGTGAAGATTCAGTTCGCTTTCGATGTAATGATACAGTGATTTTCCCAGTACTTCCTGATTCAAGCCAGGAAGGAGCCTCACCGGTATATAACTCGTTTCCAGAGCCATCGGTTCCCCATTGGCAAGGCGGATACGCTTCATTGTATACACAAGTTCATCTTCCTCTAATGAAAGAAGTTCCCGGATATCATCTTCGGCGGGAGAAATCTCGAAGTGCAATAATTTATTCCCAGGTTCAAGCCCCCGACTCTTCATATCTTCACTGAAGCTTGTCAATCCTTGCAGGCTTTGTTCAATCTTCCGATGGGAGACGAATGTACCCCTACCTTTTTCTCTATATAAAACATTTTTATTTACAAGATTGGTAATTGCCTGTCTCACGGTCATCCTGCTGATTTTAAACGATTCAGCAAGCTCTCTCTCAGACGGCAGAGCATCACCTGGCTTAAGCTCTTCAGACTGTATTAATTGTTTAAGATGTTCTTCTAACTGATAATACAAAGGAAGAGGAGAATTTTTATTAACCACGAACTGTTCTCCTTTCGATATAACGGATGTATGTTCTATTTTATTATATTCACACTGTTTATAACAGGCAATTATCCGATGTCTATAGAAAAAGTCCGACGGGGTTTCACCCGGCTCTCTTCATTTAGTGTAATTTCCTCATCTCGTCTGCTACAAATTCTACATCCGTTCCGACGATGACCTGAAGGTTTTTGTCATTCACCTTCATCACACCTTTTGCTCCGTGAGCCTTTAAGGCCTTTTCATCTACCAGCGTGACATCATTGATCTGCAAGCGTAAACGTGTGGCACAGTTATCGATTGCTGCCAGGTTTTCTTTGCCGCCAAGATCCTGGAGAAAATGGGAAGCCATTGTTTCGTATTTACTATTTCCTCTTGAATGATCTGAGACAACCTCTTCTGCATCATCTTCACGACCAGGAGTCTTCAAATCGAACTTTCTGATCAAGAACGTGAACAATAGGAAGTAGATGATTCCGTATAGAATCCCGACTCCTAATAATAGCCAAGGTTTTTGACCGATACTGAAATTGAGGATGTAGTCAAAGGCACCTGCTGAGAAACCGAAGCCATGATGAATGCCAAGGACGTAGGTAATGACCATGGAACTCGCCGTCAGGACCGCATGAATTCCGTAAAGGACAGGTGATAAGAACATGAAGCTGAATTCAATCGGCTCAGTGATCCCTGTTAAGAAGGAAGTGACGGCGAGTCCGATTAACATACCCGCTACGTTGGCACGCATATGTTTTTTTGCTGTCACGATCATGGCAAGACAAGCTGCAGGAAGACCGAACATCATGATTGGGAAGAATCCCGTCTGGAACGTTCCTGCTGTTGGATCTCCTGCAAAGAATCGAGGAATATCCCCCTTCACAACTTCCCCTGCCGCATCTTTGAATGTCCCGAATTCAAACCAAACAAGTGTATTCAATACATGGTGCAATCCAACCGGAATCAGAAGGCGGTTCAATAGTCCAAACACACCGACTCCCGTCGCCCCGGCCCCGATGATCCATTCACCGATGGAATTGATCCCGCTCTGAATCGGCGGCCAGACAACCCCGAATATACCTGCGAGGATGACCATGGACGCAGCCGTCACGATCGGAACGAAGCGTCTTCCTCCAAAGAAGCCGAGCCAAGACGGAAGTTTAATATCATTGAAGCGGTTATATAGTAACCCCGCAACGACACCTGAAATGATCCCGCCGAATATCGCCATATTGGCATCAGGGTCCAGAGCCTTCAATCCACCCGTTAACACGAGATAACCGATGGCACCAGCTAACCCGGCTGTACCATTTCCATCTTTCGAAAACCCGATGGCCACCCCGATGGCAAAGATTAAAGCTAAATTTTTAAATATGGCATCTCCTGCTTCAGACATGAACGCGATTCCCAGTAGATCATCCTGACCCAGGCGCAGCAATAAGGCAGCTGCCGGAAGGACCGCGATGGGAAGCATGAGTGATTTACCGATTCGTTGTAAAAAACCTAACATACTATTCTCTCCTTTAGTTTCAATTGAAAGCGCTTAGGCAGAATCATATCATTAATAAGGAATAGATGTCTATACCAATTTTATGAATAAAGTCTCTCTTTCATAAGTATATTATCGCAAATCACGTTAAATAATATGTATACAGAACTCAAACTGGTATAGACATCTATACTTTCTGGTGGTATTGTAGAAGTGTAATGTACTCGAAGGAGTGATATCAGTGACCTTAAATATAGAAAACCTGCTTATTCTAGGCGGAATCATCTATGCAGAAGATGACGTCTATGAAAACGGATTTATCAAAATAGAAAATGGACTGATCACCGAAATCGGTGACCTCTCCCAATTAACACATTCAGATAAGTATAGAGAGATAAATCTGCCCCATGGTTATAGTGTTATCCCTGGAATGATAGATATACACATTCACGGAGTAAATGGCGCGGACACAATGGATGCATCACAGGAAGCCCTTGATACCATGACAAAGACCCTCCCGAAAGAAGGAACCACGAGCTTTCTCGCTACGACCATGACCGAAGAATCCGGTGCAATCGAAAAAGCATTGAAGGCTACTTCGGACTATATGTCTTCGAGGCAAACAGAAGGTCAGGCAGAAATCCTCGGTATCCATTTAGAGGGTCCTTTCATCAATCCTGACAAAGCGGGGGCACAGCCTCTCAACCGTATCCAAAAGCCTAGTATCGATACATTTAAACATTGGCAGGCCATATCTCAAGACCAAATTAAGTTAGTCACTCTGGCTCCTGAGCTGGATGATGAATATGAATTGATCCATTACTTAAAGGAACATGGGATTATTTCTTCAGTCGGCCACTCCAGCGCTACCTTTGATGAAGTAGGGGAAGCCATCAATGCCGGGTTGTCCCATGTGACCCACTTGTTTAATCAAATGTCCGGTTTACACCATCGTGAGCCCGGCATTGTCGGAGCCTCTTTCTTACGAAAGGAATTAATGGTGGAATTGATTTCAGACGGCATCCACGTCCGACCGGAAGTGATCCAGCTCGCATTCAATGTAATTTCAGAGGAACGCTTAATCCTGATCACCGATTCTATGAGAGCAAAATGCTTGAAGAACGGCCAGTATGATCTCGGTGGCCAGATGGTGACGGTCAAGGACGGAAAGGCATTATTGGATGAAGACACATTGGCAGGAAGCGTCCTGAAAATGAAAGATGCCTTTACAAACATTCAAGAATTCACAACGGGCGATATGAGGAGTGCCATTAAAATGACCTCAGAAAATCCAGCCAGGCAATTACAGGTCTATGACCGTAAAGGAAGCCTTGCTCCCCTTAAAGATGCAGACATCGTGATACTGGACGAAAACAAAGATGTGTATTCAACGCTCTGCAAAGGGAAAACAGCCTATCTTCGAGAGGATGACATTCATGAAACTAATTGAAGTAAAAGACTACCAGGAAATGAGTCGTGTCGCGGCAGACTATCTGTTATCCAAAGTTAAAAAAAGCAATAAAATCACACTGGGATTAGCCACAGGTGGCACACCACAAGGTCTTTATCAAGATTTGATCAATGACCATCAGGAAAATAAGACGTCCTATCAGCATGTGTCTTCCTTTAATCTGGACGAATACATCGGATTGTCCGGCAACCACCCCAACAGCTATTGTCACTATATGAAGGAGAACCTGTTCAATCATATTGACATCCCATTAGAAAACACGCATATTCCTTCAGGTAAAGCCGCCGACCTTGACCGGGAATGTCAAGCATATGATGAAAAGATTCATTCCGAGGGAGGAATAGACCTTCAGGTGCTCGGAATCGGAAGCAATGGACATATCGGATTTAATGAGCCCGGCACTTCTTTTGATTCCCCCACTCATATTGTTGAACTTACACCATCCACGCGTGAGGCCAATGCCCGGTATTTCGATTCCATCGAAGAGGTGCCGACACATGCCATTACGATGGGTATCGCATCCATTTTGAAAAGCAAAGAAATCCTTCTTCTCGCCTCTGGTCATTCTAAGCAGGATGCTATGAAAAAGTTAGTGGAAGGGACCATTTCAGAGGACTTTCCCGCTTCTGTCTTGAACCGGCATTCGAATGTGACAGTCATTGCCGATGAAGAAGCGTTGGCTTTGGTGAAGAATCATAAATTACTGACTAGATGAAAGGGTTAGGATGTGGACTATAGTAAAATGCAAAAGAGGCTGGAACAAAAGGGTTTCAGCTAAAGAGTAATCCGAACGAGTGGTTTGAAAAAATCCATCTCGTTCGGATTTTTAATTTTTAGTGCTAGAGCTTAATCCATGTATTAAGCAGGTTCCAGCTGTTGATTGGAGTGCAAGACGAAGACTCCTGCGGGAAAAGCGGAATAGGTGAGACCCCGCAGGAGCGACAGCGACGAGGAGGCTCGCCTTCCGCCCGAGGAAAGCGAAGTCTTGCACGGAAATCAACAGCGGTGTAACACGTAATCTCATTGTTCGTCTTTAGAGTGTATAGATTTTGTTATGTCCCAGCCTCCTTTTTTCATCATGCGAACACCATTTGTACCCAATAGAATAACAGGAATAGAGAAACGACCGTTGCAGCAGGGATGACAATCAAGGATACACTCAAGTAATCCTTCCAGCTGACTTTAATATGGTTTTGTCTGAGGATATGCATCCAAATAAGTGATGCCAGGGTGCCGATCGGTAATAGCAGGGAACCGATATCACTGCCGATGACATTGGCAAGATAAATCGTCTTGAGCGTAATGGGATCCAGACCCATTTCCGTCAAGGTAATCGTCCCGACCATAAGTGCAGGGTGGTTATTAAAGATATTCGAAAGAATTGAAACCAATCCCCCCATAGTGAAGCTCGCCTGCATGAGTCCCTGGTTGACGATCGGTTCGCAAAGCGTAACCAGCATATCCGTCAGCCCCGCATTATGCAATCCATAAATGATGACGTACATGGAAAACGCAAAGATCAGGATATGCCAGGGTGTTTTTTTCAATATATCCAACGGGTTCGTCCTCAAATGATACCATCGCCATATCAGGAGTACGATTGATCCAAGTACCGCTACCAATTCAATCGGGATCGCAAAGAAGGAAGCGACGAAAAGGAGACAGCGCATGATGAAGACAAACAGTAATACTTTCAACATGAAGGCTGTCCGCTTTTTCTTCGTTTCGACAGAAATCGTTCCTTTCAACGGATGGAAATTCTTCGTAAAAAAGCGCTCTTCCACATCATAAGTGGACCTGGGTAATGTCTTCGGTAATTTATTCTTTAATACGATGAACATAAGCAATGACATGATTACCAATCCCAAGGTTGCAGGTACAAACATCATGGCAGTATGCATGTAGAGACTCATATGAACAATCTCCAATGCAATCAAGTTCACAATATTACTTACTCCGATCGGAGCACTCGAAGCGGTGGCAATCAGGGCGCCACTCAATAGATACGGAATCATTTCATGGGGTTTTAATCGAAGATTTTTAAGAAGCAAAATCAAAATAGGGGTTGTAATGAGTATACTGCCATCGTTATTGAATAACAGGGTCATGGTGAAACACAGCAATTGAATGTACCAATACAAACGATACCCTGAGTATTTAGACAATTTCACCATCCTGGCAGCCACCCAATGAAAAAAACCGAAGCTTTCTAAAATGACTGCCATGACAATGGTGGCCATGATGGTAATAGAGGCGCCACCTATTTTATCGATGATATCTGCAACGTCAGATAGGGATACAGTCCCCATAAAAAAGATGATCAAAGCCCCTATGGATGCCGGCCAGGCTTCATTCATCCCACCGGGTCTAAGAAAAATCACTACCATCGTCATCACGAATACAAAAATCGTCATTCCTATCGTGAAAGACATATATATTCTCCTTTCTAAGTAATTACACAGTTTAATCTGCATGTCCCATTCCTTATATGTATATTCCCCCCTATAAAAGTGGACTGGTTTTTCACCTAAATCTAGCAAAATGTATGTTTGTCACTCTAGTATATTTGCCGGTCCGTGACAGGTGCGGAAGAAGCAGATCTCTTCAATCTATTAATGAAACGTATGGGGTCGGGAAGGATCCACACCTGCCAAAGAAGTTTTTTAAACTAAACAACGAATATTTCAAAAAAAGGATTGACGGATGGCATGAACATTTCATATAATAAATCTTGACCGATTCACGGGGCATTAGCTCAGCTGGGAGAGCGTTTGGCTGGCAGCCAAAAGGTCAGCGGTTCGATCCCGCTATGCTCCATACACCTGAAACCCTTGATATTCAAGGGTTTTTTTATATTCCCTCAATTTTCTCTTTTTCCCTTGTATATCCCTTCACCTTCACAAGTCCACATTTGTTTTCAGACATTCCTTTGATTTTTATGTTTCTCCATTTCTTTCTCCAAGCCCCGAACAGCCTCATGGTCCGCATTCGGCCAAAGATGGCCATAATATCGGAATGTGGTTTCTATATCTTCATGACCTAATCTTTCCTGCACCAACTTGGGTTGTGCTCCGCTTCGAATGAGCAAGCTAGAGTGCGTGTGTCTTAGTTCGTGAAACGTAATCCTCCTCACGTTCGCCTTTTTCATCAGATTATATAGTTGCCTGCGCACATTAGATGGATTTTGGAATCCGCCATCCATTTTTGGAAATACCAGGGCAAGTTCATGGTGATAATCTTTACCGATTCGCTGTTTCATCATATCTTGCTTTTCTTTGTGCACCTTCAGTTTTTCTACCAGGTACGTGGGTAAGGACAACGTTCGGTAACTCTTTGGAGCTTTCGGTAGAAGCTCCGGCTCTCCATTTTCATCATAGGAAACACTTCTTGTTACAGTGACTCTTTTCCCATCCAAATCTACATTGAACCAAGGAAGGGCAAAGACCTCCCCCTGCCTTAACCCAGTCGCAAGGGTAAAGTCATACATTACATCTTTCCCCTCTTTTTCAGCTACTGCTAAGAATTGATCGACCTCTGCATAACTCCAAGGGTGGGCTATGCGGATGGGATCTTTTGGCTTATTCTTAATGGCTTTGATCGGGTGTTCCGTTAAGACCCCATTTTCGATTGTAGCTTGAAAGAAACTCGATAGGAATTTGTGAATGCTGCTGATCGTTTTTTGAGCATATCCATCTCGTTTCAGTTTGGCATAAAACTCCTTGATGTCTTGAGTTGTAACGTCTGAAAGGTATTTACCCCCGAAGAATGGACAGATGTGCTTCTCCATAAAGTAACGGCCTGCTTTGAATGTTGTGGGTCTGACTTTTTGGAAGTACTCGACTTCTAACCATTTAGTCGCATATTCGAAGAATAAGATTTCCTCCACCTCTACATCATTTTTGCTGGAAGTCCCGTTTTGATTCATTTCACCTTGATAACTTCTATTTAACGTTACTTGTGATCTAAACTCTTCTGCTTCTTTACTTGACTTGAAAGTCTTTTGAAGTTGTTTCCTATTTCCTGTCACAGGATCAGGCGCACCGTCATACCTTACCACCCAACGTTTTTTATTTCCTTTTCCTTTCGTCTTTACACTAGCCATAAGCTTAACTTACCTCCTATTTTAGGTAAGCACGTGGTCATCAACAGTATGAACACATGCCACCAAATATATAATGCAATGCCCTTTATCAAACCAGAGGTGAAAATTCTAATTACCTGCAATATTTAAAAATAAAAAAGGCAAATAGATTGATAAAACAATCCATTTGCCAGTTCTTCTGTGCAAATTATTCCTATTAATATTTACAGTAGTCACTTACCCGACCTAGAATGGTTATTTCATTTATTGATGATATTCATTCTTCTGAACCTGCGATTTACCTATACGTCTCAATAGCTTGTTTGAATTATGACATACAGCTGGAATTACTCTTTTACTCAAAACTCTATCTTTAGCTATATACAATATCACTGCCTAGGTTATGTATAGAGTAAGAAGTGTTTCAAAGTTTTTAACGCCCTAATCTTTCTTGTATGAACTGAGGATGTGCTCCACTTTGAACCAGCCTGCTCTCGTGTATATTACGCAATTCATGGAAATTGATTTGCCATACGTTTGCCTTCTCTATCAGCCTATATAATTGAAATCGAATACTTGAAGGGTTACGTAATCCCCCATCCATTCTGGGAAATACAAGGTCAAGCCCATGTCGATAATCTTCCCTCAGTCGTTGCTTAATTTCATTTTGTTCCTCTTTATGCTTCTTCATTTTCTCGACCAGGGATGGAGGTAGGGATATCGTACGATGGTGACTCCTGGATGTACTAAGATCAGCCCCTCCATTTAAAAAGAAGGAAACGCTTCTTGATACTGTAACGGTCCCCTGTTTTAAATCCACATTGAACCAAGGTAGGGCTAAAACCTCCTCCAGTCTTAATCCTGTGGAAAGCGTAAAGTCATATAATAGACCTTTTCCTTCTTTATCAGCTACTGCTAGGAATTGACTTACTTCTTTTAAACTCCAAGGTCGTTTATTACTTAACTGTTGGTTTTGCATCCGCTGCTTGGGTTTACTTTGAATAATTAAGTATTCTCTTTTACCTTCCTTTCCCCTCTTATCCGATACTGGAGTATGTTTTCTGACATACCTAGCTTTCAAACATTTCTTGTTTATATTTCCTTCATGATTATTATTTTTCATAGCTCAACTTCCCCCCTGTTTTAAATAAAATTCAAACGCACAATTGTTGGTTAAGAATTGTTTGATTTTTCTTCTAACCAATTGAAAAATTCATTGCGAAGAGCTCTCATATTTCGTCCTAAGATGTTAATCAAAGGAAAATCTTTCTCTCGCATTAGTTTATACGCAGTAGGTTCTGAAACACCAAGTATTTCAGCAATATGACTTGCTTTAAGAACAATTGGATAACTCTCAATCGACTTTCCCAATGTCTCCCCTCCTTATATTGAAATTGATTATTACTATATGTCGTGATTAAAGTAATTCTATTCCCTCATAACTATCTTTCCTCCTAACAAAAAAAGGACAAACGTATTGTGTAAAATCCACAATACATTCGTCCAGTCCTTCTGTACAAAATGCATTAATTCTTATCTCATTAATATTTATTTCTTATTTTAATTATAAGTTTTTTGATAGAGTGAAGGCAAACAGAGGGGATAATTTTTTTTCAGTTTGAATAGTTGTTGTTCAATATGTGTAATATGTGTGATAAGGAGTTGATTGTATGGAAATTGAATTATCACAATTATTTGAAGTTCCTGATGATGTCGTTCTCCATATTGAAGATATATCTGACCTAACTGGTATGCACCCAGAATCAGTTCGCCGCTGGTGCCGAGATGGAAAGATGGCTTCATATTGTTTTGGAAACAAGTATATTGTAACCGGGCATGACTTTAAAGTATTTATGAAAGCTGCTCGTGTAAAACCTAAGTGGGCGCGGGAGTGACTATATGGGCAAACATTATGTTGTATTATCATTCTTTAAAACACGAAAAATTGATTATGTCTTTAATGCAGACGAGATGACAATTGTTTTTCCATGTCCCCATTGCTGGGAAAACACAACCATGGATGCAGTGACGAGTGAATGGAACTGTCTTCAATGTAAAAAAGATGGAAACATCTTTGACTTAATACATATCACAAAACTTGAACCCATCTCCACAAAGGTAGATACCTTTGACCCGGTAAAAGAACGAGCTCAAATTAATAAAAAATTTGAGCTAATTTTAGGAAACCCACCTAAAGAAAAATTACATACATTGCTTATTGAGATCCAACATAAAGTAAATGCAGTTCTTGATTTTTATATAAAATAATATTAATACATTACTAGATGTTCTAATTATTGTGAAGTGCAAAATTTAAATTTTGTACAGAATGTGGTCATAAAAATAGAATCTCACCAGAATAAACGCGGTAGCCCTCCTTTTTAAAAATTTGTTGCTTAGTATATGTCTACTTCGCAATATAAATGTTACTTCGCAATTTGGCCTAATTACTGGAGATAATTTAGTACTTATAATCAATGTTATAAAACCTTTGCAATAATCTTCCCATAACGCCCCCGTTTAGCTTAATAAGGTTTTATTTATTCTCTCTTCCTTTTATCAACCTAAGAAGTTATCTACAAATAAGGGAGGAGTTTAAAATACGAGATCCGTTAATCCCGAGGCAAGTAATACCAAGGCAGTCAAGAGGTGCTTTTGTACTATAAATAAGTGGAAAAGAGCAAAGGATTTCTCCCTCGCTCAAAGCTAGGTGTAGGTGTTACTGTGTGATGATATTTTATAAATAAGTTAATAACAAAGTAAATTGTATTTTAACCAATAATTTACTAAAGAAAGTAATTTTTTATTTTGGCTTTATTTCACTTCTTATTTGATCTGATGTTTTATTACACATGTCATTAAACTTCATTATTACCTTCATAGCGATGATATCGTCTATATTAGGATTAATTGATAATAATGCGGTTGATATCTGGGCTAACGAAATACCTGTTAATTGAATCGGTAAAGCATTCCCGTAAAAAGAGCTTCCAAAAAGATAAAACGACTTCTGATCTACTTTTTCTTGCAAAGAAAGGCTCTCATACATTCCCATAGGGCTAGTGTGAACTTGAGTGTTAGCCTGACTATAGTAAATATTTAAGTTATTTAATTCTGCTTCTGTTTCCAAATCAGAGAAGAATATTTTCTTTTTTCTAGGAAATAATGGGTGAGCCCACATATTAGCCTCTTTAAAATTATCTCCGTATTTCTTTAATATTTTTTCTCTAGTGTCAGTTAAATCTTTAAAATAACCCTTTTCTACTTTTTCAGCAGAAAGTTTTCTTGCAAACTTCCATTCTTCTATTAGTGAATAATCCATAAATCTTCCTATTAACTCCAAAGTGAAAGTGGTGTCTTTAATATTTTTCTTTAAGAGTGAAAAAATCACTACATTTTCATGCAAACTTCTCCATCTTGCCAACGCACCGTCCGGATAACCATTTTCAACTAGTGAAAATATTTCTTTGCTGATTAAAACAGCTCTAGATTGCAATTTTAGCAATACCGAATATATTTCCAGTTCTTTTAGATCAAATTCATCTTCATTGAATCTATCCAGTAAATCAGTAGATATTTCAGTAGATATGACAATGATTCCATGTAAGAGAGACAGTGCTTGATACCATTTAGATTCTAAAAGCTCACAATACTCTCGCTGCTCTTTCTTATTTTCTGAATATAAATTATCTAAATTAGATATCATCGATTTAAAAATTGACCCGGATGACTTTTCTGTAGATTCTTCAATAATTGAAGGTAATTCATCCATGAGTTTATTAATCTTCTCTGTGGGATTATCCATTTCAGGAAATTCTTTTAGTTTATTTGAAATGAGTTGATTAAAGGAATCTTGAATAATTTTAATAGTTACATCCTCCTATCCAGGTAAATCCATTCTTATATCACCTGTTTATGTTTCTCTGAACAGGTTCTCCTCTTTCAACTTGTTTAAATGCTGTTCTAATTTGTGACATCAACTCAAAATAAAAACCTGTTCCCATTAACTGACTTTGTTTTTCTTCTTGTTCCCTCTCACTAAGAAAGACGTATAATCTATCTAACCTCTCTTTGTAAGATGAAGCCCCATCTAACTTGGCTATAAAATCCAATGTCCTTTGGGCTGGTTCTTTCATTCCACCTGCTCCTGAATATTTTCTTCTTGCACTCGGAGTCATCCAATGCTTAGACCATTTGAGAATTAGCTTTAAAGTAGATTTATATTCTTCCTCTTTATTTATCATGGAGATACCTCCCAACTTCAAATTGTCAAAATACAATTATATTTTACCATATTCATCCAAAAAAAGAGGACATAGAGTTTACTTCTAAGTATTTCACTTCAGAGGTACACAACGTATAAATTCAATAGTCTCAAGCATACGAATTCGCACCATTATTCGTATGCTGTTTTTTATTGATATTACAGCATACCTTTTGCTTTTGAGTGCCTTTACGTATCTAACCCTTCGCGCACGTTTCCGCAACACTGAAATATATATTGTAGTTTATAAAAATGGCACAAAAAACATAACGAATTTTGTCCATTATGGTTATAATTCTTACAAAAGGGTTTCAAATTTGTAGCAAATTTACTGATTGAAAAACGGATTTTCTTCAATTAACGCCCCCTTTTGTTTAAGAATGATTTATTCTTCATCTTTTAATAATTTTAAAAGATCCTCACTTATTTCTATACTTTCTATTTCATAATCATCAAATTCTTGTTCATAAACCTCTTCATTTATTAGCCCTTTAATAAAACTTTCAAAATTGTTCGCTAGGAAAGTAATCTTATAATCGTTTTCCTGATCTATAAAAACAACCGATGGCTCTCCATTAGGACCACACTCTCTATAATCAAGAAAAACCATATGATGACCAGCAGATGGACAGTCACAAATTGCAACTCCTATATCTGGATACTCCCACTCTTCAATCCAAAATCTACTACCGAAATTGCCTCCAAGTGAAGAACTTTTTTCGTATCCAACCCCATAAATCCCTGTTATAGCAATATGATCATTTGCCCAACTTGTAGGAGTATTTGTAGGAAAGCAATTATTTATTGGGGTTCCTCCATTGTGCTTTTTCATTAGCCAAATATAAGATTCAGGGAGTTTATACCCTAGATCATTTTCTATTTTATTAATGACTTCATTTGTAGGCGGTTTTGAAATATACTCTTTCTTTGCATATTCACTATCATCCCAGAATATATCAACATTAAAATTTTCAAAATAACTCACTTTTAAATCCCCCTATTCTATAAAACGCTTATTAAAAATTATTGCTCATATTTTTCAAAGAATTCAGCACTTGCTGCCTGTAATTCCTTGCTCAACTTTCGCACCCGTTAGCGAAACAAGAATTCCCTTTTCTCGTCAGTATATTCTCCATTAAAATCAGTAAGACATTCTAATAAAGCATTGGCATCAGAAGGTAATTTTTCTTCTAGATTAGACCAGCCAATAAATTGTATTCTCATTGGTAGCTCAATAAGACCTGTTATTGCATCCCAAAAAGCATTCCAGTTCTCACCATAGAAATCAGGAAATTCAAGGGATTCTTTTAATAATAAATGTCATCCTTTTGATGTTTTAATACTAGATACATCAATTGTTAACATCGTTTGTTCGCCACTCAAATTAAACACCTCAATTAAAGTAATGCCCCCATTAGCGCAATAAGCAGGAACTATAAAACGTGTAGATTTTCGATTTTAAAAGACAATACATTATTATATGAGTCTATAACGGCTTCACAAGATAGTGTTAAATCGCTTTGTTGATTATCAACCCAGAGGTCAAATTCGATAGCATATCCTGAACCCTCATCGTACTTATAATAATATACGGTCTCATAAGCAAATTCAGGTGGAACCGTTAATGAACCCCAGTAATTCAACTCTTCTTTAATGTCCTCGATTGTAAGTTCATCTATTAATTTTGGGTGAATTTTCTTGAAATCACCATTTACAAAATCTAAAACAGTCTCCCTTAGCAATAACTTTAATTTGTCTTTTATGTCCATAGTTTCACCACATTCTTACAGGCTTTCAATTAAAGTTCTTTGTTTCTGCATTAACTTTCTTCTTCAAGTATTCTGCTCCGTTAATCCAATAATTGAAAAAGATCAATAGCCAGATCAATTAGTTATTCTTCGGTTCTTGCCCTCTTTAACAGGAGATTGATTTTCCCAAAATATATTCCTAGAAAAAACAAATCCGTTGGAACATTGTATTTAATTGTAAGTTTCTGTATTAGTCGCGGGCTGAGAACAACTTTAACTAAGTCTGAAAAACAATTCGTAACTGTTTTCAAAGATCAAATGACATTTGTTCCTCTGGATTTTTATTTAGTCTTCCTCTTTTCAATAAATCGTCCCCTCTAATACCCTTTTCATATCTTCTTTTAATTGTTGAGTAAGGTAATTCTGCTTCTTTTGCCCAAACACTCAATGGCTTTTTTTCACCATTAATTTCAATATGTTTGTACTGTGATCCTATTGGAGACAACAAGTGTTCTTCCTTGCAGCCGGTATAAATTCTTCTTTGCAGAGTTTTATATGGGAGTCCACTTATCTCAGCCCATTCTGCGATAGTCTTCGTTTCGCCTTTAATAGTTATAAAATGATTATTTCTTTTGTTTCTTTGTTGCTGCACGTCTGTACTCCATTTGCAGTTTTTAGGTTCATAGTTTCCATCTACATTTATACGATCAATAGACAAATCATCTTTATAACCGTTTTCCATCGCCCACATTGCAAAAGCCTCAAATTCCATCCATTCGTCACATACCGAAACTCCTCTCCCACCATATCTATCATAATAATTTAAATCCTGATTTACACACCTTTGCTTCATTAGCGTCCAAATCCTATATAATCTCGACCATCTCATGCCATGAGTTTTACTTGTTTCTTTCTTTTCAAGAAATACACAGTTTTCTGGGTAAAAACCGTCATCCTTGTCTTTCCTAACTAATTCCAAACCTTCTTTATAACCATTTTGTTTAGCCCATTTCACAAAGGTTACAGGATCTTCTTTCCATTCACTGCATATCCATAAATCCTTCCCTTTATATCGGGTATCTACATTACTCCCATAGCACTTTAACCTCATTGTTTTCCAAAGTTTATATATTTTCGTTCTACTTAATCCATGTTTTTTTAAAAATACCATTTTATCCCTCATTTATGTCTTAAATTTAAAAATGAGTCAAAAATAAACTTGATGACTTCTACAAGTCGTTGGGTTACTTTTAACCTTGTTTTATTTGGTTTAAGTCCCATGCATTTTTACTAATACTAGATTGTTACAATTTGATCTTTTGAATAGTTATTCCCTTGCTTATCGGTCCAAATTGTAGTTACTTTAAATTTTCTGAAAGTCCCGCTATGAACAATAACGTGTTCTTCAAAGCTTTTTCCAGGTTCTAGAAACTCATAAGGTACCTTTTCTTTTAATACTATAGCTTTCGAGTCTTCCTGAGTTTCAAAGTCAACATTGTAGGCGGTAACTTTGCCAGAATTCCACAACTTCATTCTGTACTTACCTCTAGAGATGTTCATAATCCTTGCTTCAATCATTGCTTTTGTTGACTCTTCACGCTCTTTTTCTTTGTCTTCCAATTCAAATCTCTTAAGCTTTTCCTCTAACTCGTTTAGCCTAACTTGAACCTTTTTTGTTTTTCTTGAATCCCAGTAAGAGAGTAAAGATAAAAAGAGTGCAATTGTTGGGAATCCATATTTAACTAGATCAATGAACACCTCTTTAAATTCCAACCATAATTTTACGTAATCCATAATTTCCTCCTATTTAAACACCTTCTTAAAATCTTTCATAAGTTGCTTAATAACGTCGTCTTGTAAGTCCATTAAGTTTGCATCAATTATGTAATTATTTTCTTCAATAATTTGCATTTTAGATTTAACAACCTCACAGTCAGTACATTTAAAGAAAATGTTATCAGTATCCTCCTTTTTATCATCACTGTTATTGTCAATTAAGGAGAATTGATCATTTCCACAAACACTACATTTCAAACTTATATTCATTTCTATATCCTTCACAATTTTAGCCCCTTAAAAATTAGTTTACTTCTACCAATTATTTCAAATTACTCCACTTTAGGCAATGTCGATGTTCAATTAAATGGCCCTTTAACGGAAGAATAAGAATCTTAGCTTACTGACCTTTAGAATATCTTCTGTTTTGTCGTTAATGGGGATTTTATGAGTAACTTATAACATAATGAAAAATGCCAAGATCCCTTTTATAACAAGGATCCTTGTCATTTTTCAGACGGAATAACATATATGACATTATATTTGTATTACATAGCAACTGTTTACTCACCTACTAGTCCATCACCATCTCGATCATCCATATACTTATAAAGCCAATGTTATATTTAGGTTATAGGACTTTAACGCTTGTTATTAAAAGAACTACACATATTAGACATATCTAAAATGTCAGGTCTTATTTTGATCTCATCTTCCACTAACGCCCTTTAACGGAAGAACATTTTATTTTCCCTCGATGTAATTGCACTTAAAGCTATTTTTTGTAGATTATCATATATGGGGTACCGCCAACATTTCGGAAATTTCGTACGCTAAGCGAATCTCAATCTAAAATAGTCAATTTCCTGTACGCTAAGGAACCGACTTTATTAGGTTGACTCTTCAAATAAAGCGCCACTTGAAGAAGTTTTTTTATTGACGTGGTGCAAACAACATTACTGATACCCCAGCCAAGCAAATACCAGCACCAACCCTACCATATAAATCAGGTGTTTTTTATCAATGCCCCATCTCCACAGTACAGAAAGAACAATAAATACTCCTCCATAGGCAGCATAAACTCTACCGAACGATGGGAATGATTGAAAAGTAGCAATGACTCCGTATAAAACTAAGGCTACTCCCCCAAAGATCCACAAATAAAGTGGCTTACCTTCTCTGAGACATAACCAAATTAGATAACCACCACCAATTTCAGCTAATCCTGCAACAATGAATAATACAATTGTATAAATCATAAAGCACTCCTTGAACAATCTAATCAATATAGCAATTATTAACGTATCCTTTTTGAACTATGATAATTATTTCAAGCATAGAGTGGTTAACAACAGTTTGGAGGGATAGTATTGAGCGAGGATTTTATATATACAAATCAAATACTTGAAAGTCGAGGTACCGTCGGGTAAATACAGACGTTAAGGATTTTGAAAGATAAAAAAGCTTAATTCCTCATTATTTTTAGTGAGAAATTAAGCTTTTGATTTTCACCAATCGCGCCCTTTTCTGAATAAGCGTGTGCAAGAGATAATGGAAAAATCGTGCTGAAAAAACATCTAATAAAAGTTACAACATATGTGCGATGTCCGAAGCTACTGTTGGATAGGCAAATATCATTTGTTTCATTTCTTTGGTTGAAATTCCAAAACGAATGGCTGTTGCAAAATGATTAATAAGTTCATCGGCTTCATTACTAATCAAATGAGCACCGACAATTTGATCATGATCTTCGTCAATCAGCACTTTAAACGCAGCAAAGTCCTCATTTGTCCGTTTATATGTAAACCAGTCGGAGATGTTTTTCTGCTTTACTTTAATATTCCGACCAGAGTTTTGGGCTTCCTCCTCGCTCATACCTACCGATGCTATTTTAGGTACGGTGAATACAGCAGATGGAATCACGGGATATTCAATTTTTTTGCTGTTCCCTTTCAATAAATTAGATGCTACGACATGAGAATCTGCACTGGCTACAGGTGTGAGGGGCAAGCCATCCGTTGCTGCAGCATCCCCGGCTGCATAGACTTTCGGGTTACTTACACTTTGCAAATACTCATTAACATGGACACCATGTTTTTTCCTTTTTATATTCCCTTTTTCAAGATCCATATCTAAGGCAGGGACCCTTCCTGCACCATGAATAACAATGTCTGCTTCAAACCGAGTTATATCCTCTTTTTTTCGAGCGTACACATGAAACTTTCCTTGTTCTTTTTCAATGGATTCAACGGAATGTTGAAGATGTACCTGTATGCCAATCTCTTTCGACTTTTCTAAAAGGATATCTACAAGATCTATATCAAAATTCTCCAAAGGTCTTTGACCTCTATGGATAATATGAACTTCTGATCCAGCACGTGCCGCGATATGAGCAAATTCAAACGAAATATACCCCCCACCAACAAAGACGATTCTTTGTGGTAATTCATCCAACTCTAAAAATTCATCACTATAAGTAAGATGTTCTTCTCCTTCTATAGGCAAAGGAGTAGGTTTCGCACCACTTGCGATTAAGAAATAACTCCCCTCGAGCACTTCTTTATTCACTTCAAGTTTGTCCTCACTCACGAAAGATGCATTGCCATGATACGTATCGATTCCCTGTTTATTCAATGCTTGCTCTTTTTTTTCCGGGATATGATCTGTAAAGGTTCTTTTAAAGCTCATAAGATCTTTCCAGTTTATGGAGAATCCAGACGGTACCCCATTATTAACCATCCGTTTGTTCCAATCAATTAGTTCGGCAGCACCGTGCAAAACTTTCTTTGGGTCACATCCACGTAGTGCACACGTGCCCCCAAACGGCCTGTCATCGACCATAGCTACGCTCCAACCGGCTTTATTACATTTTGCTGCTGCAATTGAACCCGCAGAACCTGTACCAATAACAATAAGATCGTATTTCTTAATCATTATTATCCTCCTCACAGAATATTGATTCTATAATACGTTTGCCTTATTTCTATCAAATGAAACCCCGTACCTTATCCAGGGTTAGAAAAATCCACCGTCTTGCCTAAACGGTGGATTAATTGTGTTGTTATCCCGCACAACAAGATAATTTTGAAACATCTTTATCAAACGTCAGGGAAGCTAATTTCAATCCCTCTGCCATGGTTAAATATGGAGCTAGGGTTTCACGGAGATCTTCCACAGTTAACCCAAATTTAACAGCCAATGTTGCCCCATAAATCACATCTCCTGCATTTTCTGCCACCACATGAGCTCCTAGTATTTTCAACGTTTTTGAATCTGCAACCAATTTAAACACACCAGTCGTCTCTCTATTTACGAGTGCACGGGGCACTGCATCTAACGGCAATACGGAGGTTTTCACTTCATACCCTTTTTCTTTTGCCTGCTTTTCAGTCAAACCAACCGTCGCAATTGATGGAGTCGTAAACGTAACCCCTGGAACCAATTCTAAATTAAGCCTTTTGTTCAGTCCACCAATCGCATTTCCAGCTGCAACTCCGCCTTGATAGGCTGCCACATATACAAATTGAGGTCCAAGCGTGACATCTCCTGCAGCATAGATGCAAGCATTTGTAGTTTTCGAATAGTCATCAATTATGATTTCACCACGCGAACCTGTTTCAACGCCTGCAGCAGGTAAATTTAAACTTACCGTATTAGGTGTTCTTCCTGTGGCAATCAGCAATTGTTCTGATTCAATGATTCTCTTCTTGCCATTGACTTCAATATGAACTTTTTTTATGTCTCCATCTTGTTCGATTCGTTTATAGGTTGCTCCTTTCACAAGATTTATTCCTTGTTCAACTAGAGCTTTTTCCACTACTTCTGAAATCTCCGAATCATAATCTTTTAAAAGACGTTCACTTCTTTGCATTAACGTAACTTCTGAACCTAAATTATGAAAAAGTTGCCCTAGTTCCATACCGACATAACCAGAGCCAATGACTGTAAGACGTTTTGGCACTTTCTTTAATTCAAGTAATGTGGTGCTTGTTAAATAATCTACTGTATCTATTCCAGGAATGGCAGGTAAAGACGGTGAAGCACCTGTTGCTATTAAAAATCGTTTCGCTGATAGCTCCGTTCCATTCACTTCAACCGTTTTTTCATTTACAAATTTTGCTTCCCCTTTGATTAATTCAAAACCGTAGTCATCAATTAAATCTACATATTTCCTGTTTCTAAGATCCGTTACCAATTCATTTTTTTGCTTGATCAATGGTGCCAAATCCACCTCACCAGCTGACGTATGCAATCCTACAAACGGATTGTTTTTGGCTAAATGATTGATTTCACCAGCTCTCAACAAGGTTTTTGAGGGAACGCAACCAATGTTCACGCAGGTCCCACCAACTGTTTCACGTTCAATAATAGCCACCTTTGCCCCATATTTTACAGCTTCAATGGCTGATGAAAAGGCAGCCCCACCGGAACCGATGATAATGTAGTCATAATCGCCTTCTTCGCCTAGCTTTACAGGCTCATGCAGTTGTACTTCTTTTGCTTCACCTGGCTCGTATTTGGCTTCGGCAATCGCATTTTTCGCTGTTTCCACCTTAACGTCACTTGGAAGTTCAAATATAGCTTCTCCGCGACGAAAATCGACCTCAATCTCTTTTGCCCCCATTTTTTGAAGGGCGACAGCTACATGTTCTTCACAACCCGTACATGTCATTCCTTGAACGTTTACTTGAAACTTTTTCATGTAAAATTCCTCCTTCTACTCGACTCCAAGGCCAAATTCCGATACAGACATCTTTATTGTCTGTAAATCCGTTTTCTTATCATCAAAGGCAACCGTTACTTCGCCTTTACTTCCACTGACTTTAATGGTTGTTTTGCCAACACCATCTACTTGTTTCAAAACATCTTTAACAACTGAAGGCGGACAACAATTCATACCCAAAACCGTGAATGTCCCTGTTTTAGTTGTTTCAATGGTAGCTTTTACATGCTCCTTAGCATCTATAGTATTTTGTGTTTCTTTTTCGTTATTACACGCACTAACCACGAACAAAAGCGATAATAGCATCATAATCTTGATTAAGTGTACTCTCATATAAGCACCTCATTTTTATAATCCACCTTCAACTAGAAATAAAAAAAGAAACATACAAAAAACGAAAAATGTCGTGAGCCATAAGCCGATGATAGAATTTTTTCTTTTTCTCTTTCCTCCATAAACCATGTAAAAGGAGTAAGCAAGAAGGATAATCGTAACGATGCTAAACAATAATCGATATTTAAATGAGTAGAAGGCTAATGCTCCGGCAAAACCGGTTAAACCCAGGGGTATAAAAATCAACGGACCCAGGCAGCATCCAGCCATAACAAAAGCAGAAAATATAGTAGTTAACTGAGACACTTTTTCCTTCATGATTTAAACCTTTCCATGCTGCAGCAATCATGAGTTGTTGTTTCTTTCTTTGTTTCTCTTTTTGTTTCTGGATCAAGTTTTCTCCAGCCCTTGAAAAGGGCGAATAAAAATAAAAGACCCATCACGATGAAAATAACATCTTTAAATTCCGTAAAGTATGAGCCTAGTGCTGTACCTGCAACCAAAGGAAGCAGTAAAAACAAATGGCACGGACATGTGATTAGTGCGAAAAGAAACCAACCTGAACTTTTTAGTGTGTTTTTCATCCTGTTGCACCTCTTATTTCCTCATCAGTGTTTCAATAATGGGGCATTCATAAATATCTTTATTTTCGGGACATCTTTCTTTTAGATCCACTAGCATTTGTTCAATTCTTTGAAGATCTTCAATTTTACGCTGGATGTCCTCTATCTTAAGAACAGTGAAATCATACATATCACGACACTTCGCTTCATCGCGATCGACAACCCCTAGCAATTTATCAATTTCATTTAAGGTAAATCCCAGTTCCTGCATCCGTTTTATAAAATTCAATCGATCAACTGTTTTCTTCGAATACATTCGGTATCCGTTTTCGGTACGATTAGGCTCTGGAATTAAGCCTAAACGCTCGTAATATCGAATGGTCTCCTTGTTAACGCCGCACTTTTCAGCCAGTTCTCCAATTCGAAATTGCATTTATCTCACCTCATACAAAGTATAAACCCTGTACTATAGTACAGGGTCAAGGGAAGTATTATATACTATATTATCGATTTACTATTTTAAACTGCCATTTTCAAAAAGCTTTATTCAACAATATGGCCCTTTAATTGAACATCCGTTTAGAATTCAACAATAATAGAACGGAAGCCATAAAAACTTCCACTAGACACTATATTTTTCCAACTACCGAATGTACCCGATTAATAATCCTGTATTATCAACTCGCTTGATATAAAAGACTTTGATAACACTATTTTTGTAATAATACGAAGAATAATCTGTATTCTGATCAAAGAGAGGTCTTATTCCATAAGTAGAATAATCGTGTATCCTAATTTATTACTATTAACTTTGCTATGAGAGCTTGCTGCTATAGTTCAACTTCACCACAAATGAGTGTTTTTGCTCCTACTTTACAGCCATAGCATAGCAATCCCAAGGAATTTAATAAAAGGTCTCGTTGGCTTTAAATTTCTTTCAAAAAGGAATTGTTTATTAATATTTAGGAAAAAATATAAAAAGCCTCTTTGAAAATCTTTTTGCGTGTAAAAATACTAATCAATCATATAGGGAAGGGGGAGGGGAAATGTTAAGTTTGCATGATAAAAAGACAATAGAACCCAGAAAGTTCTTTAGTAATGAAACAAAAGATTTCACTCCGTGGCTAGTTCAATATGACAAAATAAGAGAATTAAGTGACGTGATAAAGTTAGATATAGAAGTAATAGGAAAAGAGGTGAACGCCAAAAACCGAAAAAGAGTAGATGTCTTAGGCAGAACAAAAGTTTCAAGGGAAAATGTAGTTATTGAAAATCAATTAACTGTAAGTGACAACGATCACTTCTCAAGGTTATTACAATACGGGGTAAGTTTCAATGCAAAGTATCATATATGGATAGCTCCGGAGTTCAAAGAGGAACACCAGGATACTATAAGAGACTTAAATGAAAAATGTGCAGGTAGAAGCTACTATTACTTAGTGCAATTTATACCGCAACTATTAAAAACAGGAGAATGTGTGTACGAATTTAGGTTAGTGGTTGGTCCTGAAAAAGTAGAGGTGGGTTTAAAAGAAAATAACGTTATTAGCACTGCCAGCAGTAAGCCCTCCTTAAATGAAAGCTTTAGAAAAGAGCAAGTAGCTAAAAGTTCAAATCTTTATCTGCCAGTAAAAGATACGTTTGATAAAAACCTAATACACTTCGCAAACATAAGGCTTTCAGACATTATAGAGCTTTCAGATTCTAAATTATGGAAGGAGTGGGAGCCCAAACCAGATTTTAATTACAATGGATACATGCATGATTTCATAGTGCGACATCAAATTAACCATCTAGATAATGGTAAAATCCTAACACTTAGAGAAGTTCAATATATCTTTAGATTCGATGATTTTTTTGAGTTGAGAAAACATGTGAACTACAGAGTCTTAAAGCCTCATATATTAGATGGAAAATTAAAGGCGACAAAAGGCAATGATCGTAAATGGCTAGTGAAAAGAGAAGATCTAATCGAATATATTTATGAAAATTATATAGCTTTTGTGCCAAAAACATCAAAACTTGTTGTTAAGTACACAGATACGTCTCAATGTGATATGTCGCCTTCTTAAACAGTCGGGCAAAAGTATGCTAGTTTGAACACTCAGATCACACATAAAGGAACTTAGATCGGCTTATAGATATGACAACTGCCTCAAATTTAAATGCCATTTACTTGATGCTACTAAATTAAACAGCTTCTATTAGTATCAACTTTATAGTCTGGCACAGGTAAAGAGCTCCAAGTGTTTTCATTTTGTAATAGTTCTACCTAAGACATTACAGCTATCAAATTGCTTAAACCTACCCAATGTACTATAACTCCATAGTAAGCAGTGGATGTTTTTTATTTAGCATGCTCTATTTTCTTTTGATTAAGAAAGAAAACTTTGGCTAACTCATTGGTGTCAAGGTAATATTTTTTCATAATACATAATGCATTTATCTCCCCATCAACCCCTTTTCTGCTATTTTCATTTATTTCTGGTCCTCTACCACTTTTACCTATTTGGTTTCTAATTATATTTCTGTAGTTCATTTTAATGTCACCCCTATTTAAGTAATTAACAAGACTATTTATAGTTAATTGTACTTACTTTTAAAACTATTAAAGTCCTTTCTTTCTACATTATAAATTCTTATTATCGTGTTACCATCTAGCTAAAGTAAATATTTTCACAAAGTAATTTTAACGGGACTTTTGCACAATATGAGTCAAATACGAAAAAACAATCACTTTCAAAGTGATCGCGTTTAAATATAATTCATAACAAGTATATTTATACTGTTTAGCAATTCTCCTGTTGTCTTTTTCTTGTATAACCAACTTAATACCCAATTGAAAGCGAGATAACCATTGTACCAATTTCACTTTAGCAACGATCTCAACAACCTCAGTTTCTTAACAGTTAAAGTACCAAATTTAGGTCTTTAACTCTGCTATACCTAACTTATTAAGTTGTTCATGAATGTATTTATGGCCATACTTTTTTTCCACCTCGGTTGTAAGCAACATAGTTAAGTCACGTTTAGAACGAGTAAGTGCTACATATAAATAGTTCCTCATTTTATTGTAATCATCTACTTCTTTAAATAAATAAGGAGCAAGTTGAGTGGAAATTATAAACAAACAATTATAGCCTTCTAATCCTTTAATAGCATCAATGGAACCTACTAATATACCTGGTTCACTTGATAATGCACTATGATATGCATTTACAGCAGAACCAATCTTACCTTTGTCATATTTATCTAGACTTAATGTAAGTTCTTTTTCAAGTCCAGAAAAGATTTTATAAGTAGGAATTCCTCGTTTGATAGATTTAACAGTCTTTTTTTTAAGCACATAAACAACTTGATTTAAATTATTCTGTTTTACAGAAGATGCCTTACGAGCTATTACAGTTAATTCGTATGATAATTGCTTCTCTGTTTTTGTTACATCTTCTCTATGAGTCTTAAAGCGGGCATTCCTCTGGTAAATATATGCTAAATCGTACTTTGCACATTTAATATCTTCTTGAATTGTGGAGTTTGATTCCAATAAGTATCGTAATGTTCCCTCTTCTTTTGTTGAAGTCTGATGCTCTGACTTTGATATGAAGCTATTTGAAAAATCTACGTGTAAACTAGGGCAGCGGTGGTTCTCTGACTTATAGTCAACCGATAAATCACCTGCAATAATATCTCGAAAAGCTCCTCTATTTCTAAGGTCTTGTTTAGGGTCACCTATCAAATTAACGTTGATATTATAATTCGCAAGCATTGTTAATACCTCTAAAAAATCTTTATCCATATCTTGTGCTTCGTCCACATATATGGAATCTAAGTATCTAGACAACATTTTCAAGGCATTATTACGCCTGTGTTTTATCTTCGCAGTATCCTTGTTTTTACCACAAAGAAGATGTTTGGCTGTCTTCGTTACATCTTCTACGTGTAATATATGTTCCCTTCTTAACTCCTTTTTCTTAATTGCTTTAAAGGCCGGTTTAGGATGAAGGGGTATCTGCGAAGCAGATTTATAAAGATCCCCATAAACTAAGTGATTAAAAGGATAAATTACTTCTTTTAACAAAAAAGAATGTATAGTTTCAATTTTTAATTGTTTAGGAATGCGTCCTTCGTTTTCTATAACTTTTTCTTTTATTCTATCTCTTGCAGCGTTTGTATAAGTGATAACGTATATTATTTTATTATCAGTAATCTCTTTAAGTCTTGATATTACGAGTTCAGCCATTGAGGTTGTTTTACCGGCTCCAGCTCCAGCCACTACAATATACATGTTTTTTCTCCCGTAATTAAAAAGTGAATGACCTCTCTAATGTGGTTGGGCATTACCACATCTTTTAATTCTTCAGTTCCTATGTCTCGACAAAAGTGTAACATTGTATCCGTCTTAGCTCCCCTCCACTTATCTGAAAGGTTTTCTTTAGTATCAATACCTTCCCAGCCATGCTTGGTAGAAAAGTATGTTTTCAGCTTTTCAAAATTAGTACTAGTGTTAACAAATTCAGGTTCCAGGGTATACTCTTGTGTAGTTGTTACATAAATATTCGGATAATGATTATAAGCCTCATGATCTTCTTGAGCCTTCCTTTGATTGTCAAAATCTCTAATTATGCCTATTTTATGGCTTGTATTTTGATTCACTTTAAGCCATATATCAAGCATATCTCTAAAGCCCTTATGTAAAGAGATTACTTCAATATCATTCAATTGTTCATTTTGTGTACTTAGGTAAGATTTGATAAGCATTTCCTCGGTTGGACCTTCTACTAAGATGCAATTCCTTGAGTATAGAAACTTTAGAAAGTCTAAGTTAGGTTTTTTGGCTAAGTAATCCAATTGGTCACCTTCAAGTTCTTTCTTTAGAGCATAAGTGCTTCCTTCAGCTAATATTGCTACATTCTTTAAATCGAGCTTATCAAGAAACTCCGCGCTATGTGTTGAAATAAAAAGTTGTAGTTGGTTGTTCCTATTCATCGTCGAATTTATAAAACTAGCTAAAAGGTGTTCATTGCTTACACTTAAATGAGCTTCAGGTTCTTCTATTGTTAATATGTTTAAAGCTACATCACTTTCTATGCTTAACGAATTCAACATGACGAATAAGTAGATTAGGTTTCTATATCCTAAACCTTGTGAATTTAAGGATTCATCACCATAGCCTAAACGCACATTGTTTAGTAAAGAGTTCATTGTAGGAACATTAGGTAGCAAAGTAATCTTTCCAAAAAAATCTTTAGCATTTTCTAAGTCCGATGATTCCTGCCAATTAAATACCTCTTCTAAGCTACTAATGTTTTTTAAGTCATTGAAGAATGTTTCATATGATTGTTCCACTTTCTTTTTATCATCTGTATTCATCTTATTATGCAAGAGAGATACTAGTGATTTAGAGCCTAACTGAGAAGATTTATTTGAAAAATCATCTCTTTCAGCAGCTAGTGCATTATATTTGAAGTAAGCCAGGTCTGTATAGGAAACCTTTTCATTGGTCGAGGGTATGATTGTTTGGTACTTATAAAACTCGATTGGAAGTAAATTCATCTTTAAATCATCTATCGAATCAACATCTTGTAATATGTCTGAGATGTGGCGAAGTAAATCTTGAGGGTCCTCAACCTTATATTCATACCTTATAGTGAATAAGGGTGTGTCATTATCTAAATTAGTAGTCCAATTTCTAACATAATATTCTTCTGCCACTTTTTGGGGAGTAAGTGTTACTTCAACATTTACAAAAGGTATATGGTCAATAAATTGATCTATGTCGCATGTACTATTTTTAATTTTTTCTAAGTTTCCTTCTATGAAAGAATAATATTCTTGCTTAGCGGCACTATTAATGTCTTGCCATCCGAGATTTTTATTAACCGCTCCTATTTCTTGATTCATAAAAGGAAGTGTTATTGCTCTAAGTAGATTACTCTTACCGCAATTATTATCTCCAATAAAAACTACAATTTTATTTGTATCTAGGTCAACTGCTCTTAAGTTTCGGTAATTATTGACCTTAATATTTGATATCTTCAAATTAAAGCTCCTTTACCTTGTTAATAGTTAAATGCTATCTTTAATTTCAATTAAAGAATAGCAGTCTATTGGTTGCTCCTCTCCTCTGGAACCGCAAATCATGCCACACACCTAAAATAATCAGTACTTATAATCGATGTTATAAGAACTACCTCAATTCATGAAGAAATTAACCTTGTATATTTGACGTAGGAAATCCACCAATTTCCTTTCACTCTTGTAAACTAATTGTCTTACCCTTTCAGGAGTAACCTCAATGATCTCCGCGACTTCCCTTAGTTTTAAGGGTTTTCCTTTTACACCATAAACAGAATCTAATACTATCTGTTCTCTCTCGGTTAACATACTTTTATGATTTAGATAAACACTTATAAACCTCTTATACTCTTCTGATTCTTTGTTATGTAGGATATTATAGTATCTTTTCCTTAATCCGATTTTTCTGATTTTTTCATATATATAAAATGAAGAATTTCTTCTTTGGTTACTTCTAACACAGCAACACTCCCCCAAAAAAACCTGATAATACATACTTCGACATTATGTTTAAAAATACCTACTCGACATGTAAAAAAGTGGATAATTAGTTCCCTAATCACCCACTTTTTTAGATTAGCCTATTTACTTTTTATTTCAGCACATTTGGCTCTTAGTGTAATTGTATCTACTGTTGCTATTTCCCATATTTCTGATAAATCTAGATTGTCGTATTCATTTATTAGAGTATAACGAAAGCCAATTATCTTTTCCCAAGGAATATGGGGATTATCTTCCTTCTCTTTAATAGGAATGTTTTTTGCTGTTTCTCCAATTAGTTCTAGATTCCAAATTACTGCATCAATAATTAACCTCGACTTTTTGAACTCTTCAATCGACAGTCCTTGTATATATGTCTCTATGCTGTCTGCAGCATTAATAATCTTGTCAATAAAATGAAATTGGCGCATTAGGATAAATTCACTTCCTTTAGTTTTTTTGACTAGAAATAAAACTAGATATAAAACGATTCCTCAGTCACTATCTTGGTAGATTAAAGCCTCGACATACTTATTTTGATAGGTGCTTTATTAGTTGCGATTTACTTATTATAATAAAACAAATAAGACTAGATGTAATTAGATGGATGAAGTTAGTACTGCTGTAAATGGTTCGTAGTTATTTATAAAGGGCAAGATTATGATGAATAAAACAAGCGTTATCAGAACCGAATAAGAAAAAATGCTTCTAAAATAAAGAAATACTTTCATATTGCGTTACAAAGATAAGAAACACGGAAGAGTACTTAAAAACGAATAATAAAATATTAGTGAGGAGATTTTCTAGAAGTATGTTCCCCTTTAATCTCAAAAATAATGGCTGTAGCAAGGTTATGCTATTTGTACCACAAAGCAAATTAAAATGTGCGTTCTCAGGAGCTTAGGGATTAATACTCATCCAACATTAATACTCAATTAAGTGTGCATGGAAGGGTATGAAAAAGCCTTGCTTATAGGTATTGAGAAATTTTTTGAAATGCTGTTACGAAGAAACCGGGAATGTCTGCAACGGAGAATTTCTATTTGTTTGAGGTTCATATTGAAGTGTTAAAAAAATTATTTCCAATAGCAGGAGGTGATAAAATGTGTAGCGATGAATTCAAGAAAAAAGTGGAAGAATTAGTAGTCAAATTAGAAGATGGTGTTGAAAATCCAGCCCTTTTTCAAATTGTGGAACAGATTGTGCTTAGTGATTCAGAATTAGCAAATTTCTTTAAATCAAAGGAGATTATTATGGAAAAGTTAACATTGAAATTAGAACCTCAAGCAATTACATATGATGACATGGAGTCGTATTTGCCACCAAAATGGGAAATGCCGCGAGAGGGTAAGATGCTATACACAGATGAAGAATTACAACGAGCTTTAATATTGATCATGTATAACCTGGGAATCCATAAAAGTTTAGAAGTCATCCCTGACGATTTGATAAAAGTCTATCTACGTAAAAAAACAAAATTCACCGAAAGTAAGGACTGATTTAGCTTTGACAGTTGGAGAAATTAATCAAAAGATACTGGAATAAATACTATTGATTATAAAGACACTTTAAAAATATGGAAATCATCTGGGATGAATAAAAAATAGAGTCCAATTGAAATGTCTTTATAAATCTTTTACTTTGGTATCTTTGTTTATAAACTTCCAGTAGAACGTCTCAATTGAGTTTTTATGCCACTGCTCAGTAAGGAGATCATTTACATTAAGTTTCCCAAGTTGTTCTCTCTTTGATTTCATTTCAAAGTAGTCGTCTATATGACTTTTAATTTCCATTAATAATTCATCCCTATCTAAATCTAACAGACGGTCATATTCCTCTTTAAATGGATGCGATTCACTAATTGATGGCCTATTTTCCCACTTCATTACAAGCACTCCGTTCTGAATAGTATACTGGAGGAACTTTAAAATAATCCCATAAAAACTCTTCCCTTCCAGGATTGGAAATATACTTAGTTTTTTAAAGCTATCTACTTTATCTTTATTAAAAAGATATTTTTATGAACGGCATATTCACACGTTCCTTAACGTAATTTAATTAACGCCCCCTTAGCTTAATAAAGAAAAAGAAAGATTTAATAACTAGTTTACATATATGTCTTGACAATAAAAAACGTACTGTTAGGTTCGTTGGGAAACCCAGTACGTTTTCCATTCTGCACCTCTATAGTAGACATCTTATTACATTATTTATAGTTTTGTATCAACTCTTTCCTTGTCCAATAATACAAGAAATTCTTTAAGTCACTTCCTACCACATGATAAGGTGCACGACCAGTTGTAGTTTTCAGTTTCCAAGAACGGCACCATCTTCGAACCGTTTCCTCTGAATATCCTGTTATATAAGATATATCAGAAGGCGTAAGCAGGTCGTTATCCCGGATTTTTTCAAAAACATGAGGGATGCTCCCTTCAAAGCCATATTCATGGATATAACCTTCAAACTCCTCCCAAGAAGAGTACTTTGAAAATATTTCTAGATTTTGATCTTTCATTAGCTTCCCCCTTATTGAGCTAATTAATGTACATTTTTTCTTTTTCCAAGCTCTCTTTCATCTCAAACCATTCTTCTATGGTTAACCCCTTGGGCCGCTTCCTTAGTTTATTTAATTGCAGATTAATTTCATCTAGACGTTTTGAATTAATCTCATTTAACTCATATTCCTTTCTTTCCTGACTGATCTTTTTACTTTCCTTCTCTTCACTTTGTATTTCAAAATCCTTTGAAGAATGCAGGTTCAATTCCTTTTCCCACATAATCAATTCTCTTCGGTTCCATGGAAAGTTAATCGTGTGATTTAAAACAGTATAAAAATCATCATCTGATATGGGTGCAGTATAATGCATTTCTCCAATATCTCCAGAAATTTTATGCCGCATTTGTATATCCGCAGCCACTTTTTGAATCCTACCGTTCAATCGTTCAATAGGTAACCTCACGCCAAAACCTTCAATTAGATTATTCATGCTCCTCCGTGATGCTTTTAACTCAAAATCTCTTCTCTGCTCATACGATAGAAAATCCAATTGAGTTTTCAACCTCGTCATCACATCTGTCATAATTGCCGATTTGTATCCCTTTTCGGGAAATAAATCTTCCGGTCTGAATAAAAAACCCTTTCCCTTCGGCTCATTCTTTTGCTTTTTATACAATCGTTTCAAGTATTCATTTATCCGTTTTACAGTACCTGCTGGAATTACCGTACCTAGTACGGGGTGTGATGGAGAATTTTCATGTTTAGAGGCTTCACGTGGAATGTGAAGTTCCCCCCACCCCCGACTATTTAATTTCAAATATCCTTCCTTGTCCAATAAGAAATATTCAATTTTGAGTTTTCGTACTTCATAAGGTCTAGTCCCTGTAACACAGCATAACTCCCAGATAGTTGCATCTCTATAAGGATCATGAGAGCCAGGATCATTAAGTAGTTTTTCTCTCACAATAATCATCTCTTCTCTAGTTAAGAAAGACTTATTAATTTTATTAACAGTCTCTCCAGATGCTAGTTCACTATAGTTTGTTGGAAACTGATTTAAGAAGGACTCTATTCTTAGCTCCAGTTGCCCATACTCAAACCATTTATCAGGAGTCAATGCATCGTTTTTTAGACGTTGTAGTATCCAAGCATAAAAAGGCTTAATAGTTTGGAATACATGGACGGCTGATGTAGTCTTAGATTCTGTCATAAATGCAAATGCATCATCCTCACTTATTTGTGTGGGATGGAACTTATTTGAGTCGTATTTCTCCTTTTCATCTTGTGTAAGAAAGGCATACCTCATCTTAGGTTTTTGATCAATATTGCACCGAGCACAAATAATTCTAAAGAAGAATGTGGCCAAGGCACTTCTTAGTTTGGCAAGTGTTTCTTCTTTATTTGCAATGTGTTTTTTTGCCCGATAGTTATTGTGTGATATTCTTCCCCCCTTTTTTCTAAAAGATAGATACTCTTCTATTATCTTCTGCTGTTCACTGTTGAGCACAGAAAAATTCGAGTTCTCATTTGCTGTATTTTTTGAATGCATATATTTTTCCATCTTTTTAGCAAGAACAAGGCTTTCAACTTCATTTAAAGACATCGTATCTATCCCATATTGATTTTCTTTAACTGATAATAGTCCTTCTTTTTTATAACTTAATATAGTCGCATCAGAAACTACTATCCCTCTCTTTTTTAGTAATTTAGCAAGAAAACCAGTTGTTAAGTTCTCACAATGCTCTAGGAAGTCGTATTTAAAAAAATATATATAGGCACCAAAGATCAGGTCGAGTTTTTTTCTGCGTAATACTTTAACAAATAGATGATCGTATTGCTTCGAATCAATCATGTTCTTTATCTCTGAGTTGGTTTGAGTCACCCCTTTAATGAGCCCACCGATGTTCAGGTAATTCGGGTCTTTGGTGTAATTATTAAATTCCTCGCAAGTTTTTTCATATAAAGCCTTAATATTTGGAATTGCTGTCTTTAGAACAAGATCCTGCCCATATTGTGTTGCATCTCCAGTAAACCATGCCTCGTGCTTGGGAAGGCTTTTTAAGACACTGAAGAATCCTTCAGAGATTCCCCATTCATTACATGCAGCATAAACAGTCATAAAATCATTGGATTTCATTTTAATCACCTCTAAGTATTAGTTTATCCAGCTTAAAAACTGACATACACACACTGCACCCATCACCTAGCTTTTAAGGCTTATTAGTGCACCATCCAAAAAGAATAATATGTAGTACGATGTGTATGGGTTGTGTGTGTTCAAGTACATTGATGCATTTACCTATAAAAGGGTATTATTCCAGTTAATGTAATTAAAAATAAAAAAGAACCTCCAATCAAAGTGCATAAAATTTCTTTGGCACTTGTGATTGAGGTTCTTCCTCATCTATTTTAACTTTATATACAATAATATAAAGTAGTGGAATTACAATTGCAATTGAAAGTGAAATTAATGACTTTTTATTTAATCATAATATTAATACGTTCAAATAATGCTTTTCCCCCTTTTCTTGCAAATGCCCTGAATAAGTGAGGGTTTACCCTATACAAATTATTATAGGAAGGTTTCTCACCAACTTTCTCGATTACATTAACTAATTCCATTTTAAAATTATCTTCTGTCCAATACCCTCTTGGTTTAGTATTTTTTTCAACCTGAATCCTAATGAAGCTGCTAACTTTTCCAATTCCTCCCCAGTAAAATTTTCTTTTACTGCACTGTATAAATATCCTCTTTCATTTTTCACATAATCAATATATTTTGGAAATTTATTAATTTCCTTTAAAAAAAGGGTAATTTCTTTTTTTAGTTTCTTTTTATTCCATTTCTCTGGTTTTTTTCTTACCTTATATCTAGATTCTGAGAGTTCAAAACCAATTTCTTTCGAAAGTTGAATCTGTTGTTCTAATATTAATTGATTGAAACTTCTATAAGCACTCATTTGCTCTGTATTCTCAAAATCGTTCTGAATTGGAAATCTACCTACTTTTGTGGCAAGTCGTCAATTACTTTAGTTAAATATCCTTTTTCAAAACTCCAGTGCCCTTTGGGTACTGGAGTTTTATATATTTTAGTAATAAATCCCATTTTACGTTTAACGGTCCATAATCCACCATGATACCTTTTAATCCCAGAATAAAGACCAGACGGTAATTCATTACTTTTAGGGAATCTACCAAGTTTTTCGATTATTAGATTGATTTCTTTTTCAACATTTAACCATTCAAGCCAATGTCCAAATTTTTTCTTCTTTTGTTCAGGTAATTCATACCAATCTAAATCAAGAGAAACACTTTTACTACTGTTTACTCTCTTGAGAAATAAGTCGAATTTTAGTTTGAATGTAACTGGATCTTTAAAATCTTCGGAAAAAATTCGATTACTTCATAGTTATCTCTTTCATAAGCTTTCTTCTTTTTCAAATATCTATCTGTGTAGGCAATATGTATAGAATCATTACTTTCCACTCTATAGTCCCTCATTAAAATTTCCACCAATAGTTTATTGAAAAAGAGGTAGTCAGGATAAACCGTGGATTTTATAATCCTTTACATCTATTGAATGAAAGTAAAAGAAAACAGATAACAGTTTCAATAACAATACTCATAACAAACCTAATTACAAACCCTATTACAAAAAACATTAGGAAAATGCAATTGACGGTAATAGAAGGATTGGATCCCTTGATATATATGTAATTCAAGTTTTATTGATTTTTTCAGATTACAGCAATTTTTCACCAGTATTGGAATTGTGCTTCTTATGGCTTAGAGAAGTTCAATAAAATCTTTTAATGCTATAGGAAGTCGTATAGGAGTAGAAGTAATGGCTTTTATAGAAACGATAATTGTTTTCATCTGAAAAATAATGGAAGTAATGAACACAAAAAAACCAGTTTTTCCTCAATTGGGAGGTGGAACTGGATCGTATTATTGTATGAAATTTCTGTTTTTTTATGACTCCGCTTAAGTATGTTCTATAGACAAACACGAATAAGCTGTTAGCTTCTTATTTAAAAAAGAAGGGCAACAGCTTGTTACGAATTTATATATTCATCAAGGATGGCTAGATAATTCTTTGGTTTTGGTTCTGGTTCCTCACTGCTCTCCTGTATGCGTTGACCAAGAGGAGCATGTTTCTTTTTGAAGAAACGTACCACTTGTTTGAGTTGGTTAGCTTCCTCCTCTAGGTATTTATGTTTAGAGAGTTGGGCGTTGGATGCGAAAGATGCAATGAGTTTTTTTGTGTTCACTGATTCTAGCAGTTCGTAAAGTTCATGGATGCCGGCTTTGACACCTTCGACTCTCAACATCTCGAATAACTTAGTTTTGTGAACTGCATAAGTGGCTTCGATGGATTCTGCTAAGTATGTCCATGGCTCCTCTGCAGCTAAACCTGAGAGTAAATCGTAAGCATTATCGATTTTCTCGATGTCTTGATCTATTAGAATCTTATGTTCATCAGACGAGTTGGCAATAAAGTATTTAATAAGTGTAGGGATGTGAGCGCTTTTTATTGGGATTGACAAAGAAGTGCTCACAAAGCCGCTTAACTGATTTTCAAGAGTACTCAAAATAACCTTCTTGATCTCTTCTAATAAGTAGAAGTCTGTGAAGGTGTTTGCGGCTTTGCCAACAAGGTCGTAATAAATAATACTTTCATTTTTTTCTTTGAAGTATTTTTGGAGGGCTGTACGGTATATCTCAAGTCCGGCAATGCCGAATTGTTCTATCAATGAGTTCTTTCTACCTATGATGAAATTAAATGTTTCTGCTTTCATATCTTCATGGCACATATGGTAACGTTCAGCCAATAAGCGAAGTTCCGCCTTACCAGCTTTATTCTTAATAGCTTCTTCATTGAACAAAGTAGGATTCACTTTCAGATCGAGATTGTGTTTTGGTTTAAAATATTTGCTAGTGCGTGATTTTTTATTATTTTTAAACCCGAAAGTTCTATGGAAATCGGACTTGTAGTGGGTTGCATTATTGTCGATTGGTTCTTCATGTCCTTTGAAGCGCACTGAAATATAGCCATTATCGATAAGAAAGAATAGGTCTTCTGTCATATCTTTATAGCTATCGAAAATATTTAGTCCGTATTCGCGGTCATGCAGTGTATTTTTGTACAGGTTTTCAACGGCTACACGTGTAAATTGATTCCTTATATTGTTTGTAGCGATGTATAGGAATAGACGAGTCTGATTTTTAGATAGGTTTTGGAAATCAGCTGAATTGTAAAAAGGGATATGCTTAAGGTAAGAGTCATCCCCATTTGTAGGCAGGTGGAAATGAGAAACATAATAACCATTTTCGTAGGTTATAAGTTTCTTACCTTGATATGTAGTTTCACGTAACTCATTTAAAGCTTTATGTAATTCGCGTCTGTCGCAATACATCTTTCTCTTTACAACTTCTTTGTCCAGGTGGATACGTCCGTCGCGATCTACGAAAGGAGTTAGATGAAAGATTAAGTTTAAAGCGGTTTGAGAAATGTTTAACTGTTTCATTGGAAAGTCTCTAAGTAATGTTCTATCTAGCTTTGCGGTATGTATGCTAAAACTCATGATTATCACCCAAATTTTTGTATATATGATGTAAATAAATAAAAAAAGGACCACAAATGAACCGATGCAGGTACGAAACCCATCGTTTAATTTGTGGTCCTTCCACTTTTTTTATATTAAATTACTTTATTATTTGATAAAATGATTGTACTTTTATTAACTCATATTATTAAAAAAAATGCAATCAATACCTAAAAGAGATTATGTATTTCCTCGGCTGGGAACTTCTGTATATAACATACCATGCAACCCAATTCTTGTAAAGGTTATTTTTAATTATTTTTGATGAATGAATCAATTCTTTTATCAATGTAGTTTTTAACTCTGTTGATGCGGGAGGATTTCTAAGACTTTAGTAATCTGTATTCAAAAGAATATAGGAATTAATCATTTATTTTCTTAATAAAAGCAAACTCTTACTAGAATTAATTCTAAAAGTCATAAGAACAATTGAGCATTTTGAAATTAAAAATTGACCCCACACGTTACCAAAAAAATTCACAAAGCATACATTTGATTTTTTAATGGGGTTTTTTCGTGATTTTTTTCTTAAAACGACTTAAATTGACTTATTTTAACGTATTTAATAACTTCGCTCGCATCCAAAAGGTCAGCGGTTCGATCCTGCTATGCTCCATATACCTATAACCCTTGATATTCAAGGGTTTTTTTATTCCCTAACGTTTCTCCTTTTTCCTTGCTTATCCCTACACTCTCATTGTGAATTTTTACAGTTGGAGAAATTCCATAGCGTCGAAACACTAAAATTTAACTCTGAGCCCAGTTCTAAAAAGATATATTAGTTTGGCTGGTTATCTTTTTCACCGCCTAACTCAAACGGGGAATATACCCCTTCATAATCCACAATCGTCACCATTCCCATATCCGCATGGTTGTTATCGTGGCAGTGGAACAGCCATTCTCCTGCGTTATCCGCCTTGAAGTAGATGACATACTCTTCTCCGGGTTTCACGTGAATTAAGTCTTTCACAATTGGATTTTCAAATTCCTTCCCGTTTTTAGAATTCACTTGGAACCGGTGACCATGCAGGTGCATAGGATGATTCATTCTTCCTGTATTTCTCAGTGTCACCTTTACAATGTCACCTTCCTTTACCTGAATAGGCGGAGTCTCAGGGAATGTTTTATCATTTATTTGGAAAGCCATCCCTTCTCCCATGTTCATTCCCATGCTTAAATCCATGTCGTAATTGACATCTGGATCAGGGGTATATTCGAATAGGAGTTTTTCACTTCCGTATGAAATACCTTTTGCTGTATCCTTTCCGGATGCAAGCACAACCTCTTGATCCGTCGCTTGGTTATTATTCTCTGAAACCACCGGGATCACCATATCTTCTGCATTTTCTATGTTCTGTTCCTGCCCGATGAAAGCGGTCTCTTGGGTGCGTTTCGTAAACTCCACATCGATTCGTTCGCCAGGAGCAATTTCAAGTACATTGGAGGTGTTTGTTCCCGATACAACCTTTTCTGCATCATTGGCAATCACACGCATAGAACCATCCGGGAAGACTAACTTATGCACCTGATAACCCGCATTAACGAACCTCAACCTTGCTTTTTCACCTGATTCCATCTTAAGTGGTTCGATGGCATCTCCCGATTTACCGTTCACGGTAAACGTGTCGTACATTTGTTTCGTATCCGCTTCACCGTCACCTGACATTGCTCCCTGCATCATGCCCCCCATATTGGACATATCTCGTTTATCCTGATCTACCGCCCACTCATCAAGAATGAAAAACTCATCCTTTTCATATTCTTTTTCCTTTTCTTCAATAACAAGTGAACCATAGAGGCCTTTATCCACCTGTTTTGAGCTTTGTTGGTGAGAGTGATACCAATAAGTCCCTGCGTCGTTTGCTATAAATTCATATGTAAAGCTTTCCCCAGGCTGCACCGCATCCTGAGTGAGTCCAGGAATTCCGTCCATTTTATTAGGTAATAGGACCCCATGCCAGTGAATCGTAACCGGAACGTTGAGTTCGTTCTTTAAATTTACTTTTACAAAGTCGCCTTCTTTAACCCGAAGCGGTTCTCCTGGAACTGTACCGTTATAGGTCCACGCGTTTACAATCTTTCCTTCACTGATTTCCCACTCTTTTTCTTGAGCGGTTAAATCAAATGACTTTACATTTCTTTCACCTTGCTCTTGTGCCCCGACCTCTAAAATACTCCTTTCGCCGCTTTTCACTCCCTCTGGTAAAGTCATGTCCCTATTATTCCATGGAGAATTGAGATACAACAACACACCCATGACCACCAATATTGTAATAAGTATAGATCCTATTATTTTCCTGTTCATCGTTGAGTCTCCTTAAAACATTTTTTGAATCACTACCACGGTACCCATCTCTCATGCAGAATCTTTGCAAGTAAATCGTAAACGAAGACTGCGCCATTTAAGGCGCAGTTAGTGAACACGAAACAGAAACCTCTCAACTCTATTGTTCCAGTTTTCTCTTAAGCCGATCGTATTCCTCTTCAGTAATTTCTCCTTTTGCCAGCCTCTCCTTTAATCGATCCAATGCTTGGTTGTTCATGTTTTGAGTTGGAGGACTGGCATCTCCTTTTGGATTTGACCTCATCATCCAAATGAATACTCCAATGATGGCAAGGATGAGAATAATAAAGAGAAATCCGCTTCCAAAAAAGCCACCGCCCATACCTCCGCCGTTCATCATAAAATCATCTCCTTATTACTCTTATACCCGCTACCGTATTTTATAAACTAGAAATTATCCATGTTTAATTAAATTTCGTAATAGTTTACAAAAAAGAGCATATCCACAATGTACGGATAAGCTCTTTTCGTTTATCATTGTTCTTTGGATGACAGCTCACTTTCCGTAACCCATTTATGATTTTTCACTTCTTCTCCGCCATCCGTTGGGGTGTAATCGACCATATAGACGGTTGTTTCTTCAGCTGAATCAATTGCGGCTTTAGCACCATCCATTCCTTCCATGTGGTTGGCATTTAATACGACTTCATCTCCCTGCTTATATGGTTCTTCCCTGAGGTTCTCCAATTCTTCATGGATGACCCACTTGTGGTTTTTAACTTTTTCACCACCGTTTGTAGGCGTATAAGTAACAGTGTATACTACAGTGTCATAAGCACCTTGGATAGTCGCCTCTGCACCTTTCATCCCCGGCATATGATCCGTTTCGAGTAAGGCATTGCTTCCGACTGCATATTTAGGATTTTCTGCCTCCTTCAAGCCTTCTGGAACTTCACCCGAACCAGAATGATTCATTTCACCATGGTCCATATCATCCATTTCTTCTTTTTCTTCCATCTTCTCTTGATCACTTTGGTTTTCGTTGTTTTCTGTCTTTTCCCCGTTGTTGCTAGAACAAGCTCCCAACACAAGAATAGATAATGTTACTAGAAGTAACGCAAATCTTTTGATTTTCATGGTGACTCCTCCTTAATTACGTTCCATTAAAATTCTACCCTGAAGATATGCAAAATATATGTAGAAACAAAAACTATTTATAAGATTGAGTTACCTGTACTAACTGCACACTTTCTTCAAAATTAAAATGTAAACTTATTAATAGTTCAGAATTGAGGGTTGATAATGAAGATATCTACCAAGTTAACGGTATATTTCACGATTGCAGTATTTATTTTGGTTGTTTTCATCTTGATTTTTCTCCACGAAAGTATCGTGAACAGTAGGATAGATGAAGAAATAAATTCCATTCAATCCAGAGGTGAAAGTCATCGCGACATATTAGAGGATAACTACACTCAGCAAACCCTGCAGCATATAGCTCTGATGGAATCAAGAACAAGTGCGATCGTTGTTGTTACTGACAAACAAAAAAACATGATTATTACTTCGGACAAGGTTTCAGCTGAAATGGAAGGGGTTATAGAGAAAGCTGTTGTAGCTTCCTATCCCAATAGCAACATGCTAAAAAAAGACTACCGTAATGACGATTACATCGTATCTGTGTCTTCTTTTCGTGCAAGTTCTCAGGAAGGCTATATCTTTATGTTCAAACCTACTGGCCCTTTAAGAAAGCTAATCAAGGAACTAAATTCTCACTTTCTAATTGCAGGCTGGCTGAGTTTAGCACTAATGATTATTATTCACTTTATTCTTTCCAAGATTTTAACCCGGCCACTAATTAAAATGAAGGCTGCAACCGAGAGTATCAATAGAGGAGATTATGATGTCATGCTTCCTCAAGCAGGAAATGATGAAATTGGCCAATTGTCACAAGCCATACAAAAGTTGTCTGATGATTTAAAGACAATAAAAGCAGAGAGAGCTGAATTTCTAGCAAGTATCTCTCATGAACTTAGAACTCCTTTAACGTACGTACAAGGCTACACTACTATTGCAAAGAGAATAGAAATCGGGGAGCAGGAGCGAAAAAAATATCTTCATATTATCGAGGAGGAGACCGGTACCATTGTCCAGCTAGTGGAAAATCTATTTGAACTTGCAAAGCTTGATGAAAATACCTTTACTATTTACAAGGAAGCATTAGAAATTGGCCCTTTTTTAAATAGATTATATACAAGGGTAAAGCCAGCCTTTATTAATCAAAGTATTCAATTACATTTTTATTGTACAGTCGATATGGTCATCCACGCAGACCCGATAAGGTTGGAACAAATTTTCTTGAATCTGCTGGATAACGCTAAGAAGTATTCAAAAAAAGGTACGACGGTTACTCTTACTGTCACCTCTGACTCGACGAATGCTATCTTCACGCTTGAAGATGAAGGAATCGGTATCCCTGAAGATGAAATTCCTAAAATTTTCACCCGCTTATATCGCGTTGAAAAGTCTCGTTCAAGAGAACATGGGGGATCAGGACTTGGACTATCAATTGTAAAAGAGCTGGTCGAAGCACACAGGGGTGAAATTCAACTGAAGAGTACAATCGGAAAAGGAACGATTATACAGCTGATTATTCCTATCAAGGAGGGCTCTTAATGAAAAACATTCTTATTGTAGATGATGAAGCGAGAATGCTGAATCTCATTGAACTTTTTCTCAAACCGCATGGGTACTCATGTCTTAAAACTAACAACGGTCATGAAGCCATCCAGCACTTAAAGAAGGGAGAATTTGATTTACTGCTGCTTGATATCATGATGCCCGAGATGTCCGGGTGGGAAGTATGTGAAAAGATCAGGACATTTTCGTCAATCCCCATCATCATGCTTACTGCAAGGGACACAAAAGCCGATCTTATCAGAGGCCTTGAACTCGGAGCAGACGATTATCTCACAAAACCATTTGACGAAGAAGTGCTCCTGGCCAAAATTAAAGCAACATTGAGAAGGCACAAAAATGAATTTCCAACATCTAATTCACACCTCTTAACCAGAGGGGGATTTAGTTTGAATTATCAGTCATTCACACTAATTCATAATGAAAAACAAATATCACTTACTTTAAAGGAATTTAAATTACTGGAAGCTTTAATGAAAAAGCCGGAACAAGTGTATACAAGGCAGCAGCTTCTATTGATGGTATGGGATAATCATGCGGCAACTGAAATCCGCACGGTAGATTCTCATATCCGGAATCTTCGTGACAAGTTAAAATCCGCTCACTTTCCAATTGAAAATCACTTGACCACCATTTGGGGATTTGGTTATCAGTGGAAAGTATAAATAAACAAAAAGGCAGGAGAAAATTATATGAAACTTAATAAAGCAATTGGTATATTAATTGGGTCTGGATTACTAATAACCGGATGTTCCTCCACATCACAAGAATATAAGTTCGTAAGTCCAGAATCAGAAAATGTCGAGCACCTACATGGTGCGGGATATCCAAATAATGACGATGCTTTTTTTATAGCCACTCACAACGGACTCTATAAATATGATGAAAACAAATGGACAGAGGCTAATCGCAATAAACATGATTACATGGGATTCTCTCCATATAAAGACGGTTTTTATTCCAGCGGGCATCCTGAGAATGGTTCTGACTTGAAGAACCCATTGGGAATCATTAAGAGTACTGATCAAGGGAAATCTATAGACAAGCTGGCATTCTATGGGGAAACTGACTTTCATTATCTTTCTACAGGATATGAATCCGGTCAGTTGTTTGTCATAAACCAAGAATCTAATTCTACATTGGAAACAGGCCTTTATTCTTCAAGCGATGAAGGGGAAAACTGGAACAAGAGAAAAATGTCAGGAATCGATCCTGCTAAGATGATTGGACTTGCCGCCCACCCTCAAAAGAAAAATCTGTTGGCTATAAATAGTCAGGAAGGAATCTTTTTCTCTGAAGACGGGGGGGATACCTTTTCACCAATAAGGCAAGGAACACCGGTTACTAGTGTATTATTAAACGATAAAACCGGGGTATATTCGAGTTTAGGAGAAGATGGTATCAGATTGATTCAATTTAACTTGGAATCACTTGAAGAAGTAGAATTACCGTTACCTTCAATAAATAACGATAATCCTATTATGTTCATAGCACAAAATCCAAAGAATCAGTCAGAAATGACGATAGTGACATACAAAAATGATATCTACCGTACGTCTGACGACGGCAAGAACTGGACTGAAATTATGAACAGGGGAAAACCTGAGTGAAAATAATGAGTAAGGTTGTGTAAAGTATGTATGAAATATTAACTAGAATCAGTAATACATTAAGTCTCCCGTTTTATAATATGGTGGACAGTTTAATGGATTTTCCTATTTTAGTTGCATTAATCTTAGGTTTAATCGGTTCACTCGCGCCCTGTCAGCTCACTACGAATATCAGCGCTATTACGATTTATGGAACCAGCAGTATTCAGTCTAAAATGAAGTGGACAGAAGTACTTTTTTTCATAGCCGGAAAAGTCATTGCATTCTCTTTGCTTGGTCTATTATTTTGGTGGATTGGAAATGATTTCAAATCTAATAGCACTATTTTTTTCTCTGCATTCCGGAAGGTTATAGGTCCCATGATTATTTTTATTGGTTTATTTTTATTAGGCTTCTTCAAGTTGCGTTTCATTAATAAACTATCAAGTTGGATTCCAATTACATTTAAAGAGGGGAAATGGGGATCGCTTTGGATGGGAATAAGTTTTTCAGTTGCTTTTTGTCCAACTATGTTTATTTTATTCTTTGTAACCCTAATGCCAGTTGCCATTTCTTCTCCTTCAGGCTTTATACTACCGTCATTGTTTGGAATCGCTACATCTATTCCACTTTTAATTATTCTATTCATGATTAGCTTTTTGGAACTTGATGGATCGTTGATTAAGAAAAGCAGAAAGGTAGGTTCCTTGGTTCAGAAGTTTTCTGGGGCAGCCTTAGTTATCCTTGGGGTTTTTGATACGCTCACGTATTGGAGTTTGTAAACCAACAATTAAAAAAATAAATTCTCATGAGAAAGTATATGATATATGTAAATTTCATCTTCAAATGCATATATAGTAAAAGAGCATCGAAAGAGATGCTCTTTTACTATATTGTGATCTATGCTGTTAAATTTCTTAGAGTATTCCTCAAGTGAGTCACCTGCGCGTTACTCAAAAAAACCTTAAACTTTCAATAAACGTGCATTAATAGCTACTATCACGGTACTGAGTGACATTAGTACCGCTCCAATTGCCGGACTCAGTACAATTCCTGCATTGTACAGTACTCCAGCTGCCAGCGGAATGGCTACAATGTTATAGCCGGCAGCCCACCATAAGTTTTGAATCATCTTCCGATACGTTGCTTTCGATAATGAAATAATGGACACAACATCATTCGGATTACTCTTTACCAAAATAACATCCGCTGTTTCCATTGCCACATCAGTACCTGCTCCCACCGCTATACCAAGGTCGGCGTTTGCAAGAGCCGGTGCATCATTTACACCGTCACCTGTCATTGCTACTCTCAGACCTTCTTTTTTCACCTCCTTGATCTTATCAGCTTTTTGGTGAGGCAACACTTCTGCATAAACCTCATCAAGATCTAAACTATTCGCCACCCAGTTGGCCACCTGCTTGTTGTCTCCTGTCAGCATCATTGCACGGATGTTAAGTTCTTTTAACCGTTTAATGGCTTCCTTCGAGCTTTCCCTCACCTTATCCGCCAGAGCAATCATCGCAGATAATTCTCCTTCAACCAGTACAAACACAACAGTCTTTCCTTCACCCGACAGCTTTTGGTAGATATCTGCCTGATAGGAAATCTTCTCTTCAGCCATATAACCAGGACTGACCACCATTACGCTCTTGCCATTAATGGTCCCTTTAAGGCCCTTACCTGTAATGGATTGGAAGTTTTCCGGTTCTGATAACTTTATTGAACGTTTTTCAGCTTCCTCGAAAATCCCTCTTGCAATTGGGTGCTCTGACTGGGCTTCCAATGAGGCAGCGAGCCTTATAACTTCTTCTTCCGAATTTTCAACCAATTGTATATCAGTGATACCAAACTTACCTTCTGTCAACGTTCCAGTTTTGTCGAATACAATTGCATCAAGGATTCTTGCCCCTTCAAAGCTAGCACGATCTCGAATTAAGAGCCCCCTTTTCGCAGCAATTGCCGTCGATCTTGCGACTACGAGTGGAGCAGCCAACCCCAATGCGTGCGGACAGGCAATAACCATGACTGTTACCATTCTTTCCAATGCGTAAACAAAACTTTCCCCTATTAACAGCCACACTGCCATTGTAATGATGCCCGCTAAAAGAGCTATATAAAACAACCATTTAGCTGCACGGTTTGATAAGTCTTGTGTTCGTGACTTTGATTCCTGTGCTTCTTTCACCATCGTCACGACCTGTGAGAGATAACTGTCTTCCCCTGTTTTCTCCACTGAAACTGTCAAAGAGCCTTCACCATTGATTGAACCGCCAATGACTTGATCTTCTTTGAACTTTTCAACAGGTACTGATTCCCCTGTTAACATTGACTCATCAAGTGTGGATTCTCCTTTAATGATCGTTCCATCGACCGGTACTTTTTCCCCCGGTTTAATCAGAACCTTGTCCCCCTGTTTCAATTCTGAAGTCGGAACATCTTTTACATTTCCTTCTTCATCGACGAGGTGAGCCTCTGACGGCATTAACTTCACTAACTCCTCCAATGCACGTGAAGCACCCATGACCGATTTCATTTCAATCCAGTGGCCAAGGAGCATGATGTCAATCAACGTTGCCAACTCCCAGAAGAAGTTTTTTCCGGAAAGACCAAATACCGTAAGCGAACTATAGGCATAGGCTACGGTTATGGCCAAAGCAATCAGTGTCATCATTCCAGGTTCTTTTCGCTTTAACTCTTTCCAGGACCCTTCAAGAAATGGCCATCCGCCATAAAAGAATATAAACGTAGCAAGGCCGAATAAGATATACATATCGCCATTAAATCTTAAATCTATCCCTAAGAATTCCTGAATCATAGGTGAGAATATCAGTATCGGAATAGTGATGATGAGCGAAATATAGAACCTTCGTTTAAAGTCATCAACCATATGGGCATGATGGGAAGCATGATTTTCCTGCTCCCCGTGTACATGTTCATTTTTCATCCCTGGTTCTCCGTGAGACTCTCGGTGCTGATGATGATCATGTGAATTTTGATGATTCATCCAAATATTCCTCCTCCATAAACAATCTTTCAATTAGTAATGCCCCAAAAATATGCAGAATTCATGAAAATCCATATCTTTACTATTAACAAAAAAGCATAACAGTCAAGTTGCATGGCTGTTATGCTTCATAATAAGTTTAATAATTTTATTTGCTGCCATTGGTATGCACCTGATACTGACGGCATACTTTAGCATTTTCACTTTCAGAAGCGCGTGCATCACAAAATTTCAATGCTGCACATCCGTTGAACATGCAAATCATTAGTGCCTCCGATAGCTGTGAAGATATGGCTCAAGTCTATACTTCTTTCTACGGTAATACATCAGAAAAATAGCTATACCAATAATGAGCAACGAAATCAATTGAGCTACTCGAATACTGTCTGTAAGCATTAGACTGTCTGTCCTCATTCCTTCAACAAAAAATCTGCCCGTGGAATACCAAATCAGGTAAGTGAGGAACACATCTCCCTGCTTTAATTTTGTGAACTTTCTTCTAATAGTGATCAAAACAATAAATCCCAATAAATTCCACATCGATTCATAAAGAAATGTCGGATGATAATAATTACCCTCGATGAACATCTGATCGACTATAAAATCAGGCAGGAACATTGATTCTAGAAACTCCCCGCTCACTTGAGTTCCATGAGCCTCCTGATTGATGAAATTACCCCATCGTCCAATAGATTGCGCCAAGATCAAACTCGGTGCAGCAATATCGGTGACTTTCCAAAAAGATATGCCTTTTTTATAACAGTAAATAATTGTGGTTAATACCGCCCCAATCAACGCACCATGAATGGCTATTCCGCCTTCCCAGACAGCAATAATATTCAATGGATTTTCTTTATAGTATTCCCATTCAAAACTAACATAATAGATTCTTGCAAAAAGAATGGAAGTAGGAATAGCCCAAATCAAAAGATCCGGAAATACGTCATGGTCCAGACCTGTCTTTCTGGACTCTTTAGTAGCCAGCAAGAACCCTATCAGTATACCTAACCCTATTATTACTCCGTACCAGTAAACAGTAAAGGGTCCAGCTTCTATTGCTATACGGTCTATCGTGTTTATGTCCTCCACTGTAAAACATACCTCCTTTTAATAGGATAGTTTATCTGATAAATAAGGAGAAAATATGAAATGAGACACTTTTTTATATAACTGTGAACTTTTTTTGACATACATCTAATTTCATAAGTTTTGCATTTATTTTCATTAACCTAAAGTTATAACTTTTATGGAGGTAACGAGATGAAAAGGTTAATTTTATTTAGTTTTTTCTTGTTTTTCACAATCGTGTTAGCTGCCTGCTCTTCACAAGAAAACGACATGGGCAGCATGGACCATAGTGGTTCCAATGATAATGCCAAACAAAGTTCCACAAATTCTGAGGATCAATCAGATGGAGTTAAAACAGTCGATACGGAAACATTGACAGGTAACGAATTTACAATCACTGCAAAAGAAGGAATCCATCAACTAACTCCTACAACCAGCGTTAACGCATTAACCTTTAACGGATCAGTTCCAGGTTCACAACTTCGAGTCAAACAAGGGGAAGAAGTAAAAATTAATTTAAAGAATGAATTAAATGTCCCAGTTACTATTCACTGGCATGGAATTACTGTTCCTAATGACATGGATGGTATCCCAGGAGTCACTCAGAATGCCGTTCAACCCGGAGAAACTTTCCAGTATGAATTCACTCCTGAAGATGCAGGTACCTATATGTACCATACTCATCAAAATGCAGTCGAACAAATGGATAAAGGGCTATATGGATCTTTAATTGTCGAGCCAAAGGAAGTCAGCTATGACAGAGATTATACGCTCATGCTCGATGAATGGATAGGCGAAGAAAAGAACTCGGGTATGGATGAGATGGAAGGCATGGATCATGAAAAAATGAATTCAGAAGGGGTTCAGAACGAAGACTCTGAAAAAATGGAGAACGATGAGGGAAATTCTATGGGTCATGATATGAGTGAGTACGATGTATTCACAATAAACGGTAAAAGTGGGGAAGCAATAGAACCACTCAAAGTCAAGGAAGGAGAAAAGGTTCGACTTCGCCTTGTGAACGTTGGTTTTATGTCCCACAAGATACATTTACATGGACATGATTATAAAGTAGTCGCAATTGACGGTCAGGAAATAACGAATCCACAGAAACTTAAAGACGAAGTTGTCTCCATCGCTCCAGGTGAACGCTATGATATCGAATTCACTGCAGACAATCCTGGTGAGTGGTTCCTCGAATGTCATGGTGAAATGGAAGGCACAAATGGAATGAAGACTTTAATAAAATATGAAGGTGCAGAGACCAGCGTAGATAAGTCAAATCAAGCTCAAAAATTGCCGGAATTTAACTTTACATCGTACGGGGAACCTGAGGAGACTAAGTTCAGCCTTGATCAACAATATGATGTCGAATATACAATGGATTTGAATACCGCAATGAACCACGAAGGAATGGCCTATACAATCAATGATAAAACATTTCCTAATACAGAAAATATCAAGGTAAATGAGAACGACCTTGTAAAAGTTACATTGACGAACAATTCGAAAAGTGATGACCACCCCATGCATCTACACGGACACTTATTTCAAGTATTGAGTAAAAACGGTAAACCAGTAGAAGGTTCTCCCATTTGGAAAGACACAATAAATTTAAAGCCCGGAGATGAATACGTAGTGGCCTTTAAGGCAGATAACCCCGGAAACTGGCTATTCCATTGTCACGATCTTCATCATGCGAGTGCTGGAATGGTCAATATGGTGAAATACAATGGTTTTACACCAAATTTCACTCCAGACCCAGAAGCAAATAACCAGCCGGAATGATAAGTGTGCTTACTGAAAATATATTTACACTTAGGCTCTGGGAATGTTGGATTTACACAAAATGGTCCCTCACCATAACACAAGGTTGACTACCGAAATTATACAAATTTGGATTATTAGATAATAAGAAAACGAAAACTTCTCTACAGTAGGTATTGGACAATCAAAATACTAGAGAAGTTTTCATTTTTATACTTCATCTGCTTCTGAGTAACCCATCAATTATTTTGTATTATTCTTCCTTTATCTAAAACTGCTCTAATAATTAATCGTGTTCCAGAATTACATATAAATCACTATTTCATGATCTCTTTTTTTCTTGCTTCTTAGTTTAAAAAGTAAAATAGTAATAATCGTTGATTTAATAATATTTGTTTATGATATTGATTAAATTTTGCATCTAACGGGGTTTTTCCCTAAAGATCAAATGATTTCGATAATTTTGGAATGCCTTGTCTTTTCTTCTCATATCATGTAAGCAAACAAAGGGGGGAGATAACGATTCAACCATATCAACTATTTATTTCAATCACTCTTTTTCTCTTAGTCTTGGCTTGTATGGTTATTGGTATAGTATTTAAAAAACGGTTGCATCCCATGTCATACATGGTGATTTGCATGTATACAGGAATGAGTATCGGATTGACACTAGGAGTAATGTTCGGCGCACTATACAAAGGGGATTTATTCTATTCCACTTTATTATCTATAGGGATAGGAAGTGCTGCCGGACTGCTGATAGGACTCATCCACAGTCCACTTTCTTCCATAGAAGGTTTAATGGCAGGATTAATGGGTGGCATGATGGGAGCAATGTTAGGAGAAATGATTTCTCCTAACGAATCTATTGTGATTTTGAAGGTTTTGTCTGTGCTTTCATTAAGTTCTATATTTCTATTTTTTATTTTTCCGCTAACCAAACCTGAACAAAACTTAATTACGAAGAAATGGCTATTTAAGCCTTTGATTGTCTTCGTCACCTTCCTTATATTTTTGGTTTCTAGTGAACTAATTTTTAAATCTGCAACTATGCCCTATGCAGAATCACCTAAAGAACAGACGGGGTATCAATCCCAATATACTCATAACAGTTCAAACCAGCATGAAGAGATACACACAATCAACATCATTGCATCCGATATGCGCTATCAGCCATCCACCTTAACTGTGGCAAAAGGCACAACTGCCAGAATTGTGTTGCAAAACGACGATCAAGTAGAACACGATATTGAAATTAAAGGAATTACAGCTAATATTACTGATTCACCTGGTGGTGGCGGGCACGACCACTCTTCTTCTAATGAATCATTCCATCTTCATGCTCAAGCAAACAGTTCAAATCAACTAGAATTTCTTCCTTCTGAAAAGGGAGTGTATGAATTTTTCTGCACCATCCCTGGGCATAAAGAAAAAGGAATGACCGGTTTGCTGATCGTAACTTAATTTATATTTAAAGAACCTCTTCTAAGGGGTTCTTTTTGTGTATTAGATATCAGTGATAGCAAAGTAATAAAACTATTTCCCCACACTTAAAGCGCTTTTCTTACTTATTACATTTTACGTAATCGGTTAATTTAAAAAAATTCACAACCAAAAACTCATCGAATAAATATTGAATCCTTTCATCTGCAAACAATCTGCAATCCCTTAGGGAATATGCTAGTTATATTCAATATTTAGGAGGATTCGATGAAAACACATAAACAATTAGAACAGTTTGCCAGTAAACCTAATTCTTATAACGATCGCGCAGGGGTTAACCTTAAGACGTATGATACGAAAAATGTCTCGAGACTAAATACAGATAATACGCTGGAGGCTTCAATCTATACTTCCCAAATGATTTGGCCGGCGACACATGATGAAACCAGACCTGGCACTGTTATTCTTTTCCCGAATAAATCGTGGAGTATTGGCTTGGCCTCGGTAAATTTTATTCATCACCCAAATAACGGACCTGTTTTTCATTTTGACTCGGAAGGTGTGTCGGAAGAAGTGCTTAATGAAATCGACAGACTACAACCTAAAGGAAATTCTGAAGGGATTCAAATAATGGTTATGGGAGACATTACTGATCATGTGAATGAACAATTGGCTTCTTATAAGGTTAAATCGTTAACAGCAGAGACGGCTGCTCAGTTTGCTTTTAAAGTCGATGAGGAATATGCAAGATTGACAGATGAGTATCCTGAAAATATCCTCGTTGTATCCTCCGAGGATCATGCAAAGCTTTTTTCTCTAGTAGCTGGTTATTGGATTGCTCATATGCCTGAGCCCATTTTATATGTAGAAACGAATGGCGTTCCATTAGAAACAATTAAAGCCCTGAAGAAAAGAAAGAATCCAAATATTTATATTGTAGGACCTGAAAAAATAATTTCTAAACAAGTAGAAGAAGAACTGAGCATGTATGGTAGCGTTACTAGAATTCCAGGAGATAATCCCGTCGATGTCTCAATTGAATTCACAATGTTTAAAGACCAGGATAGGGGTTTTGGATGGGGTATCGACAAGCCAGGGAGGGGGCTTTCCTTCATCTCAACCTCCCAGCCTGAATTGGCCATTACTACAGCTCCATTTTCCCACCTGGGAAAGCATTGTCCGCTAATTTGGCTGGACCAAGGTAAACTGGAGGACTCTGTTTATCATTTCCTTGCAAAGATTAAACCTACTTTTCAAGATAGCCCCCAAGAAGGTCCATATAATCATTCCTATTTAATGGGGAGTATTGAAACCATCTCTTATGAGACCCAGGGGATAATCGATAACAAGCTTGAAATCGTTGCAAAAAGTGACGGGGGACACCACTAAATCATGAAATAAAAAAGATGGAGCCAAGAATCGCTCCATCTTTTTTTAGTAGTTATTCACACACGCTGACATATTCTCCTTCGATGTTTGAGGGTGGCAATGAGATTCTGGGTCTTCTTCCGGCTCCACTTTCACCACAATCCACTTGTCACGATGAAATTGTAGGGTTAGTACGACGGCTCTAAAGGCAATATCCAAACCAATCGCCATCCATACACCTAGCAGCCCCCATTCAAGCTGAATGCCCAATACATAAACAAGTAACGTTCGGATAGCCCACATACCGATTCCTGTTAAATACATCGGAAATTTTGTATTATTCGCTCCTTGAAAGGCACCTGTTAAAACAAGGACAACTGCCAAAAATGGCTGAAATACTCCTGAGACTTTCAATGCTGTTCCAATGTTTCCGATCACTACTTTGTCTTCTGTAAATAAACTTCCTGCCCATCCGCCTAAGCTAAATAATATGAGTCCAAAGACAGCCATACTTCCAACTGCTAAAAATACACACAGTTTAGCATATGTTTTCGCTTCATCAAACTTACCGGCTCCAACCTGCTGACCTACCAGAATCGTTGCTGCTGTGGCAAATCCAAACCCGATCATGTAAGAGAACACTTCAATGTTACCAGCAATCTGATGAGCTGCGAAAACATTGGTTCCAAGAGCCACCACAAATCCAAAATAAACAATTTGACCTGCTCTCATAATCAATCGTTCTCCTGCTGCGGGAGTCCCTAGGATAAACAGCTCTTTTAAATGAACAGGATCTACTTTCCAATATTCTTTTTTGAAAGTTAAAGAAGTATTTTTTTGAGTATAGCGAAATAGTATAAAAGTTCCTAGTGCACGTGCTACGACTGTAGCAGTTGCTGCACCGACTATTCCCATTTCAGGTATGACCCAAAAACCAAAGATAAACACGTAATCCAGTGCCGCATTCACAATGTTGATGATAATACTCGTCTTCATCGGGGACTTTGTGTCACCTGCCCCCCTGAGAATAGCACTCAAAACGAACATCAAGGCCATAAATACAGATGGAATGGCAACAATCCTAAAATATGTCACCCCTGCATCAAGTACATTGCTCTCAATCCCCATTAATTTAAGCAACGGCTCTGCAAAAAATATAGTAATAATTCCAGTAATTATACCCACAACAATCGTTACAATAATTGATTGTTGTGCAATGTGCCGTGCCTTCTCTATTTTATTGGCACCTATAAAGTTAGCAATATATACATTAGCCGCGACCCCAAGGGCCATAAATAGAGCGAAATATATAGCGAGTATAGCATTTGTTACCCCTACAGCCGATACTTGTATTAGGCCCAATTTTGAAACAAAGTACGTATCAACAAAACCTAAGATAGTCTGAAAAAAGTTCTCCACAACTGCGGGTAGAGCGAGTAGAAGGATCAGCTTTATCTTTTTTCTGTTAGTATCTGCTTCTTGAACCTTTTTTCCTTCAATGTTTGTCGTCAGTTTTAACCACTCCTAACATCATTTTCTACCTTACCTATATCTTTCCCTGAAAATATGAATAATTTATGCAAAACAATAAACACATATGTATTAAGGATAAGCATTCACTTGAATAGTCAAAATATCGTTTTCATTTTGATTTCATATTTTATATAATTGCTGAACCTAAAACAGGAGAGACATTCGAACTGTCTCCCCTGTTTTAGGTTTAAGCGATTTTTTTACACTCTTCTGCACAATTAAAGCAGGCATCTGCACATTCTTGACAATGATCATGATCATGTTTCTTACATTCTTCTCCACACGTTTCACAAATCTTCGCACACACTTGAGCCAGTTCAGTTGCGAATGGTGTCCCTCTTACTAGGGATTGTTCTAAGTATGCACACATATCCGCACATTCTCGATCTAACCGAATGCACTCTTTCATCATGTTGATATCTTCTTCCTTTAAACAAGCATCGTAGCAATGATTACAAGCTTCCATACACTCATGCAGCGCTTTGATAGCAGATTGGTACCTTTCATGTGACATCTTACATTCCTCCTTAGGATTTGAGTTATTTGTTACATAATTACTATATCCAGTTATCATGCCAATAAACGAATAAATAATATTTTTATCGCTCGTAGAAAGTTATTTTTCGTTTGCATGGATAGTGCATATTTTGTGGGTATAAACCGTACTGCTCACCGGAGATACCTGGTCAATTGATATTTGTGTTCAGCAAAAGAATTTGCAATCCAGCATTTAATAAGAGAAAGGATGTGAGCTTCTTTGACTTAACAAAGAAGCTATCAATCAAAAACAGACCACTTAATTAAAAGTGGTCTGATCAACACGGAAACAGCTTTCAACTATTTTACTTTTAAAAGGCGAAGAGCATTTAATATGACAATGATTGCAGCCCCTGTATCGCTCAGAACTGCCAGCCACAGTGTCAGCCAGCCTGGGAAAATCAATGCCAATGCAACAAATTTCACAATCAATGAAAACCAGATGTTTTGTTTGATGATTGTGAGTGCTTTTCTGCTCAAATTGATCGTGTGAGGCAGTTTTTCAAGATTATCCGCCATTAATACAATGTCGGCCGTTTCCATCGCAGTGTCTGTGCCTGCACCGCCCATTGCGATTCCTAAATCAGCGGTGGCAAGTGCAGGCGCATCGTTAATGCCGTCCCCGACCATCGCTACCTTGTGGCCTTCGCTTTGTAACTTCTTAATGGCATCTACCTTATCTTGAGGTAAAAGCTCAGCAAAATAACGATTGACGCTTGCTTCCTTTGAAATCATTTTGGCGGTGCCTTCATTATCGCCGGTCAACATCACGACCTGGCCAATTCCAACTTTTTTCAAACCATCCAATGCTTTTACAGTCGTTGTACGGATCGAGTCAGCAACAGAAATGACTCCGAGGATCTCCTGTTTTGTACCGACGATCACGACCGTCTTCCCTGTGCTTTGTAGCTCTTGAACGATTGTTTCAGCCTCGTCTAAAGGGAGGTTCATTTCTTCAAATAGCCTTGAATTTCCTGCATAGTGTATGACCCCATCAATGGTAGCCTGAACCCCTTTTCCCACTATGCTTTTAAAGAACTCCCCATCTTTAGATTCAATCCCTTTCTCATTGGCAAACCCTACAATAGTTTGTGCAATCGGATGTGTCGAATACTCTTCTAATGTCAGAGCAATGGATAACAACTCTTCTTCTGTTGCATGAAACGCCTTTACTTCAGAAACCTTTGGCTTCCCTTCGGTTAAGGTACCCGTTTTATCAAACGCAATGGCCGTAATCGCACCTGCTTTTTCAAGGAATGTACCACCTTTGATTAAAACACCGTTCTTCGCTGCATTGCCAATTGCCGAGACAATCGCGACAGGTGTGGAAATGACCAGGGCACATGGACAGGCAACGACTAACAATTCGAGCCCTTTGTAAAACCAATCTCCCCAAGTACCAAAGCCAACCAGTGGCGGAAGAACCATGACGACCAACGCGAGCACGAACACAATAGGCGTATACACAGCTGCAAACTTATCGATGAACGCCTGGGTAGGGGCCTTCTGTTCCTGGGCTTCCTCCACCAGGTGAATAATTTTTGCAATGGTTGTATCTTCAGCAAGCTTCGTGACACTTATTTCAAGAGACCCATTCTCGTTTATTGTTCCCGCATAGACCAAGTCTCCGGCTTCTTTATCCACCGGGATGGATTCACCGGTGATTGGGGCTTGATTGATACTTGATTCACCAGTTATAATTTCCCCGTCCAGCGGGATTCTGTCCCCGGGTTTCACAATTAATACTTCACCAATCTTCACTTCTTCCACTGGCTTCTTCTTTAACTGTGCCCCTGCTTTAATCCATGCTTCAGATGGTGCCAGATTCATCAAGTTCCGGATAGAATGTCTGGTTTTCTCAATTGACATGTTTTGAAGGGAAGTTCCCAAGGCAAACAGCCAAACCACCGTGGCTCCTTCAAGCCACTCCCCAATCAATGCTGCCCCAATTGCAGCTGCTGACATCAATACATTCATGTCCAACGAACGGCTTTTGATCGAATAATAAGCACTTTTAACCGGCTTATAGCCGCTGATGAACATAGCAGCTGCATACAACAGTGTGGTCAACAGATAGGAAACATCTGTTAACGACCCTAAGAAACCAAGAGCAATCAAAATTCCGGAAGTGATGATGACTCCATATCCTTCTTTTCTATTTGAAGTTTCAGTGCTTCCATCCTGCTTTGATTGCAAGGATGCATGAAATCCAATCTTTGAAACTTCAGAAACGATGTCTTCCACACGGTTCTCATGATCCACTTTCATTTTTCCCGTTGAGAAATTGACACTTACATGCCGGACTTCAGGAATCGTATTTAAATGGTTTTCAATGCTCTTGGCGCAGCTTCCACAATCCATCCCCTCAACAGCATATATCTTCATATTCCTGTTTTGATTTTTAGGTTCGATCTTAAATCCGAGTTTTTGTACTTCTGATTCTACCAAATCAAAATTGCTGCCTGCTACTTGAAGCTTTGCAGAATTATAGTTCACCTTCGCTTCGTCAATTCCCTCCACCTTTACGAGAGCTTTTTCAATCGACAATCCACAAGAAGGGCAATCCATCCCATAAATCCGGTAATCAGCTATTTCAGATGTGGATGAAAAAGCTTCAGTCTCCCTAGTCCTATGATTGCTGGATGAGCAGCAAGACCCGTTTTTCACATCAACATGTTCGGTCGTTCCAGTACTGCTGCAGCATGATTTCTCAGAATCTTTATTTTCTTCGATTTGGTTGCGTTCATGGTTGAACGCAACCAATCCCTCTTCCTTTTTACGCGAAGTTTCTTGGCTGTTGCAGCAGCCTTTAGGTTCTTGTTTTTTCTCAGCATTACCTTGACTGCTGCAGCAGCTTGCTGTTCCGGTCTCCTTGTTGGTTTCTTTTTCTCTTGAGTTGCAACATGACTCTCCCATTCAATCCACCCTCTACACGATATGATTGCTGCAGCACGCAACATCATTTTCAACTTCATCCAGCACCACGTCAAACATATCAAGCAAATCACGGACATGCTGGTTGCTTACACTATAATACGTATACTTTCCTTCCTGCCGTCCGACAATCAGCCCGCAGCCCCTTAAGCAGGCAAGATGCTGGGAAATACTCGACTGGCTCCCATCCAGTTCCCCGACTATCTGGGAAACCGTCTTTTCTTCCGTTTTAATACTCTCTAATATCTGTATCCTGATTTTGTGGGCAAATCCATGCAGGAACTTTACCTTTGTATCCAAATCAATTTTTGTACTCATATTCTTGTCTCCTATCACATTAGAAATTGCTAATATGTACAACTAACATATTAGCAATTTCTAATATGTGTGTCAAAATTAATATAAATTTGTGCTGCAGGGGTGCAATACACAGGTAATTCGGAAACAACATAAAAGAGCCCATCCATACGGACAAGCTCTTCGAAAATTACTGATCGTACCAAGATAGCAGCAGGCGACATAGCCGCCCTACTTATTGTCAGCTGATGCAACAGAACCTGAATGATCACCTGTTTGTTCCAACTTCTTAATCTCTTTGGATGACTTTCTCTTAAAAAACAGAACTACTAAACCTGCAGGAATTGATAAAATCAAATAAGCCAAAATGAGGTTAATAATATCCATCTTCTCATTCCTTTCTATTGTGTATCACCACTCAAATTCTGACTCCCCTGTAGCGCGATGAAATAAGGTCGTCCTCTTATCAGTGAGTGCTTCTTTAGTACACGATGAATTTGCTTCATAATTAAGTTCATCAAGTTTACCAACCGTTGTTTCTTCCAAGAAATTTGTAGCATCAGCCTGATTGAAACAAGGAGGCGCAATATACGTCTTTTTATCATGATCAAGGATCACTCTGGTTGAATCCGGAGGGCTTAAGTTAAATGGCACATAAAAGAATACAGCCATCCCGACAATCAAGATGATACTCGCAATTCGAATATATTTAAATAATCCCAAGTCTGCTGCACCTGCTTTCTATTGAACATTCACTTCTACTTTTGGCATGTTGTGAAGATCCCTTGCTGTTACATGGGCAATGATGAAATACTTCCCTTTTTCATCGAATATATAGTCGATGGCATATTGTCCATCCTTTTTAAGTTTAGCTTCTTTCTTTATGTGATCTTCCTCAGATACACCTTCCTTCCAGATTTCAAACAGGACTTCATCTGCATCGGACACCTTTTCTTCACCTTGGGTAACGATGGCGCTTACTTGAGTGGTTTTACCGGCCGAAAGTTCACCAGGATCGGTTTTCACTTTAACTTCTAACATTTGAGGCACTTGACCTTCTTCTTTGTCATTTTGCTTTTCGTCGGACCCGCAAGCTGCCAGAATCCCAATTGAAAGCATGATACTAAACAAGAAAATGATTCTTTTTTTCATCTATTCCACCCTATTCATACGGTTTTTTCAAGAGCTTGATGTCGGATACGATTTCTTCATAAGGGACATCCTGTACCCCGCTGTAATTCTTGACGACTTTCCCTTCTTTATTCACCAAATAGAAGCTGGTGCCGTGGATGACTTGATCTGAGGAAGGATCATCCCTTACCAATACCTTAAACGACTCTTCGGCAAGTGAGCTGATTTCTTTTTGGTCATATCCAGTGAGAAGATCCCATTTCTTTGTATCCGCTTCATAGTTGCTTATGTATTCTTTCAATTTTTCCGGAGTATCGACTTCCGGATCAACGCTGAATGAAACAAACCGGACATCGTTGATTCCTTCCTCTTTTAATTGTTTTTGAATTTTCGTTAGGTTATACGTCATTGGAGGGCAGACAGTTTCACAACTGGTAAAGATGAAATCTGCAATCCAAATGTCGCCCTTCAGTTCTTTTAACCCTACCTCTTCATTATTTTGGTTCATATAGCTGAAATCCCTTACCTTCCAATCTGTTTCCGCTTCAAATTCTGCACACCCGGAAAGAACAAGCATTGCAGAGATGAGAATACTAATCCAATAATATTTCTTCATTATTCGTCCTCCAGTGTATTAATTATCATAAATGTATCATGAGCATCGGGCTGGACAATGTATGAAAAATGATCATAATGTGACAATCATAAATAAAAGGAGCAGAAACCATCCTGCTCCTTTTATTATTTTATAGCTTTTTGTTTTTCCCCCAGCATAACCGTAAGACTTATCAATGTGACCAAAATAGTTGCGCCCATATCAGATAAGATGGCAATCCATAGTGTCAGTAACCCTGGAATGGTCAAGAGCAATGCAATCAGCTTTAATCCCAATGCCAATGAGATGTTGATCTTAATAATTTTATTGACCCGTTTAGCAATCTTTATGGCTGATGGGAGTTTCCCAAGATGATCCTGCATCAGTACGATATCGGCTGTTTCTATTGCACTGTCCGTTCCTTTGCCCATTGCGATGCCCAAATCCGCTGTCGCTAATGCCGGAGCATCGTTAATACCGTCCCCCACCATGGCAACCTTTCCTTGGCTTGTGAGTTCTTTTACTTTAGAGACTTTTTCATCCGGAAGGAGACTAGCAAAATAGTCTGTCAGTCCCACTTGTTTTGCCACTTTTTCTGCTGTCTTGTCATGGTCGCCTGTCAACATGACCGCATTTTTAATACCAGCTAAATAAAGGTCTCCTATAATTTCCTTACTTTCTTCCCTGATTTCATCCGTGATCCCAAATAGTCCAAGAACTTCTGTATCACTTGACACAATCACAAGCGTATATCCCATGTCTTTTAGCGTTTGAATACTTCTCTTCACTTCAGACGGAACGGAAAAATCGAGGCTTTTCTCATTTCCTACTTTGTAGGTTTTCCCATCGATTACTGCGGATACTCCTTGACCCGAGATCGTATTGATTTCTTCCGGTTCTGAATATGTTTGGCTTTCAGCGTCTTCGCTTATCTTTTTCATGACTGCTTTTGCGATTGGGTGTGAAGAGGATTTCTCTATTGACCCAGCTATTCGGAAAAAGTTTTCTTTCTCGTACACCACCGTTTCCTCTACATAAGGATGCCCTTTGGTCAGAGTTCCGGTTTTGTCAAATGCAATCGTATCAATCTTCCCTAGCTGCTCAAGGAAAACGCCGCCTTTGACAAGGATTCCGTTCTTCGCGTTACGGGCAATACCGGAGACGATGGCAATTGGAGAAGAAAGAATCAATGCACATGGACATCCGACAATGAGAACAGCCAGCCCTTGATAAAACCATGAACCCCAATCCCCATCTAAAAGAAGAGGCGGTACCAGCATCACTAAAGCGGAAACTGCCATAATGAGTGGTGTGTAATAACGGGCAAACTTGTTTATGAATTGTTCTGTCGGTGTTTTTGTTTCCTGAGCTTCTTCCACCAGGTGCAGGATTTTTGCTAGTGAAGAATCTTTGTATTCTTTTGAAATCCTTACCTTTAATACGCCTTCATTATTGATACTTCCACCAAACACCTTTTCGCCGGGCCCCTTTTCAACCGGCATGGCTTCTCCTGTGATGGCTGCTTCATTGACAGAGCTTTTACCTGATTGAACCACTCCATCGGAAGGAATCTTTTGTCCGGATTTGACCAGGACAATGTCTTCAATCATAAGCGAGCTTATGGGAACCACTCTTTCTTCTCCGCCTTCAAGGAGAATCGCTTCTTTAGGTGCAACCTTCAGCAGTTCTTCCATCGACTTCCTGGCCTTTTCCATCCCCATTCCTTCAAGCAGTTCATTGAGCCCGAACAGAATGGCAACCAATGTTCCTTCTTTCCATTCCCCAATCGAAAAAGCACCGATGAGCGCGATTGTCATGAGAGTATCAATATTGAATTTGAACTTAAGTAAGTTTTTTGCTCCTTTGATGAATGTCGGATAACCACTTGTTGCAGCTGCTGTTAAGTACAAGAGAACGGGTACTATATTGTCCAATTGTGTATCGACATATATGGCAGATAGAAAAATGATTGTAGAGATTCCCAGCAATATCTTCATGGTACTGCTGTTAGTGTGAGAATGATCATGATCGTGGTCATGGGAATCATTGTCACCTTCTTGATCTTTCAAGATGGCAGCTCCATCCGAAGAAAGGATTTTTTCAACCCTTTTAAGATCGACACCTTCAGTCAGAACCATCTTACTGCTGTTATAAAGTATTTTGGAGCCTTCCCCATTCTCGAGCTTATTGATTTCCTCTTCCATTTCCCTCGCGCAATTTCCGCATGAGAGTCCTTGCAGTTTATATTCGTTCATATTGTATCCCCCATTAAAACATTAGTGATGTCTGGCGTGGTGCATGGTTTGTTGAAGCATATTCATCACGTGATCGTCATCAGCAGAGTAATATAGAGTCGTTCCTTCCCTTCTATATTTAACCAAGCGTAAATTCTTCAGAAAACGCAGTTGGTGTGAAACAGTTGTTTGCAATAATGAAAGTTTTTCCGCGATCTGATTAACTGAATGCTCTTCCTGTGCAAGCAGATGAAGAATCTTTACACGCGTAGGCTCAGATAAAGCTTTAAATGTCTGAGTGACAATAAAGAGCGTTTCCTCATCAATGTCTTCGCAATCGCTCGTTTCTACCTGATCAACCTTTGTTTTGTTCAATTCAATTAATTTCTCGTCTTTTTCATTTTTCCCCATACTGACACTCCTATCCTATTCCAATATATGATTATGTGTTCATGTATTATAATTTATATGATAAAAAAAAGATCTGCTTTTGTCAAACAGATTTCCCTCACGTTTCAAATAAATGCATCAACGCATAGATTAGCGATCCTAGTGCAACACCAACAACCCAGTTTGCTATATGTTCATTCACTTGATAATTAGTACCAGCCAACACAGAAAAGTAAAAGACCAGAGTAATAACGATTACAGAAGCACCCGCAGAAGCAAAACGCACCTCATTTCCTTGTTTGAACAATAGACCCGCTATTCCTACCCCCTCACCTAAGTGGTGGATGAACATCCCCTTCAATTGCTTCATCGCCAATATTCCATCGATGGCTGACGTGACCCCAATACTGAAACCAGTCGGAATGCTATGCAGAATAAAGCCTGAGATCATTGCAATGAATGGCAGCCTCCTGCTCGTGCTTATTTTCCGATCAGTAAGCCGAGTCAATGCATAAAAGAAGACAACAGCATTTGTACTCCCCAACAAGACACCAGTGTAATCGTACTTCCCAATAATATGCGGAATGAACTCCAATATTATAAATAAAACCATGCCTATCCCAATCAAGTTCGTGAGGATTTTTTTATTCTTGCCAATCAGATTATATGTAAAAATACCGATTACACCCCCTATGATTAAAGGAATCCCTACGTATAAACCTGTATAAATGTGAATATCAGCACCCCCTTTCCACTAGTTAACTTTATTCAGTAAAAAGTACAAACATTCGTCAATAAAGCTATTGACAAAATCAAATTTCGGTCATACGATAAAGAAAAAGTTGCACTAAGGAAAAAAAATAAACTTAATAAAAAATATGTGAAGGGTGGTAAAACAAATGCCTTTGTCCACAAATAGACTATATGACCTTGAAGAAGGCAAAAGTATGAGAATTACAGAATTGCATCTTACTGGGGTAATGAGAAGACGATTATTAGATTTGGGTTTTGTACCTGGGGGCATTATCACGTCCGTTAAGAAAAGTCCTTTAGGCGATCCCACCGCATTTCGAGTAAGTAATACAATGATTGCTTTAAGAAAAGAAGAAAGTACAAAAATTATTGGGGAGCTGGTTTAATTGGATAACCAAAGGACATATCGTATTGCACTGGCAGGTAATCCGAATACCGGGAAATCAACTTTGTTCAACCTGTTGACTGGTTTACGCCAGCACACAGGAAACTGGCCGGGTAAGACTGTATCCCAGTCAAAGGGTTACTTCGATCATCTGCAGACCTCATATGAAATCATTGATCTGCCTGGGACGTATTCACTGTTTTCAAATTCACTTGATGAAGAAATAGCCCGGAATTATATTGCTTTTGAAAAACCGGATATCACTATTGTTGTATTAGACTCCACCTCCTTAGAGAGAAATCTCAATATTGCTTTACAGGTAATGGAGATTACGAACAAAGTAGTGATTTGCTTGAATTTAATTGATGAGGCTGAAAAAAAGGGAATTCATATCGATGAACAAAAACTACGTAACACACTTGGAGTACCTGTATTGAAAATATCAGCACGAAATAAAATCGGAATAGAAAACATGCTGAACACAATCAGTGACATCGTAAAGAACAACCGTACGTTTGCTCCCATTAATATCAAGTACTCAGAGGAAATAGAAAATAAAATCTCAACGTTACAACCTGACATCGAAGCTGTATATGATGATTTTCTACCATCAAGGTGGATTGCACTGCGACTGTTGGAAGGTGATGAAAGTGTTATTGAAGAATTAAATCAGCGAGTATTTAAGAACAGAAAAGGAGGGAAAGAGTATGAATTTGCATCAGGAGAGTAGTGGTGAAATCACTTTACTTAAACAAAAAGCTTTTAATCTTTCCTCTGAATCAATACGTGATGAAATTGTATCAAGTGCATTTCGGCATACACAGGCCATTTGTCAAGACGTGACAAAAGTGAAGGATCAAAGCAAATTGTTACACACAGAAAAACTTGATAAAATCCTTACCTCAAGATTATTTGGGTTTCCAATTATGCTTGCAATGCTGGGAATCGTCATTTATTTAACAATTGCCGGCGCTAATGTTCCCTCTTCCATGCTTGCCAGCTTTTTTGGATGGCTTGAAGGATACCTGACATTGGGATTCCAGACCATCAACGCTCCTGATTGGCTTCACGGGGTACTAGTATTGGGACTTTACAGAGGAACATCTTGGGTAATCAGTGTTATGCTGCCGCCAATGGCCATCTTCTTTCCAATGTTTGCCCTTTTAGAAAATTACGGATATCTGCCCAGAGTAGCCTTTAATATGGATCGTTTGTTTAAAAAAACCGGTGCACACGGAAAACAATCCCTCACAATGGCAATGGGATTCGGATGCAATGCAGCTGCAATCATGTCTACCAGGATCATTGAATCGCCTCGTGAAAGAATGCTTGCGATCCTTACCAATAATTTCGTTCCTTGTAACGGCCGATGGCCAACACTAATATTGCTTGCATCCATATTTATGGCTGCCGGATTCACCGGTGCTGCTGGAACTCTTGTAACTGCAGGAGTTGTGGTCGGGATGGTCGTATTTGGTATTATTGTTACACTTGCAGTCTCATGGATTCTTTCAAAAACTGCACTCAAGGGAGTTCCAACCCATTACACATTGGAACTGCCTCCATACCGCAAACCACAATTTATGAACACCATCATAAGAGCGACAATTGATAAATCAGCCTTTGTATTAAAAAGGGCCATTGTCATTGCCGCCCCAGCTGGTGTACTAACTTGGATTCTGGCTAATATCATGGTCGGAGATACGAGTATCTTAATGCATATCGTCCAGTTTCTGGATCCGTTCGCACAACAACTTGGCTTGGATGGATTTATCTTAATGGCATTCATTCTGGGTCTCCCTGCAAATGAGATCGTTCTCCCAATCCTATTAATGGGATACTTATCGACCGGAGCAATGATCGAGGTGGAGGATCTGGATTCATTAAAGAAAATTTTCATTGATCAAGGGTGGACCTGGATCACAGCTTTAAATATGATGTTATTTTCACTACTCCACTACCCTTGCGGAACGACCCTGATTAATATCTATAAAGAAACAAAAAGTAAAAAGTGGACATTCTTGTCCTTTGCAATCCCTACAGGTTTGGCTATAGCAGTCACGTTCGCAATTGCTCAATTAGCAAGGATCTTCGGGTGGGTGTAATATATCATCACCAGGTCTGTGATATGATCAGATCTGGCTTTTATGAAAGGGAGGTCGTTTCTATTTGTTAACTGCCATCATATTATTTATCGTTGCCGGGCTGGCTGAAATCGGAGGAGGGTATCTCGTCTGGTTATGGCTGAGGGAGAACGCTTCGCCGTGGTATGGAGTATGGGGAAGCCTTATCCTGGTTCTTTATGGGATCATCCCTACTCTGCAGAACTTCCCCACGTTTGGAAGGGTATATGCTGCATATGGCGGAGTATTTGTCGTTCTCGCAATCCTGTGGGGATGGTGGGTTGATAAGAACACCCCGGACATGTATGACTTTATCGGTGCAGCTATTTGCCTCTTAGGAGTTTCAGTGATTCTTTGGGCACCAAGATAAAAAGCTGAAGTTACCTCTAGTAACTTCAGCTTCTTCTTTAGGTTATTCACCTTGTTTCTTCTCTTCTAAAAACCGTAACAGGTCCCCATAAACTACCTGATCCGAATATTTGAGTTGGTCTTCTGCCTGATTGATATAGGGCTCACATGCATTTTGTTCCGTCAGCTTTTCTGTACTCTTGTCATAACACTTCTGATCGGTATACACGTACTTATCTGTAATGAAGCTGCCGTCTCGGAGTACGACAAACTGATCAGGATCCTTCGTAAATAAATCCGATCCGAACTGGATGTCTTCATCTGGCTTTATCCCCAACATGTTTAATATGGTCGGTTTCACATCGATTTGTCCGCTTACATTTGATATGGTGCGTCCATTTGTTTCACCTGGAATATGAACAATCATCGGGACCCGTTGAAGCTGGGTATTTACGAATGGGGTGATTTCTTTACCTAAATACTGCCCCATTGCTTCATTATGATTTTGAGAGATTCCATAATGGTCCCCCATGATGATGAAGACTGAGTTCTCGTATAAACCTTCCTCTTTCAACCTTTCAAAAAATTGCTTTAATGCTTCGTCTTCATACCTGACTGTAGTGAAGTAACGATTCACCGTTCCGTCATTTGAAGTCCATTCCGGGATCGACTCATCCTCTTGTTCAAGAGAAAAAGGGAAATGGTTCGTCAACGTGATGAATTTTGAATAAAAAGGCTGTGAAAGCTCTTTTAAATATGGAATCGACTGTTCATAAAATGATTGATCCTTCAAACCCCAGCCTATCGAGTTTTCATTATTCACCTCATAATACGATTCGGAGTAGTAGTTTTCATACCCCAGGTTTTTATACATAACATCCCTGTTCCAAAAGCTTTTGTTGTTGGCATGGAACACCGATGTTGTATATCCCTTTTCTTTTAACAAAGATGGAAGCCCATTATACTCGTTCTGAGCATGTGTGAAAAACGCTGCTCCTCTTGGCAGTCCATACAATGAATTTTCAAACAAGAACTCAGAATCGGACGTTTTCCCTTGTCCTGTTTGATGATAGAAATTATTAAAATAATACGTATCTTCTTGTCTGATTAGTTGGTTCAGAAAAGGTGTGATCACTTTTCCATCCACTTTATTATTTATTACAAAGTTCTGAGTAGATTCAAGTGAAATAACAAACACATTCTTTCCTTTTGCAACCCCCGTCATTTCTTCATTTACCGGTCTCTTTATTGATTCTGTGTAGTTCAAAACTTCAGCCAGCTCTGAATTATCCGCAAGTGCCCGATTCATATTCGTCTTAGCCTGCAGAAATCCATCATACAGATGGTAATTGAACACTCCTAAATTTTTCACCAGCATCTGACGGTCAAAGGACCTGGTCAATAGCTGGGGTCTTTCTATGTTCGCAAGACCGATATTCAGTAATAGAATAATGACAGAAGCGAATGCAAATTTGAAATGTTTTCTCTTGTTTTCAACTATCTTCACATATTTTAATAGATAAGTGATAAGCATAAAGTCAGCAATCAAAAGAATATCCAACGGATTCATTAGACTGACTATACTCTCTCCCAAATCCGACGCGTTATCTGTTTGAAAGAGTACCGGCAATGTAATGAAGTCATTGAAAAACCGATAATACACCACGTTAAAATAGAGAATGAACGTTCCAAGGATATTGGTGACCAAAAGCTTCCATTTCAGTGTCTCTTTCTTACCGATCGCCACCAGGGACAGGATCAGCATGATAGACCCTGCATTCGCAAGGAATAGAATCAGTTCCTGCATGACATTCTCAATCTCCAGGTTAAAGACGAACCGGCTGACTACATATGATTTTGCAATTAAAAAGATGAGAGTCAACAAAAAGAAATTGTCTCCCATTTGTTTCTTTAATAAGTTCAATTTGTATCAACTCCATAAATCTATTATTGTTTATCTGACATTACATGAATGGTGAACGTTATGTGAAAACCGCCTTAAACGTTTGTGTTGAAACGCTCGAACCTGTTAATATATGAACATATATAAATATAACATCTAGTTTAACATGAAAGGACTACTATGAAAAATGAAATATAATTTCTCCTTATTTACAATCAATGTAACGATTGCTGCATTAATTCTTGGAAACTTAGTGGTTGCAACAAATTCAGGCGATGCCTGCGGTACTGATTGGCCATTCTGTAATGGGAAAATCATTCCTGATATAACCGATTATCACATAGTGATCGAATATTCTCACCGTGTGTTTACCACACTGCTCGGGCTGGTCATTCTTATTAACGCAATCTTGGCATGGAAGAAATCATCCGATAAAGCAGTAAAAGTCATTTCGGTTCTTTCAATGATTCTCTTATTTATCCAAGCTATGATTGGCGGGATGAATGTATTACTGGGAACACCAACCGGCTTCACGACACTTGATGTGATGTTTAGTCTATTTCTATTAATCTCTCTCATTTTCCTTCATGCAGGGTTAAATAAAAGACCTGAAAACAGGGATCTGGAAGAATTAAGAATACCTTTGTTTGTTGGATTTACAACTCTTATGACAGAGGTGCTAGTAGGTGCTCTCTTTAAACATTTTGAACTAAGTCAACTTCTATTCGAAATAAACACCGTAGAAATCGAACTGGCAACCTTCGTATATTTGATGCATGGTGTTTTAGGAATGGTCACACTATTCTCTACAGGGTATGCACTATTCCTTTCGTTCAGGTATAAAGTGATGAAGAAACAAGCCTTGCTATTGATTTTGCTGGCTGGATTTACAACCTTTGGAGGATTTATTGCCAAAACGGAGGAACTCAGCCCAATCTCTTCATCTCTACACATGATTTTTTCCATTCTTACCGTAGCATTGCTTAGTCATATGACAGCAATCTGCTATTTTAATACTAAGAAGAAAAACTAGGCAGTTTCTTATGCCTAGTTTTCTTTTATATGAATTTCTATAGTGGAATGCTTAATATCAAGGTGTGAAACAAAATCCCTTACCTTCTCTTTTATCTCTTCTTGTTTTTCGCATGCAAAACCCTTCGAAGTATATAAATGAGTAATCATGGCATTCTCTTCTCCATCGATCGACCAGATATGAAGATGGTCAACTTTATCCACGCCGTTTATACTCTTGATTTGTTCACGAAGGGCATCCAAATCCACTTCATCAGGCACTGCATCAAGAAAGACCTTCATCGTTTTAATAAGGTTTCTAACAACGTTAAATAGTACAAAACAAGTAATCACAATGGAAAGAATGGGATCGAGAATATGAATATCATTAAACATCATCACGATACTGATGATCAGGACCCCTACCCAGCCAAGAATGTCCTCAAGAAGGTGCCAGGACAGAACCTTTTCATTCATGGAGCTTCCACTATGTAACCTCCATGCAGCGAATCCATTTATCGCCACACCTAATATGGCAAACCACAACATCCCCTGGGCATCTGGATGAGTAGGATTAAACAATCTGGGTATAGCCTCAGTCAAAACGAAAATCGACCCGAACAGCAATACGGTCCCGCTGATCAACGCGCCCAGTGCTGAAAACCTCTTGTATCCGAAGCTGTACCTATTGTTCCCTTCTTTATTTGAAAGTCTCTGTAAATACCATGATCCCCCGAGCGACAGACTATCTCCCAAATCATGTACAGCATCAGACAATATCGCCATACTATTAGTGAGATATCCTCCAATGAACTCGATAATAGTAAAGATTAGATTTAAGAAAAAGGCCAGCCTGGTATTTTTGGTAGATGAATGATTCTTGGACAATTTGCATCACGCTCCTCTTACACTATTTTTTCATCTTTTTTCCTTTCTTATAAGCAGCAATGATAAAGAACGTATAAAGAAGTACAATGATCAAAATAAATAAACACGTTAATAGAAAGGCAGTCTCCACAATTTGAACCTCCTTATTCATTAATATCCCAATATGAACACATATACACATATAAATGCAAGGATAAACCTCGAATAAACCACAGACTATTTCCTAATACTAATCCAGATCGATCCCATTAATCGAGGTGATACACCATGGAATCAGCCGGTATAACATCAAATGAACTAATTACCATTGTCAGTGCGATTGTGATTGGAACGATCGCGAGAATCATAACCATCAAAGAAGACTTCAGGCAGTATCCCAGTTACCCCAATGGTTATCTTATTCAAATCATTACGGGTTTTGTAGCAGCGGCACTCGGGGCCGTGGCAATTCCTGCTTTACTCAGCAAAAACTTTGTGGCTGTGACATTCCTGACATTGGCTCTTCAACAATTTAGAGATGTAAGAAAAATGGAAAAGGAAAGTTTAAGTGACTTGGAGGAAACAGAATACACCTATCGAGGTAAAGCATACATAGATGGAATTGCCAAAACATTCGAAGCCAGAAATTATATTGCATTTATCGTAGCGCTCGTCACTTCTTTCACGATTTCCCTTCTCCGAAACGCTCTCGATTTGAACAATCTAATGATTTGTATAGTCGGGGGTGCATTGGCGGGTTTCGCACTCTTATATTATTTGCAAAGATTCACGAAAGGCAAGACGATCGGGGATATTGCAGAGGTAAAGGAAGGAAAAGTAGACGTAAAACATTCATCCCTTTATGTAGATGATATGTATGTCAGCAACCTGCTCGGAACGGACAACGCTGAAAAGCTATTTACAGAAGAAGGAATGGCCGTCGTCATCTACCCTAAAGAAAATCATTTCAGGATCAATTTGGATAACTTCGGACAACGGCAGGCTGCTTTATTCGAAGCATGCCGGGCATTGGGTGTCAAACGCTATCAATTCACAAGAAAAGATTATGTGGATGGAAAGGTCATGATCACTCTTGTTCCAATCAAGCGCGATATAGATGCATTCATCGAAGCCGTAAAAAAATGTCCCTTACTCGAAAGCACGAAAAAATCTCATGCTGTTATGAAAACCAACTTGAAAGGGTGAGTCTTCTTGGGCAGGGAAAATTCAATGAAACCTTCATATCAAATATTGGCATACTTAACTTCAGACCGTGACAGGGTAATAAATGGAGGACCGCTTCTTTTATACAGCGACAATCTTGAAGATTTAAAGCAAATGACGGTCGATATAGCGAAAGGTTTAAAAGCAGATGTTGTACAGATGACGAACGGTGATTACCTGGTTATCCGAATATAAAATGAGCCATGATGTTCCATGGCTCATTTGTTGTATACAATTTCCATTTCACATGAATATTGGCTGCATGATTACCTTTTATTTGCTGATAGCAGAGTAAAAATAGTAATAAATACAAAAGCTGTGAGGGCCAGGAATGGAATCGTGATGAATCCGAGCCAATTAATATATTCGGCATTGCAGGGAACACCACTCGCACAAGGCTTGATTCCTCCGAACCCTTCAACTTTTTGCTCCAAATAATGTAATATGGAAATCGTACCTCCAACAATCGACATAGGAAGTATGATTTTTCTAAGTCCGCTATCATTTTGAAACGTCGCCACTCCCAGAATCAACGTCAATGGATACATGAATATTCTTTGAAACCAGCATAATTCACAAGGAATGAACCCTCTTATTTCACTGAAATATAAACTTCCAAGTGTCGCAATGATTGAAACGACCCATGCACCATAAAGAAAATATTGACTTCTGCTAACTTCCTTCATCTACTCTTGTCCTTCTTCAATCAACGATTTAATACGCTCGTAATCATACGGATCCTCAAGCTTTACCCCATTGATGATTACAGTCGGTGTTTTCTCCACCTTGAACTCTTCCACTAGGGAATTATCTAGCTCGAGTTGTTCCTTGAACGTTTGCTGCTCAATATCCTGCTTTAACTGTTCAAGGTCCATATCGGTCGTATTACCCGCTACTTCCAACAGCTTTTCCACTGTAATCCACGGGGCATCATGATCTTCTTTGGGCTGCTGGTTAAATAGTTCTTTTTGGAATTCCCAATAAGAGTCAGGATCGTGTTTATAAACTGACTCGGCAGCTAACGCACCCAAAGTTGATTCCTCACCGTGAAAGAGCACATTTACATAGGATAAATTCGCTTTCCCGGTATCAATGAAATCTTCTTTTAGTTGAGGATAAATCCTTTCCCCCCATGCCTTACATGCAGGACACTTAAAATCACCGAACTCGACCACCGAGACAGGTGCATCCTTTTCACCTAAAAGGGGCTGATTTTTTGTGTCTGGATGAGATTCCAATGTTTCATCCTTGTTTTGCGACTTGGTGTTCAGCATAACGATTGCCGCCAATATGACAGCTACTAACACAGTAAGTAATACGAGATACTTCATCGGGGATGATTTCTTCATAAAAGTACACCTCTTCAAAATTATTAAAACTAGCTTCATCATATCAGCTGTCAGAATCATCAATGAACCAAAATTATTACAGAATTTCAACAATCTTCTGAACTGCGTAAAAATGCCATGCTCTTCTATTGCCCGAAACAAACTAAACTGTTAATTTAAATGTACATTCAAATATATATTAGATTCAAACATATTCTACTAGAAACTGTGAGGGAAAACAATGAAAAAAAGAAAGAGAAGATTGGTACGGACGGGCATTTTACTTGTATTAATCTCTGCTGTCGTCTATACACTCTATCTAAACGCTACGAAAGATCGAGCTATCATAGGGGAAGGGGACATGGCACCAGATTTTAAATTAGAAACGTTAGACGGTGATACAGTTCAATTAAGTGATTATAGAGGGAAAGGTGTATTTCTGAACTTCTGGGGCACTTGGTGCAAACCGTGTGAAAAAGAAATGCCATACATGGAGAAGAGCTACCAACAATTTAAAGATAAAGGCGTTGAAACGTTAGCAGTTAATATTGGAGAATCTGATTTCCTTGTCAACAAATTCGTTAAAAAACATGGTCTGAGCTTCACTTTTCCAATGGATCGAAATCGTGATTTGATTGACACATATGGAATAGGACCTATCCCGACGACATTCCTTATTAACCCTGAAGGAAAAGTAGTAAAAGTAATTACGGGAAGTATGTCACAGCAAGACATTCATGATTATATGAATATGATCAAGCCAGAACAATAAAGGAGAATTGAAATTGTGCAAGAATTAAACATTTTATTTGCTTTCGGAGCAGGCTTGCTGTCTTTTCTATCACCATGCACGCTCCCCATCTACCCAGCTTTTTTATCGTATATAACAGGCATGTCCATAGATGAATTGAATAGCCGTAAAGGAATGCAGAGAAAAGCCATTTTACACACCGTTTTCTTTTTGATCGGTTTTTCAATCATCTTCATATTCTTAGGTGTATCGGGGTCTTTCATCGGAAACTTTTTCTTGCTGAATAAAGAATTACTCCGCCAGATCGGGGCCATATTCGTCGTATTTTTCGGATTGGTGGTTTCCGGTCTCCTTAAGTTTGATTTCTTGATGAAAGACAAAAGGATTCAATTTAAAAGGCGGCCATCTGGTTATTTGGGTACGATGTTAATTGGTATCGGTTTTGCTGCCGGATGGACCCCTTGTACAGGTCCCATTCTAGCGGCAGTCATTTCGCTTGGTATCACAGACCCTAATGCAGGGTTGTTCTTTATGGCGTGGTACATTCTTGGCTTTGCCGTCCCGTTCTTTGTGCTAAGCTTTTTCCTTGGTAAAGCAAAGTGGATCAATAAGTACAGCTCAAAAATCATGAAAATCGGGGGGTACTTAATGATCTTTATGGGAATCATTTTATACTTTAATTGGATGAATCCCATTATTTCCTTTCTTACGAATTATTTATTTGGCGGTTTTACGGGTTTCTAGGCAACCTTGTAGCATTTATTACAATTTACTAACCCCGTGACATTCCACCCATTTAATAATGATGACAGGAATTTAATGACTTTCAAATGGAAAAGGGACTCATTCTATAAAATGAGTCCCTTTTCCATTTGATTTGTGCTGAAATACACGACATAGAATACCAGATTCTGTTGGAACAGGAACCGTGATACAATGTAGATAGTTCTATTATGACTATGAGGTGACTGAATTGAAAAACACAGATATATGTGAAGTTACTTGTATAGATAGTGAAAAAGTATCCTTAATAAAGGAAAAGTTAGAAAAGCAAAATACATTTAATATTGCACAGATGTTTAAAATCCTTTCTGAAGATACACGTTTAAAAATTGCCTATGCACTTTCACTCGAAAAAGAACTTTGTGTTTGTGATGTTGCAAACATAGTAGGCTCTTCTACAGCCACCGCTTCTCACCACTTAAGATTATTAAGAAACCTGGGCTTGGCTCAATACCGAAAAGAAGGAAAACTTGTTTATTATTATCTAGTTAATGAACACATAAAGAGCTTAATACAAATTTCATTTGAATATTACCAGGAATGACTTATGCAACTATTTGTGAAATACTAAATCATTCCTAAAGGTGGTAAATACTTCTCAGTGCTTGCCAGATTCAAATAGTATTACCCTCAATACCTATGTGAAGTATAAAAAGTCATTCCTTTATGAAATGACTTTCAGACCGTAGACAAACCCCACCTTTGTGTTAAGCGTAACCCGTTCTGGTGAGAGGGAAAAAAAAGCATAACTGCAATTGCTTTTACAAGTAAAATTACAAAGTCTTTTGCAAGCAATTTTGAAGGGGAAAACGAATGAAAAACTGCACATAAAAGAGGAGCTGCAACGGGATTGCAGCTCCTCTTTTATATTATGCGTTATTCCATTAAAGCCCCTTGAATAAGACTAGCACTATAATAATAAAGCAAGAGAAACAAACAGTGTTTTCTCTTGCCATATCTTATTTTTATTCCTTTACTTTTAGTAACCGCAAACTGTTAAGGGTCACCAACAACGTAGCTCCCATGTCTGCAAAGATCGCGATCCACAATGTAAGCCATCCAGGCATAACTAACAGTAATGCAACTAATTTAATCGCTAAAGAGAAGGTAATGTTTTGCTTGATGATTGCTAAAGCCTTACGGCTTAATTTAATCGTATATGGCAATTTTCTTAAATCATCAGACATTAACGCAATATCAGCCGTTTCTAGTGCTGTATCAGTCCCAGCTCCACCCATTGCTATACCAACAGTGGAAGCAGCAAGAGCTGGTGCATCATTCACGCCATCTCCAACCATTGCGACACTTTGGTATTTTCTTCGAAATTCTTTAATGAAATTCAATTTATCTTCTGGCAGTAAATCAGCTTTAATATCCGAAACACCGACTTGTTTTCCAATTGCTTTTGCTGTCCTTTGATTGTCACCTGTCAGCATCACGGTATCAATACCCATATTATTCAACTTGCCGATGACTTCTTTAGATGATTCCCTCATTTCATCGGCTACGGCAATGAACGAAAGAATTTCTTTTTCTGTTCCTAACACCATCACTGTTTTGCCTTGTGTCTGCATCTCCGCAATTTTTTCTTTTCTATCACTAGAAATGCTTCCATGCAATTCCTCAAAAAGGTTCGGACTTCCTACATAATACATTTGGTTATTTACTTTTGCTTTTACACCTTTACCTGTAATAGATTGGAAATCATCGACCGATACATCATTGAATTTCAATCCTTTTTCTTCTGCTTTTCGCATAATAGCTGAAGCAAGAGGATGCTGTGAACCTTTTTCAATCGCTGCTGTGATTAACAATAAATCATTATCATTTTCACCAAAGTTTATGATGTCGGTAACAGCAGGTACACCTTTTGTTAATGTTCCTGTTTTATCAAAAGCAATGGCTTTAAGGGCTCCTGCTTCTTCTAAATAAATACCACCTTTAATCAAAACACCATTTCTTGCTGCATTTCCTATTGCGGTAACCACGGCAACTGGAGTTGAAACAACCAGTGCACATGGACAACCAACCACTAATACAGCTAATCCTTGATAAATCCATTCGCTCCAATCACCGCCGAATAACGGAGGAATAACTGCAATTAAGAATGCCAGAATCACAATAGCTGGTGTATAGTATTTTGCAAATTTATCGACAAACGCTTGAGAAGGTGCTCGTTCTGCTTGAGCCTCTTCCACCAAATGAATGATTTTCGATAATGTAGTATCTTCCACTCGTTTCGTTACTTTAACTTCGAGCAATCCCTCTTCATTCAAGGTGCCTGCAAAGACTTCATCATCAATCGTTTTCGTTACTGGAACACTTTCTCCTGTAATCGCAGCCTGATTTAGAGTAGAAGTGCCTTTAATGACCACTCCATCCATCGCTAATTTTTGCCCAGGCTTTACGATCATAATATCGTCCACTTGAATACCCTCAACATGGACCATCATTTCTTCATTTCCACGACGAATTAACGCTTCTTTTGGAGCAATATCCATCAATGATTCAATAGACTGCCGAGCTTTATCCATTGAATATCGTTCTAAGGCTTCGCTGACGGCAAAGAGAATAACTACCGTTGCCCCTTCACCCCATTCACCAATGATTGCAGCTCCTATAATGGCGATGGTCATTAATGTATTCATATCAAACTTTAACCGACTTAGATTTTTAAGACCTTTAATGAATAGCGAATATCCACCAATTAAAATGGATGCTGCATAACCAATCGTCGGAAGAAAATGTTCTTCCCCTAATTGCTCTCCTAAAAACCAACTAATTACAAGCAATATCGCTGAAATATAGACTTTAATATTTTCTTTTTGCTTCCAAAAAGGTTCACGTTCTACCTTTTTTTCATTTTCGTCTCGTAATTTCAAGTTTTCAAAAGCACCTGCCTTTTCAAGTGCGTCAATGGTTGTATTGCCCGTAACCGTAATTTTAGAAGCACCAAAATTAACTTTCGCATCCGAAACACCATCCAGGTGTTTCACGTTCGTTTCGAACGTTTTAGCACAGTCAGTACAGGTGAATCCTTGAACACGGAATGTTTTTGACTCTTGTTCATTGACTTTTACTTGTTCAGACATTACCTTTCCCCTCCTTTTTATGGGCTAATGAGAGCATCATTATCTGCTTGATATGTTCATCATCTAACGAATAAAATGCGAGTTTTCCCTCTTTTCGAAACTTAACGACACCTTGTTTATGAAGTTTTCTCAAATGATGGGAGGCATTTGCGACAGTAACACCTACGATATTCGCGATATCACATACACAAAGCTCTTCATCTTGGCAGAGAGCATAGGTGATTTTTGCCCTATTTTCATCAGCAATCACTTTTAACATTTGGGCAACACTAGAAATATCCACTGTTTTTAAATCTCCTTGTATACGATTCACCTTTTCTTCGTCATAGCAATAGATTTCACAAGTAGCTTTACTCATATTCTCACCTCATTCATTCAAATGTCCGCTTGAATAAAGTATACACATTCTTCGCCATTACATTCAAGTGAATCTCATACAAATCATTTCTTAATGCTTTTGTCTTGTTAACTAGTACAACTATTTATTAAAACAGGAATGTGAATAGGGCATTAAATGTTCTATTTTCAAACATAATATAAATTCCTAATCCTATGAAGACAATTGGAACAATCCAACGTTGATACTTTTCAATTTTTTCCGATATGAAATCCAAGTTGGCTAAACGATATCCGACATAGAGTAAAATTCCAATCATAATTAAAAAAGTAATGATAGAGACAATAATTTCAGTCACGTTTAATGTTGTGAAATACGGTACATAAATGGAAAAATCATCTGCACTGGAAGACAATACAATAAAAGTGACCGTTACAAATAATTGATTAAACCTACCTGAGGAAAATAACGATAAAATGTTGCCTTCATCATCCTCGTCGCCCTTAATCCATATCTTTATACCTAAGTAAATTGGTAAAAGCCCAAGTAGTCCTATAGCCCATTGTTGAGGAATTAGGTTAGTAACACCAAAAGCAACTAAAAGACTTGCTCCTATAACAATTATCGTTCCAATATACTTTCCTAACCAAATATGTTTTGCCTGTCCTTTTTTAATTTGTGAAAATAATAGAATTAAAATAACAAGGTAATCAATACCAGTTGCTACATAAATAGCTGCGGCTGTAAGTATAGTTGTTATCATTTTTCAACCTCCTCTTTCCTGTGTTTCAACACAAACTTTTGAACATTTTATGCAAACACTAGGGATATCTACTGTCTGAAATCCTGTTGTAATCGATTGATCTTTTCTTCGTCATAGCAATAGATCTCGTAAGTATTTTTTTTCATATTCCCACCTCTTTTTCATTCAAACCTTTACTTGAATATAGTATACCCTTTATCCATCCCCTCATTCAAGTATCAGCTTGAATGAAAAAAGAATTGGGGAATCCCAATTCTCGCAATAAGTGTTTTTTTACAAACCTGACACGTCAGTTTAAGGTCATGTCTCTTTTGATTGTATGTAATGGATTCTTCTCTTTTAGGGGTTAATGATGTCTTTTTCTTACAAGATTTACACTGATACTTTTGAGAGCCAGTGCTGCTGAAACCCTGTTTATAAAAAGAATTGGGGTGGTTAAATGGATCTTCCATCTGGAACGGGCAGTCATCCTTATGAAGCATGAATTGTGGCTGATTACTTGAGGTGTATTAATTGGGACGAGCCTACTAATTTCATCAGCAATCGACCAATTGGAAAGAGCTAATGATCTGCAATAAAAGAGATGCCTTTTTCAGTAGCGGCAGGAACGGCTTGGCACTAAACAATACTTATCTTTTACCAGGACATAAATAAATTTAAAGTCAATCGCTTGTTCAACCTTCCTAACTAGATGATCCTCTGGAACAAGTTGGTCCAACGCAACCATTTCAATTTGATTTCTTCCATCCTCAACGTGTTTTGATAACCTTTTATATCCCCCACAAAATAATCGATTCCATTCCATTATACAAAAAAGCTTGTAGACTTGGTCTAATTCTTAGACTTTGTCTACAAGCAGAAAGTCATTCCATTATGGAATGACTTTCTGAATAAACATTATGAATTTGATTCTTTTAGTTGGGTATATATATAACTAGCATCTTCCCCTACTCCCTGAATCAAAACAGAACTTCTATTATGTTGCCAGGGTAACCCTAAAAAGAATAACCCTTTTTGGGAAGTTACACCCCTATTATGGGTCGGAAATCCTTTATCGTTGAATATTTCATTAAGCTCTATCCAGTTGTAATCTGGTTTATACCCGGTTGCCCAGACTACATTATCTACTTTTATTTGAGTTTTGTCTTCGAATAGTATGAGATTTTTTTCAGAAGAAATGGCTCGTGGTTTTAATGTTATAGTTCCATTCTTAATTAACCTTTTCAACCTATAACCAAAAATAGGGTCTGGCCTCTTTTTTAACATTTTTCCGAACAGAGAATTATGACTGGCTTTATACACTCCTAATTTATCCAAATACCAAAAGATGCTTTTATTGCCAACATCTTGTGGCAAAAACACCATTTTATGTCCGACAGATAAAAATACTTTCCTATCTTTTGATAACTCATCAGCAATTTGGGCACCGGAATTTCCTCCACCTACAACTAGAGCTGTCCCTGGTTTTAATTGGCTTGGATTTTTGTATTCTGACGAATGAATTTGTAAGACCTCTTTAGACATAAGCGATGAAAAATCAGGGATGTAAGGTTTTTGAAAAGGTCCTGTTGCCACTACAACATTATTAGCCTTTATTGAACCTTGATTGGTTTCTATTACGAATTCACCATTAATTAAAAATAATCTATTGACCTTAGTGTTCATCTGTAATGGGAGTGAGAATCTCTTTACATATTGCTTTAAGTAATCAGCAACATCATCCTTGGTAGGATATGAATCTGAATCAAGATTAAAACCTGGAAGTGAGCTAAAATAAGAAGGAGTAAACAACTGTAAAGAATCATATCGATTTTTCCACACCTCGCCAATCTCAGACAATTCATCCAAGATGAGGTAAGAAAGACTACTCTTCTTCAAGTAGTACCCCATTGAAAGCCCCGCCTGCCCCCCTCCAATGATAATTACGTCATATTTCAATTGTTATTACCTCCAGAAAAAACTCTTTTTATATATAGTACCATAAAATTCCTTTGTTCTTTTAAAGCAACAATCCCTAAGAAAAGAACCATTTCTATTTAGGTATAGCTTTATTTTAAAAATGACCACGCACATTACCATAAAAGTTCACAAAAGCACACATTTGATTATTTAATGGGGTTTTTCCGTAAATTCTTTTACATTAAAACGACCTAAATTGACTTATTTAAACGTATTTAATAACTCAACGTTCGCTGGCAGCCAAAAGGTCAGCGGTTCGATCCCGCTATGCTCCATACCGAATACATAAAAAAAGGCGTCCTTATTTACGATAAGGGCGCCTTTTTTTATGTTTATCTTTTTATGTAGCATCAATTTGCAACAGCCACTCCTCCCTGCAAATCGGGTTTATCGTCCTGGTCCAAAGGGTAGTAGATAAAAAGTAAATTTATGGATAAAATAGGACGCTGTATAATGTCAGAGAAAGAAGGCGAACGTTATGAAACAAATGAGACCATTATTCCTATTATTGCTCCTCTTCATCCTTTTAACGGGATGTCAGGATGCTTCAGAAAAGGCAGCCACCAAGGATAAATCCGCACAGGAGCCCGGGAAAGCGACCACCACATCCAAGAAAATCGATGTAGCAGGAACTCCCCCTGAAGAATGGATCAATGCAAGCCCGGGAGAACTCTATCAGAAATACATAGAAAAGAAAAGCTGGGCCAAAGAACCCAAAGCATATAAGGATGCCACCGGGAAAGCCATCAATGACTATATGGAACTGGCCGGCAAAGAAGGAACAGAGAAATGGACTGAACAGGAGTGGGCACACTCCATCCTATCCAACCTTCAGACCGGATATGGAGACATTGCCTCAGAGCTTGAAGAATATGAGGTTGTGTATGATGAATTGAAATTGCCGGACGGACGACTCCTGCAGGACATCGAAATGGATGAAATCACCCAGAAAAAAGACAAAAAGGTGAATGTCGCTTTATTGATCGATTCAAGCGGAAGCATGAAAGCCGACGTGGAAGGTGAAAGCAAGATGTCCCTTGCCAAGGTAAGCCTGGATCGTCTCGCAAAGGAACTTCCCGGATCCGTGAATGTTTCCCTGATTGCGTTCGGACACAAGGGGACAGGAAGTGATTCAGACAAAGAGATGTCATGTCAGGCCGTTGAATCATTTTACCCACTGCAGCCCTATGACGGATCCGCTTTCTCACAATCACTGTCGAAATTCGATCCCAGGGGCTGGACTCCGCTTGCAGCGAGTATCGAATTAGCCAACGAACAACTTTCTTCCCGAAGTGACGAAAATACGGAGAACTTCATCTACGTGGTGAGCGATGGGATTGAAACCTGTGATGGCGATCCAGTGAAGGCAGCTCAAAAGGTGAAGGCTGATAACACCAATGTCAAAATCAACATCATCGGATTCGATGTGGACACTGAAGCAGATGAGCAACTTAAGAAAGTCGCCAAAGCCGGCGGTGGAGAATACTCTTCCGTCAAAACGAAACATCAACTATCCGAGATTGAAAATGTTTGGAAAGAAGCGATCGATAAAAATACGTGGAGATGGTGGGTCGTCAACCGGTTCAGCGACAATGTATGGACGACGGTTGACCATTATAATGCGATAAGGGAAATCTTCTCCACTTATCAAAGCATGCGGCAAAATGAACAAAACAGGCTGACACAAACACTCAATCGCCTGGAAAAAGAGAAACTGATTGATTCGGAGAAACGGGAGGCCATCTCTTCCCTTTTCGACGAACGTCAGGAGAAAATCAGAAATTACATGAATGACCTGGAATCCAAGAAACGGGAAGAAGTGAAGACCGTGTCTGATGAGCTTGAAAAGAAGTTGGATGCAATTGAGGAGCAGGTCGGGATATAAACGGAGGAGTCCGGTCTTTAGGATCGGACTTATTCCCTTTTTAATTGATTGACTATTCTGTATAATGACGATACGATTTTCTTATAAAAGGACAGCCCGCCGATGACATACGCTTCCTTTTTCTATTTGCACCCCCGCGGCACATATAGAAAGGAGACGAATTCAATGAATCAATATGGAAATACAGTCCAAAATGAAATCTATCAGGGAAAGGTCCGTCCCTCCATTCCATTTCGGTTTGAGGAACTGGAACGACTGGCCAGGGAAAAGCTTGAGGACGGCCCTTTTTATTATGTAGCGGGTGGCGCCGGTGGTGAGGAGACGATGCGTGCCAACAGACATGCTCTCGAGAGCTGGCAGATTGTCCCCCGCATGCTGAGGAACACGGAAAATCGCGACCTCAGTGTGACACTATTGGGAGAAACCTTCCCATCCCCTCTTATGCTTGCTCCCATCGGTGTGCAATCCATTGTTCATGGGGACGGGGAACTGGCATCTGCCCGTGCGGCAGCTTCCATGAATGTTCCGTTCATTGCAAGCTCCGCCTCTACCTTTTCTTTGGAAGAAATCGCTGCCGTCATGGGTGACGCCACGAGATGGTTCCAGCTGTACTGGAGCAGGGAGCCGGAGATTGCATCGAGCATGCTCAAGAGGGCAGAATCAGCCGGATACTCTGCCATCGTCGTAACGTTGGACGCCCCGATGATGGCATGGCGTGAATCAGATCTTGAAAACACATATCTTCCTTTCCTATGGGGGGAAGGCGTCGGGAATTATGTCAAAGATCCAGCCTTCCGTTCCATGCTGAAAGATCCCCCAGAGAAGGATAAGAAGGCAGCAGCGGCACTTTGGGCAAGGATATTTGGCAATGCTGCCCTGACATGGGAAGACCTCGGGTTTCTCAGGGAACACACTAGTCTGCCGATCCTCCTGAAAGGAATCCTTCACCCTGAAGATGCTCAGCTTGCCATAGACCACGGGATCGATGGGGTCATCGTCTCGAATCACGGAGGCAGACAGGTAGGCGGGGCTATCGGTACCTTAGACACATTGCCCCTGATTAGTCAGGTTGTGGACGGACGAATCCCCATCCTATTTGACAGTGGAATCAGACGTGGAGCGGATGTGGTAAAAGCACTGGCCCTTGGCGCAAGCGCGATTCTCCTGGGAAGACCCTATATGTACGGTCTGACCCTCGCCGGAGAGCAAGGGGTGAAAGATGTGATCCGGAATGTCCTGGCCGATCTTGATTTGACACTGGCCCTCTCCGGACAAACGTCCGTATCCGAGTTGAATCGTTCTCTTTTAATAAATGTGAAAGACTCCCAATGGCAGAAAGAAAAGACGCACAATCTTCGGGTATAAATTTCACATGAGGTAGCCTCTGTCCAACCAGACAGGGGCTTTTTTTCTTCTGGAGTAATATCCTTCACGATACTTCCTCACCAGATTGATTTCTAATGAAAAGGGAATCCATGAAACTTTCTACTCCTCCAATAATCATTCCATGATATACTTTCTTTCACGAGGAGTTGATAATTTTGGAAAAATACCCAGTATTTGAAACGGAGAGATTAATTCTAAGACAAATCACCATGAATGACATCGATTTCCTATACGAGCTCTATACTTCCGAAGAGGTCCTTGCCTATTTCGGGATGAGTCCGATCGATTCAAAAGATGTAGCGGTCAGCATGGTGGAAAACTATGAAAAACATTTGGAATCAGGCGGTCCGATGCGCTTTGCCATTGTTGAAAAACAGGCTGACAAGATGATCGGGACATGCGGGTTCCACGCCATATCCAAGGCATATAAACGCTGCGAGATCGGATACGATTTGACACCCGATCAATGGGGCAAAGGAATCATGGGAGAAGCACTTTCCCCGCTCATCAGCTATCTCTTCTCGGACAAAGGAATGAACCGCGTCGGAGCGGTTATCGTCCCTTACAACAAAGCTTCTTCAAGAGTGGTCGAAAAGCTTGGTTTCAAGCAGGAAGGGCTTCTAAGGGAATATATCCTTCAAGATGGCCATGCCTATGATGCCAATATGTACAGCTTATTGAAGAAAGAATGGCTTCAATAGTTATGAGACGAACCTGAAAAGGAAATAATGGTCAGTGCAGATGAAAAAGGAGCTGGTAGAATGGTACAGCAATTGTTTCATGGGTTCTTGCGCTGGCCTTTAGTTATACGTATATTCATGATTGCCATCACGCTGATGCTGTCATTTGGCACCATCATTCATTTTATAGAACCTGATACTTTCCCTTCCTTATTCGACGGGATCTGGTGGGCCATCATTACGACATCTACGGTAGGTTACGGAGATTTCGTTCCATTAACATGGGAGGGGCGATTGCTTGGGATTGTGCTCATCCTGGTTGGTGCAGGGTTCCTTTCAACCTATTTCGTCACACTGGCAGCGGAAACCGTCATGACTCAGAATGCCTATCTGGAAGGAAAGGCCACATATAAAGGAAAAGAACATGTCGTGATTGTCGGGTGGAATGAACGGGCACGGGAAGTGATCAATCAACTGACCTCCCTTCAGTCTTCCTGTGATATTATCCTGGTCGATGAAACCCTTCAAAAGAACCCCTATAACAATCATCATATCCATTTTGTAAAAGGGACTCCTTTCAGGGATTCAATCCTGAAGAAAGTCAATTTGAAAGAAGCATCGATCGCCATCATCACAGCCGATCAAAATAAAGATGAGATGACATCAGATATGAATTCCGTCTTGACGCTCCTTGCCATTAAAGGAAATCATCCCGAATTGTATACAGTGGTGGAAATCCTTCAAAAGGATCAAGTGGCAAATGCGAAGCGGGCAGGTGCGGATGAAGTCATCCAGACCAATATGCAGACAAGCTATGTGATGATGAACAGCATCATATCTCAAGGAATGTCCAAAACGATCTTAAAGCTGTTGAATCACCTTAAAGGAAATAATCTGAAGCTGATTCCTGTTGCAGAAGAGTACATCAATGAAAACTTCCACTCTCTTAGTGGACACCTGCTCAAGAACAACATCATCCTTCTGGGCATAAAAAAAGGAGAAAACACATCCGTGAATCCTCCTTTAACGACTCTCGTTGAATCATCAGACGAGCTGCTTGTGATATCTAATTAGAAAACAACGTATTCTCAAGTTCTTTGACGAGTTCTTTCCCTACGGCAACGTACTCTTCAGGAAAGCTCGCATCGGGATCCTGGGGCTCTGAGAATTGATTGACAGAACCGGAGAAGCTGCCCGTTGACGCGAAGTCATCCAATCCTATCTGATATTTATGGGAAAGAAGGAACGGTTTTCCGAATTCAACGGTAGCGCCTCTTGAATCCAACTGACCGTCTACAGAGGTAAACGGCACTCTTAAAAATTGATAGCCGACTTCTTCATCAATTTTATAATCAAAATAGCCGTGATCATAATCCCAATTCCCGCCGATCGAATATCCAAGCGGCTTTAATAGCTGTTCAAGTTTATACAGTTGATAATGTTTTCCTTCAATCGTCGATGAAAGCTCAATCACATGGATGCATCCCCTTTCTTTTAGGGATAGTTTCTCCCAAAGCGAAAGAAAAATGTAAAAAGAGCACCGAGTTTCCACACGGTGCTCTTTCTTTATTATTTAAGGCGTTTTTCAAGCTCAGCTTTCTTCTCTTCGAAACCAGGTTTTCCAAGAAGTGCAAACATATTCACTTTATACGCTTCCACTCCCGGCTGATCGAATGGGTTCACTCCAAGAAGATATCCGCTCATAGCGCATGCTTTCTCGAAGAAGTACACTAGGTAACCAAATGTGTATGCATCCATGGCAGGGATTTCTACAATCAGGTTCGGAACCCCTCCATCTGTGTGTGCTAGCAGTGTCCCTTCGAACGCTTTATTGTTCACGAAATCCACTGTCTCACCAGCAAGATAGTTTAATCCATCCAAATCACTGTCTGCTTTCTCGATTTTCAGCTCATGACGGGGCTCTGAAACTTTGATGACTGTTTCAAAAATATCACGTCGTCCTTCCTGAACATATTGTCCAAGAGAATGAAGATCCGTAGAGAAGTTTGCAGATGAAGGATAAATCCCTTTCTGGTCTTTCCCTTCACTTTCTCCGAACAGCTGCTTCCACCATTCCGCGAAATATTGCAGTCCTGGCTCGTAGTTAATGAGCATTTCGATGGTTTTTCCTTTGTTGTAAAGAGCATTACGAACCGCAGCGTATTGATACGCAGGATTCTCAGTCAGTTCCGATTTACCGAAATCTTCACGAGCCTGTGCGGCACCGTTCATCATCGTTTCGATTTCCACCCCACTGACAGCAATCGGAAGCAATCCTACTGCTGTCAGGACAGAGTAACGGCCTCCGATATCATCAGGAACGACAAATGTTTCATAGCCTTCATCCGTTGCCAATGTCTTTAGGGCACCCTTTGACTTATCCGTAGTGGCATAAATGCGTTTTCGTGCTTCTTCCACTCCGTACTTTTCTTCAAGCATATTGCGGAAGATACGAAAAGCGAGTGCAGGCTCTGTCGTTGTACCTGATTTTGAGATGACATTAATGGAGAAGTCTTTCCCATCCAGAAGATCCATTAAGTCTCTCATGTAGGTAGAACTGATGTTTTGTCCAACGAATAACACTTGCGGTGTTGAACGCTTATCCTTCGGCAGGGCGTTATAGAAGCTGTGGTTCAACATCTCGATCGCTGCACGCGCACCGAGGTAAGATCCGCCGATACCGATGACAAGCAGAATGTCAGAATCATTTTTAATTTTCTCAGCAGATTTTTGAATGCGGGAAAATTCCTCTTTGTCATAGTCTACAGGAAGGTCGATCCAACCAAGGAAGTCGCTCCCGGCACCTGTTTGTTCATGTAGTGAATGATGAGCAACCTTCACAGCATCACTTAAGTATGTAAGTTCGTGTTCTCCAAAAAACGATAACGCTTTTGAATAATCAAAACGAATGTGTGTCATAACCATCCTCCGATTAAATAATTATTTTCTTCTATCTCACTTTATCGAAAGCTGACGAGAGAATCAAGAAAGCTCCCTTTATGTAAGCGCGTGCATTGTAAACTTTTTATCGATGCCTTGCCTCACCTGTTTATGTTCCCCTAATTACTGGGAAGAAAACCGCCTTTTATATGAACTTATGAAGGGAAAATGGGGAATCCGGAGTGGAAGTGGTGGAATCTTGTGGAAACCGTTGAAGCTTCGGAAGGGGGATACATTGGAATTCAGCCGAAATGGTTTTGAATCCAGCCGATTTGTGCACTTATCCAGCCGAAACGAGCCGAAAACCAGCCGAATTCTACAACAATCCAGCCGAAAACACTCCAAATCCAGCCAATTAACTAAATTTACCAAAACACCCGCTAAAAAAGAGGGACGGACCTCTCTTCACGAGGTCCGTCCCTCCCCATTTATTTACAGTGATGCTCTCAAAATGGCAAGTACGTCTTCTTTGTTCAGTTTGTTGAAGTTACCGAATTCTCCGTTCACCATTGCTTTGTCGGCCATAAGGTCGATCTGGCTATCATCGATATCATAGTCCGCAAGGCGTGTTGGAGCTCCAAGGCTTGACCAGAATTCACGAAGCTTATCAATTCCTTCAAGGGCCACTTCTTCTTCCGATTTACCAGCGGGATCGACGTTGAATACGCGTTCTGCCAGCTGAGCAAATCGAGAAGGATTCACTTTCAGATTATGCTTCATCCAGTTCGGGAAGATGATTGCAAGTCCACCTGCATGAGGGATGTCATATACAGCAGACACGGCATGCTCGATATTATGACTTGCCCAGTCACCGTTGTATCCCATTTGCAGCATTCCGTTAAGTGCGATTGTACCAGAGTATAAAATGGTCTCGCGAAGCTCATAGTTTTCAAGATCATTGATCAACTTAGGAGCCGTTTCGATAACGGTATTCAGTACCGATTCACACATACGGTCCTGAAGCGGTGTGTTTGTGGCATTATTGAAGTACTGCTCAAACACGTGACTCATCATATCAACCATTCCATAGATTGTATGATCCTTCGGTACTGTGAAGGTATTTTCAGGATCAAGAATCGAGAATTGCGGGAATGTGACCGGGCTTCCCCAACCGTATTTCTCATTCGTTTCCCAGTTCGTGATGACCGATCCGGCATTCATTTCAGAACCAGTGGCAGCAAGGGTAAGAACCGTTCCGAATGGAAGAGCTTCTTTTGCAAAAGCCTTCTTCGTCACAAGATCCCAGGCATCTCCGTCATATTTTGCACCGGCTGCGATGGCTTTCGTACAATCGATGACGCTTCCGCCACCAACCGCAAGGATGAAATCGATATTATTTTCTTTAGCGATTTCCACTCCACGTCTAACAGTGGAAAGACGCGGGTTCGGTTCAACGCCTGATAATTCGAAAACTTCACTATCGATGCCTTTAAGGAGCGACATGACCTGATCATAAAGACCATTACGTTTGATGCTGCCTCCGCCGTAAACAACAAGCACCTTTTTACCATATTGAGGTACCAATTCTTTTAATTGTTCTACTTGTCCTTTACCAAAAATTAATTTAGTCGGATTATAAAAAGTAAATTCATTCATTGTTTGTTACCTCCCTGTATTTAATAAGGGCCGACATCTTTCGTTACCCAAAATGTTTTGAACACATTTTCTATTATCGAATATATCATCCCCAAATTGCAAAGAAACTGCACAAGGAAATTTTATTATGGGCACATTGAATAGGAATGTTCACGAAGGGAAACGTATAAATGAGCCATTGAATAGTAGGAGGAAAACAACATGAGTGGAATTCAACGTATTGCATTGGTTCTTACGATCATCGGTGCTGTCAACTGGGGACTTATCGGTTTCTTTCAATTTGATCTTGTTGCAGCCATCTTTGGTGGTCAAGATGCAGCTTTATCCCGTATTGTTTACGGTTTAGTCGGAATTGCAGGTCTCATAAACCTTGGTCTGTTATTCAAACCGACGGAAGAGCTTGAAAGAGAACCACATACAGAACCAACGAGATAAATGCACACAAAAGGTGACCCCATCCGGGTCACCTTTCTTTATTTCAACAACTTTTTAATGATCTGCATACCGAATCGCCCGCTAGGATATCGGAAACTCATATCGAATTTCGTCGTCTGTTTCAAGATGCTCTTGTAGTGGGAGAAGGTTGAGAAACTTGATTCACCGTGATAATTCCCGATACCACTTTCCCCAACCCCACCAAAAGGAAGATAAGGCGTTACGATGTGCATGAGGGTATCATTTACACACCCTCCTCCGTAGGAAATCGATCTGTTGATCTTTTCTTCTGTAATGGGATTGCTTGTAAACAAATATAATGCCAGCGGTTTCGGCCGTTCTGTCACAAAGTCAATGACTTCCTCAATTTCCTCAAATTCTATCATTGGAAAAACAGGGCCGAATATTTCATCCTGCATCACCGGAACTGAAAAATCTCTTGGCTTCATCAACGTTGGCTCTATTTTTAAACTTGCAGAATCCACATTTCCTCCCAGAAGGATTTCCCCATCTTCCAAATAACTGGTCAACCGATCGAAGTGCCGCTCGTTGACAATTCGACCGAATTTATCACTTTTCAAAGGTTCTGTTCCATAGAAGTCAATCACCGTTTTCTTAAATTCGGTGATGAATTCATCCTTCTTGCTGCTATGGATGAATAGATAGTCCGGCGCAATGCAGGTCTGACCTGCGTTCGTCACCTTACCGAAAGCAATCCTCTTGGCCGCAAGGGGGATATCTGCCGTTTCGTCCACGATGCAAGGGCTTTTCCCTCCGAGTTCAAGGGTAACAGGGATTAACTGCTTGGCTGCAGCTTCCATGACTACTTTCCCAACAGGCACACTCCCGGTGAAAAAGATATAATCAAACGATTGCTTCAGAAGGGTCTGTGTCGTCTCCACTCCCCCCTCAATGACGAAGAGCTGTCTCGGGTCAAAGTGTGTGTTGATCATTTGAGCCAATAATGCAGAAGTGGTAGGAGTTAGTTCTGACGGCTTTATGATAGCGGTATTCCCTGCTGTGATCGCTCCGATGACCGGTGCAAGCGCCAGCTGAATCGGATAGTTCCATGGCGCGATGATCAAAGTGACTCCGTAGGGCTCCGGTACCGTGTACGCTTTTGAACCGATATGGGTCTTCGCTGTTTTCACTTTTTTCGGTTCAGCCCACTCGTCAATATGCTTGAGAACGAATCGAATTTCCTCCAGTAGGATCCCAATCTCTGTCGCATACGTTTCCATCTCTGACTTATTTAAATCTTTTTTCAGTGCATCGATTATCTCTGTTTCATGATTTTTGATGACGGTGGAGAATTTCTCCAACAGTTCTTTTCTGTATTCAATGGGTCTTGTCACCCCAGATTTGAAAAATTGCTTATGTTTTTGAAGGCTGGATTCGATCGCTTCCGATGAAGCTTCCTCTATGAATAATTCAGTAGACATTTGGTTCCCTCCGAATCTAAAATGTTTAACAGTTTAAACATAAGAACATAAATATCGTACGACGAAACTACCCCTATGTCAATTTCAATGATCTTACCCTAAATCAACGCTTTTTAATCATTTCTACATTTTTGGCTAAATTCCTTTAAAGACGCAAAAAGAACGTACCCATTATGAGGATACGTTCTCTGATTCATGCGATCGTTACACCCAACCTCTAAATCTTGAGGCTTCAGCCATTTTGCGTGCGCCGACCATGTATGCGGCTAGTCGCATATTCACTCGACGATTCTGAGATGTTTCGTATACATTGTTGAAAGCTTCGACAAGTTTAGCATAAAGCTTCTCGTTTACTTCTTCTTCCGTCCAGTAATACCCCTGATTATTCTGAACCCATTCGAAGTAAGAAACCGTTACTCCACCGGCACTTGCAAGTACGTCGGGAACAAGGAGGATTCCTCTCTCGGACAGGATTCGTGTTGCTTCAAAGGTAGTCGGACCGTTTGCAGCTTCTACTACAATGGATGCTTTAATATCATAGACATTCTCTTCCGTGATCTGGTTGGAAATCGCAGCAGGTACAAGGATGTCACACTCGAGCTCCAATAATTCTTTATTTGAAATCGTGTTTTCAAATAAGGTCGTGACCGTACCAAAGCTATCTCGGCGGTCCAATAGATAATCAATATCCAGACCGGCCGGATCATGGAGGGCACCATGGGCATCGGAAATAGCGATTACCTTGGCACCTGCATCGTGCATGAACTTCGCTAAGAAACTGCCGGCGTTTCCAAAGCCTTGGATGACGACACGTGCACCTTTAATCTCGATGCCGCGTTTCTTTGCTGCCTGTTCGATACAGATGGTCACACCTTGAGCTGTTGCTTTCTCACGACCTTGAGAACCACCCAGAACAATCGGTTTACCTGTAATGAATCCTGGTGAATCATTCTCACGGAGTCGGCTGTATTCATCCATCATCCATGCCATGATCTGAGAGTTTGTGTACACATCAGGAGCCGGGATATCCTTTGTAGGTCCGACAATCTGACTGATGGCACGGACGTATCCGCGACTCAGCTTCTCCAGTTCAGTGAAGGACATCGTTCTCGGATCACAGATGATCCCGCCCTTCCCTCCACCATATGGCAGATCCACAATGCCGCACTTCAAGCTCATCCACATAGATAAAGCCTTTACTTCCTCTTCATCGACTTCAGGATGGAATCGTACGCCACCTTTGGTAGGACCTACTGCATCATTATGTTGAGCACGGTAGCCTGTAAATACTTTGATACTGCCATCGTCCATTCGAACCGGGATACGTACGGTCAACATACGAACCGGCTCTTTCAGAAGTTCATACATTTCTTCCGTATATCCAAGCTTTGATAAAGCATCATTGATGACATGCTGTGTAGAAGTAAACAGATTAAGGTTTTCTCCCATTGTAAACATTCGCCTCTTTATTATGTGATCTGAAACGTTGTAATTGTAACATATTACCGTATCTTAAACCATTGACTTGGGAAAGAAATAATTTTTATTTTCCTGCTTTTTTTGACCTGTTTCAGGAAAAAATCTTTTTACCCGAAGACGTATTAAGACAATACTTTCTTGATTCTCTCAATGGCCCAATCAAGGTCTTCCTGTGAGATGACAAGTGGCGGGGCAAAGCGAATCACCGTGTCATGTGTTTCTTTACAAAGCAATCCTTCTTCTTTCAGCTGTTCACAGTATTTACGGGCTGGTTCATTCAGTTCAACCCCGATAAACAATCCACTACCACGAACTTCCTTAATCATAGGATTATCTATCTCACGAAGTTTACTCATGAAGTATTCTCCCATTTGAAGAGAACGGCCTGCAAGATCTTCATCGATCAAGACATCCAGTGATGCAACGGAAACGGCACATGCCATTGGGTTCCCCCCGAAAGTAGATCCATGTGAACCTGGATTGAATACGCCCAGCACTTCTTCATCTGCCACAACACATGAAATCGGGAATACTCCCCCACCCAGTGCTTTTCCAAGGATGTACATGTCAGGATCGACATCTTCCCACTCACAAGCAAACATTTTTCCAGATCGGGCAAGACCTGCCTGGATTTCATCCGCGATGAATAGAACGTTATTTTCCTTACATAATTCATATGCCGCTTTCATGAACCCTTTAGGTGGGAAAACGATTCCTGCTTCACCCTGGATCGGTTCAATGAGAAACGCTGCTGTGTTTGGAGTAATCGCTTCTTTCAAAGCTTCAAGATCACCGTAAGGAATCAGATTGATCCCAGGAAGCATCGGACCGAACCCACGCTTGTATTCTTCTTCTGAAGAAAGGGAAACAGCTGTCATCGTCCTTCCGTGGAAATTCCCGTTACATGCGATGATTTCTGCACTGTTCTCTGCTACACCCTTCACATCATATGCCCAGCGGCGAGCCGTCTTGATTGCCGTTTCCACTGCCTCGGCACCTGTGTTCATCGGAAGGGCCATGTCTTTACCTGTCAGCTGACAAATCTTTTCATACCAAGGAGCCAATTGATCATTATGGAACGCACGTGAAGTCAAAGTCACACGATCTGCCTGATCTTTTAACGCCTGGATGATCTTTGGATGACGGTGACCCTGGTTTACCGCCGAATAGGCACTAAGCATATCCATATATTTATTTCCTTCAGGATCCTTGACCCATACACCTTCTGCTTCTGAGATAACGATTGGTAGGGGATGATAGTTCTTTGCACCATACTTTTCCGTTTGTTCGATGATCGAATGAGTACTAACTGCCATGAAAAATTCCTCCTAACGTGATAAAAAGCGATTGAATATTTAAATACAAGGAGAGAGCAACTGTATCCATAGGCTCCTCCTGTTTCCACTCTTAATCTGGAGTGAAAAGGTCATTATCAGATATGCAAAAAAAATTTGCATTTAGAAAACCCTTACACTTATAATAATGCAAAAGATAGTTGCGTTTTTCAAGAGTTTTTTAAAAATTTTCTATTATCCCATTCTTTTTCTAAAAATAACCTGAATTGACCTTTGAATTGACGATAAATTTGCACGAAATGGAACGCTCCAGACATTCCAATCGATATTGAAGAGGAGAGAGACCGTATGCTGGAATTTGAAAAACGGTTGTATATGTACGAAAAGGTTGCCGAACATCTTGAATCAGGCGTCCATGTCATCGACTCGACGGGAAGGACCATCATCTACAATCGCAAGATGCGGGAAATTGAAGGGATGGAAATCGAAGACGTCCTGGATAAAAATCTGCTGGATGTCTTCCAGTTTCACTCAGAGGAAGAAAGCACCCTGTTGAAAGTCTTGAACACAAATGAGCCCACCCTCAATGTGAAGCAAACGTATTTCAATATGAACGGGATTGAAATCACGACGATGAATGATACTTTTCCGATTTTTCACGGTGATGTACTGATTGGGGCCATTGAAATTGCAAGGGATATCACCAAACTTGAAAAGGTGATGAGGGACCAGGTACATAAAAAGCCAAGCAGCTTTTTCACTTTTGACAGCATCATCGGGCATCACCCCCGACTAATGGATGCCGTAGAAACCGGCAGGCAGGCGACGAGGACCTCTTCCCCAGTATTGATTTGCGGTGAAATCGGGACCGGGAAAGAACTCTTTGCCCAGAGCATTCACAACGACAGCGCCCGTGCCAATCGTCCTTTCGTCACCCTGAATTGTTCTTCCTTAAGTGACGACATGCTCGAAGAAGCGTTATTTCAGGATCTAAAAGAACAAAGCAATCCAGAAGACCGCCGCCCCTCCCTCTTCCACCAGGCTCAGGGAGGAACGCTGTTGCTCGACGAAATCAACTCATTATCCCCTTCCCTTCAAGAGAAGCTCTTAAACTTCTTCTCCGAAGGGAGTGACCTTCCATTTGACGTCCGGGTGATGGCGACCGTGAACGAAGATCCCATCGACGCCATTGCAGAGGGCCGTCTTTTGAAGGATCTTTACTATCGTCTTAGCATCGTGTCTGTTTTCATCCCTTCTCTCCGTTCGAGAAAAGGCGATCTGCCGGAGCTTGTGGACTATTTCATCGATCAGTTCAACCATCATTTTGCGATGAACATCAAAGGGATATCCGATGAGGTCCATGGCATCTTCCAACAATATGACTGGCCGGGAAACGTCCGGGAACTTGAACATGTTATAGAAGGTGCATTTAATTTGGTGAGGTTCGAAGAGAAAATCGGCTTCAGCCACCTTCCATTTGGATTCAGGCAGAGGATTCATCATACAGCCGGCGGTGAAGAAAGTCAGGATGAATCCGAGTTCCTCTACCAATCGGGGACCGAAATCAAGCCATTGGAGATATTCATGGAGGAAGCGGAAACCTATTATATACAGAAAGCATTGAAGTACCATGAATTTAATATCACCAAAACCGCCAAATCATTGGGGATGAGCAGGCAGAATCTGCAGTATAGGATACGGAAGTACGGGATTGAGCGGAATTCATTTTAATTGGTTTGATGCCACTTTCTTTTTCGGGAAGTGGTTTTTTTCGCGGAGAGGTGTGTTTAGGACGGAGTTGCCTGGGGGATTTTGTCGATTTAGGTAGAATGGTCGATATCTGATCACACCCACCATCCCCCCCTATCTTCTTTAACCAAAACAATGTACCAGACCCCATCATGAGCGAGTCTGGTACTCTTCCGTTTTATGACATATGTTGTAAATATGGAGTTAAATCCACACCGATTCGCTTAGCCAGCTTCTTACCGAGCTCAACATCCGCACGGAAAAAATTACATACGGCGCGGAGGGCTATTCTTTCGTCAATGATGGATAGCTCCGCAGAAATATTTTTCAAAACCTGCTCTTTCACTTCAGCCGGGTAACTTCTATAAATGATTCCCGCCTGGCCGAAGTCATCTGTTTTCCGTATCTTCTGCCTTCCTCGTTCACCCGTCATCGGCTGGTGAACTTCTGTATAACCCTCAACCTCTTTCGGCGTATCGGCAAAGCTGTTCGGCTCATAGTTCACTGATCCGGTTTGCTGTTTGAAAGGCATATGACCATCCCTTTGGTTATTGGCCACTTGGGCGAAGGGGCAATTGATCGGAAGCTGCATGTAATTTGCGCCGATCCGGTAACGTTGTGTATCAGAATATGAAAATAGCCTTCCTTGAAGTAATTTATCTTCAGATGGAAGCATCCCGTTCACTAACACCCCGGGATTAAAGCCGACTGACTCTGTTTCAGCAAAGATGTTTTCAGGATTTTTATTTAATATCATAGTTCCTACAAATTGTGAGGGGATGTCGTCTTCTGGCCAATCCTTGGTTGCATCCAGAGGATCGAAATCGAATTCATCCATCTCCATCGGATCCAGTACTTGAACATATAGATCCCATTCAGGGAAATTCCCTTTCTCAATTGACTCATATAAATCGCGACTCGCATGATTAAAGTCCTTCCCTTGAATTTCTTCTGCTTTTTCAGATGATAGATTTTCGATGCCTTGCTTAGGTTTCCACCCTAATTTTACATATACGGTATTCCCTGCTTCGTTTACCCACTTATAAGCATGTACACTCGAACCGCGCATTTGTCTGTAATTAGCCGGTATCCCCTCATCTGTATAGAGATGAAGCAGCATATTTGTTGATTCCGGTGTCAAGGACATGAAATCCCAGTATCTTTCAGGTTCCTGAATATTCGTTTGAGGATTTGGCTTTAAAGAATGGACCATGTCAGGAAATTTCATGGCATCCCGAATGAAGAAAACAGGAAGGTTATTCCCTACGAAATCCCAGTTTCCCTCTTCTGTATAAAATTTGACCGCAAACCCACGGGGATCGCGAAGGGTTTCCGGGGAATGTTGACCATGGACCACCGTAGAGAAACGGGCGAATACAGGGGTTTCTTTACCGGCATCCTGAAAAATAGCTGCTTTTGTATATTTTTTCATACTGTTTTTAGTAATGAAGATTCCATGTGCTCCTGCTCCCCTTGCATGAACTACTCTCTCAGGAACCCTTTCTCTATCAAAGTGCGCCAGTTTCTCAATTAGCTGATAATCTTCCAGCAGCGTAGGACCTCTTTCTCCTGCTGTAATAGAATTCTGATTATCTCCGATCAGGGCTCCCTGGTTCGTTGTTAGCTTTCTTCTATCCATTTCTTCCACTCCTTCAGTTTATAATTATTATTAAATAATCATAGTTATATTTTATCTATCTGATCACAAAAGTCAATTACAAATTATAATAATTTTAAATTAATAATTACTTAAAATAACGTATCCAGGCATAAAAATAGAGACAACCTATACAATAGGCTGCCTCTTAATTGAATTTCAGAAATCTTGTGTCATGCTTTAATTAATTTAGAATCCGTTATAAAGCGTACGCCTTCCGTGGATTCCAGGGAAAATACTCCTCCTCTACCTTCCCTTACATCCAATATAATCCTGAAGTGCTTCCAATACTCATATTGCTGCTCATTCATATAGAAAGGACAGTCGGCTACAGTACCTACCAATACATCACTGTCTCCGATGATCAGGTCATCTTGACTTAAGCACATGGGAGAACTGCCATCACAACATCCTCCAGACTGGTGAAACAAAAGGGCGCCGTGCTTACCCTTTAACGTTTCAATCAGCTGGAGCGCCTGCTCCGTCGCCTCTAGTCTCTGTTCCATTTTAGAAGAATCCTAACGCTTTAGGACTATAGCTGACTAGTAAATTCTTCGTTTGTTGATAGTGTGATAGCATCATTTTATGATTTTCACGACCGATTCCGGACATTTTGTAGCCACCGAATGCAGCATGTGCCGGGTATTGGTGATAGCAGTTGGTCCATACACGTCCTGCCTGAACCTCTCTACCGAAACGGTAAGCCGTGTTCATATCCCGTGTCCATACTCCTGCTCCGAGTCCATAAAGAGTATCATTGGCGATTTCAAGTGCTTCCTCTTTCGTTTTGAATGTTGTAACAGAAACAACCGGACCAAAGATTTCTTCCTGGAAAATCCGCATTTTGTTGTTTCCTTTGAATACCGTCGGCTTCACATAGAAACCTGTTTCATGATCCCCATCCAGGGTATTTTGCTCACCGCCGATAAGTAATTCTGCACCTTCTTCTTTTCCGATTTCGATATAAGAGAGAATCTTATCCAATTGTTCTTGAGAAGCCTGGGCACCGAGCATTGTATCTGTATCCAACGGATTCCCCTGTTTAATTTGCTTCACACGTTCGATTGCGCGCTCCATGAACTTATCGTAGATCGATTCCTGAATCAGTGCTCTTGAAGGACATGTACACACTTCTCCTTGATTCAGCGCAAACATGACGAAACCTTCCACTGCCTTATCAAGGAAGTCATCATCATGATCCATGACGTCTTCAAAGAAGATATTAGGTGATTTACCACCAAGCTCCAATGTGACAGGGATGATGTTCTGAGAAGCATATTGCATGATCAGACGCCCTGTTGTCGTTTCACCCGTGAAGGCTACTTTACCGACACGCTTACTTTGAGCAAGAGGTTTACCTGCTTCCACGCCAAACCCTTGTACCACGTTCAATACGCCTTTAGGCAGCAGATCTTCTATCAGTTCAACAAGAACCATGATGGAAGCTGGTGTCTGCTCTGCCGGCTTCAATACCACGCAGTTTCCTGCAGCAAGGGCCGGGGCAATCTTCCATACCCCCATCAGAATCGGGAAGTTCCAAGGGATGATCTGTGCAACAACTCCTATCGGCTCATGGAAGTGATAAGAAACCGTATCATTATCAATTTCTCCTAAGGATCCTTCCTGGCCTCTGATGCATCCTGCGAAGTAACGGAAATGGTCAACCGCTAACGGTAAATCTGCCGCCATGGTTTCACGGACAGGCTTTCCATTATCCCATGTTTCAGCTACAGCAAGCATTTCCAGATTTTCTTCTATACGGTCGGCAATTTTATTTAAAATATTTGACCTTTCAGCTACAGAAGTTTTTCCCCATGCGTCCTTGGCAGCATGCGCTGCATCCAATGCCTTTTCAACATCTTCTTTGTTTGAACGGGCGATTTTTGTGAACACCTTCCCCGTTACAGGTGATACATTTTCAAAATACTCCCCGCTTGCCGGCGGTACATATTCCCCACCGATAAAGTTTTCATATTTGTCTTTGAAGTGTACCAATGACCCTTCCGTGTTCGGATTATTATAAAGCATCTAAGTCCCTCCTGTTTTTATGTATCTCTTATTAGTTAAGCGCTTTCATTTCCATTATAGGACATCAGGGAGGTACGGACAAGTTTATTGTATAAATATTCTTTATTTTTAGTTAATTAATTGCAAAATGCTCCATGAATGGACAAAATTTTTTCATAAAAAAAGATGACCCTATTTAAGGATCATCTTTCTTTCACTGACTGTATACGACCGAAGATAAAATATCATAGTCGGACATCAGATGGCCGTGATTTTTCTTTAAGGATTCTGCCAGTCGCTCTGGCATTTTCTCTGAGTCGTAAGCACAGACGACAGTCAGTTTGAGCTCATGGACCACCCGGTCGGTTTCGTTCTCGAACCAATCAACGATTGAGCATGGGTCTTCCAACTCCCCCCATTCCACATTTGTCCATGATCTAAATGCAATCCCTTTTTCGATAAAGGGTGTGATTGTCTTCATCAGTTGCTCATAGATAGCTGGGGGATGATAACTTCCACTGGATTGATAAAAGTCGAAGTTGCTGACAGAGTGGACCTTTTCTAATTGATCACTCGTTAATCGACTGTTTAGCTCTTTACTAAATACGTTCATGTTTCGTTCGTTCTCAATTAATATGACATGTTCTCCTGCTTCAATTCCTTCAATAATGTAGGTTATCGTATTTTTCAAATACTTCTCCCTATCCTGATAGGCATAAAGCACATGCGTACACTCATTTCCCTCTATTAGTTCACTTATCTTCTCTTTCAATTCTTTCCACCTCCCCATTACTCTTCCTTTAAAACTTATTCGATACTATATTGGTAAAATCCTCTATTATATAAGGAACTCATTGGAATGTAAGGAGCTTGTAATAAAACAAAAAAACTGCCCATTGAATGGACAGTTTTTGATTAGGTTATTATTTTTTGATTAGATCTTCACGTTCTGATTGTTCGATCCACTCTTCAAGTTTGTCTTTAAGTGTGTTGAAACCAGCTGGAGTTGTTTCTTCGTTCGCTTGTTTCACACTTCCTTGACCTTGACGGCGAGGCTTTTTCGCTGCTGCAGGTTTTGCTTGAGGTGCTGCTGGCGCTTCCTCTGTAGCACGGATAGAAAGGCTGATTTTACCAGCTGCTTCGTCCACTGATAATACTTTAACCTTTACTTCGTCGCCTACTGAAAGGTGCTCACTAACATCTTTAACAAATCCGTGAGTGATTTCAGAGATGTGAACTAATCCTTGTGTTTCTTCGTCAAGTGCAACGAATGCACCGTATGGTTGAATGCCTGTAACTTTACCTGTTACAACAGAGCCTGTTTCGAATTTTGTAGTCATGGTAACACTCCTAGTATATATATTATTTTTCGTCTTTACACGCAATTGTAGATTATATCATAGAATCACAATTTCGGCAAAGATATATTCTTTACCTACTATGAACATCCTATCGTGGTCTATAATTGCATTCTCACTAGTTATGCTTCCCCAATACCCACATTATTAAAACAGTGTAAATACAGCATTCATCAGGATTTTCAGGCAAATCTCTCTTTTTAAAAATATCGCATTGAAATAACGATTTCTATATCATTTTTTATTATGTAATATTTTCCTTTATAGATAATCAAAAAAAAGCTATTTTCGTAAATATTGTTGTTTTTGGATGTAGCGAGTGGCGGTTGATTTCCGCTACAGGTGCTCGCTTTCCGCGGGGCTGGCGGTGAGCCTCCTCGGCTGCGCCTGCGGGGTCTCACCTATCCAGCGTTTCCCGCAGGAGCTATTCCTGTGAGGTGAGAATTCATCTATTGCATAAAAAAAGA